>DUCH01000203.1 GCA_012959865.1 Myxococcales bacterium | reverse complement strand
GCGTCGCCACCGATCTTTTTCCCCCGGATCCGCAATCCCTTGACCGAGAGTTGTTGGTCGGAAGCTTCGATGTTGTGGAGGTATTTGATCGTCTGGCTCAGGGAGACACTCTTGAGGGAAACTTCGACTTTGTTTTCGACGTATTGATCGTTTTTTCCGGCCTGTCTTTCTTCCATCGACGCGATTCGCACTTCCGACTGCTGCGCGAGGTTCTCGAGCAGGGTACGAATATTCTGCTGGCCCCTTTGGTTTTCGATACGGCTCTCTACGCCCGAAAGCCGCGCCTGAATCTCGGAGTGTTCGCGTTCGAGGCGGACCATTTTCTGGAGCTGGCCCCGGGCGGTCTCGATCCGATCGTCGGTGCTGCTTAGCTTGTCGAGCAGGGGGTTGACGATGCCCAGAGAAAACAGTGCGACCAGAAGCATGGCTCCGGTAATCGCTAGAAGGACTTGTTCTCGCGGTGCTAGGCGCGCCCACTCGGCACTGATTCTCTGAAGAAAACCGGTCATATTTCGCCCTCGGTCTGATTGAGTGGGATGCTGAGTCCAAAGGTGACGCTTCCGTCCTTGAGCCGTTTGGCGCTGCCCGATACATCCGCCGCGGCAAACACGGATTCGGATTTGAGGACGTTCTCGAGCCGGTCCTGGGCCTCGTAGTTCTGAGCCGCGACCTTGATGCGGATCACGTTCTGATCGATGCTGATTTCGTCGAACTTGAGGGTCAGGTCGCTGGGAATGAGCTCGGAGAGCAGAGTCAGCAGATCGAGGGCGGAGAGGTTTCCGCCGTAGAGTCCCAGGAAGCTGGCGCGCTCTCGGGCGGAAACGACCTGCTGGCTGAAGGCAGCGAGCGGTTGACTCGGGATCGGCTGGTCGGGGAAAAATTGGGTGTAGTGACTTGCCAGTTGTCCTTCGAGTTGGTCCGCCCGGCGCGATTCCAGTTGCATGCTCACAATCCCGCTCAGCCCGGCAAGAAGCAAGCAGACCAGAGCCATGCCCCATGTGGGACGAAGTTCGGGTCCGAAGAGCCAGGTGTAGCTGCTTCGGTAGCTGAATTCGTCTTTGCGAAGATTGAACTGGGTCAGAGCCTCGGAACTGGAGCGTAGGGCCAAGGCCAGGGCCGGACCCAAAAGAAGGGGGTCGCAGCCTTTCAGAAGAGCTGCCTTGGAGGGATCTTCAGGGGCAGTGAGCAGCTGGGTGGGAAGCCCCGTCAGGGACTCAATGTACTCGTCAATGCGGCCAAGATTGGCGGTTCCACCCATCAGGATGATCTGGCAATCGGGATGACTAATCAGTGATCCCGATGTGGGATCGAGAGAGTCGAGACTGCGGACGAGCTCGCGCGCGATGCGGTCGACCGCGGCCAATGCGTGGACTGCCTGGGTCGACTTGGCTTCATCGAGGAATCCGACTTCGCACTTCAGGCGTTCTGCTGCTTCCAAGTCGATTTTTCTATCTCGCGCGATGGCCTCGGTGATCGCCATTCCCGCAATGGGGACGGTGCGCCCCGCGACGGGTTTGCCGTCGATGCAGAGGCAGACCGAGGTCTTTTTGTGTCCGATGTCTGCAAGGAGTCGAACCCCTGGAAAATCAAATATTCCGGCGAGGTTGCCCAGGGCCAAACCTTCGGCCTCGAGGATCCGGGGCGAACAGCCGGCGGATTCCAAGAGCTCAAGAAAATCGCTCACATCCTGTTTCTGAGCGACGGAGACCGCCACCGTTCCATGGTCTCGTTCTGCGGTGACGAGTTGCCAGTCCACGACAAGGTCTTCCAAATCAAAAGGCATGGTGGCCTCGATTTCGAAGGGGATCGCCTGAGCGAGTTTTCTCGAATCCCGAAAAGGGAAGTCCAGCCGGCGATTGGCGATGCGCTGGCCGGAAATCGCGCAGGTGACGTTGTCTTTCGAGAATCCATGGAGTTCCATGAAATGGCGCACGGATTCGCTTTGGGGAAATTCTTCGGCGGTTCCCGGGGAGGATTGGCCCTGTATGAATTCAAGGCCACGGAGCGTCTGCCGAAATTCTACGGCCTTGATAGAATGGGACCCCACATCCAGGCCCAGCAAATTCTTGGTCATAACCATGTCGATCTTCTCCCAGCCGGGATCATAACAGCCGCCAAGATAGCAGTTGAGGATTTTCTCGGTCGGAAATGTCGACGACCGCCTCAACTCGGCGTACGACATCCTCAACTCGGCCTTCTGAAATCACCCGAAAAAAATATGCCTCCTGGGGTAATTCGACCGGTGGGTAGATCGAACCCGTACCGAGTCCGACCTCCGACAGGGAAACGCAGCGCTCGGTGTCACTTTCCGTCTGACTGCAGACGATCCGGTCTTGCTGACGATTTTTAAGAATGGACCGCACGATATTCTCGTCGGCCAGGCGCATATCGCCGCTGCTTCCGTACAGAATCAGCGCCAGTACGTGGGCAGGGGCGGTGTTGGCGTTGATGCCTGTTTCCCCGAGCAGGGGGTAGACGGTGACATAAGGCTTGATCCTCCGGGTGATTCGGGCGTCGAAGCCCTCGATGAGGGCGATTTCCTCGATGCTGAGCAGCGGGCCGTTGGCAGCCTTGTATGGGGGATCTTGGTTAGAATAGTACTCGCTCTCGTTTTTTCCGCTGATCCCGACATCGTCGGGGTCGAGATAGTCCAGCAGATTGCGAGCCATTTCCCTGGGGTCATAGGTGCTGCCCGCGAGTTGAGTCTGAGATTCGTCGATCACTTTTTCGAAAAACGCCACGAGGAACTCCTCGGCCTCCTCGCTGGGCTGGCTTTCTTCTTCGGTTCTGCCGACAGGGACTAGTGCGTTCAAGTTGAGTCTCGAACCGGTTTCTTCGATGGTAATTTTGAGAGTTCCCCCCCACTTGGTTTCCAGTGTGGAGTGCGTCACCCGGGCCCAGAGATCACTAAAGGTCGCTCCGGGATCCTTTTTCTTAAACAGTCCAATATCTTTCGAATACCGATGATTGAAGACGACCGCCGTGGCGATGCTGATTCCACCCCGGGCGAGTCCTTCGGCGGCGGCTACCCGCTCGTAATTGCGGGCCAGAAAAGAGTCGACCATGCTGCGGCGCAGGAAACTGAAGATCGACGCGCTGAGGATGAGCCCGATGATGAGAACCATCGGCAAGACAATCCCTCGCTGAGATCGTATTTGTCTCATCACTATTGACACCATGGGATGTCGATACCGAAAGCACCGAGGGGGACCGAGGTTACGTTCGACCAGACGCCGCAGTTTCCTTCGCCGTAGCGCTCGACACACAGGGCCCAGTTGTTCCGGACGCACTCGGCTACCGATCCCTGAGATGCGACTTCGCCGCCAAATGACTCGTCGGCATTCTGCGGATTGTTTTCTCCTTCGCTCGATTCGGCTCTTTTCCCCTGCCCACCCACCGTGAGCGAGTCGGCTTTGTCCTTGGCTTCGGCCTCGTCGCGCTCGCGAATCATTTCGTTCAAATCGAGAGGGCGCTGGTAAAGATAGACGCGCTTGACGAAGTGCTGCGCATCGTCAGTGTTGTCCGACCAACCGTCCTCACTCTCTCCCTGCCAGACCGAAACGTCGATCTCTACCCCTACGGGGAGTTCACTAGAGTTCTCAAGTTGAGAGGAGTCCCAGGCGGAGAGCCACTGCGCATTGTCGTCGAGAAAACGCAAGGAGAACGAGCCGAGTCCCTCAGCGACGACGAAATTTCGGTCGTCGTCAACCCCTGGGTAATCGGCAAACTGACCGGTTGGCAGTCCCGGGGACGACCACCGAAGGAGAGTCAGGCTCCCATCCTCTTCGTCGATGGCCTGATAGACAATCTGCAATAGGTCTGAATCGTGATACGCCCCCTCTCCCGGGCTCTTGCTTCGGCTGTTGAATCGGATCAAGTCCGACCCGTCGAAGGCGAAGCGGCTCTCGGCCACGAAAGCCCAGGGATGAGCAAGAGGGTCGGTCTCCTCGGACTTCACGATGAACGCGGTACTCGCGAGGTCGCGCGCGACCCTTTCAATCGCGCTCGTGGCTTGCAGGGTCTGACGAGTACGAATGATGGCGGCCTGACTGATATTAGCCAGATTAATGTAGAAGCTCACGGCGAACGTAATGACCATGCTGGTCAGGAAAATCGCGGCCATCACCTCAATCAGGGTGAAGCCGGCCCTTCGAGGCCGATCAATCGTGAATCGGTTCAGCAGCCTCATCGAAAATCCTCCTCTTCGTCTTCGTCGTCATCTGCCTCGGAGGTCTCTTCAGCTTCTTCCTGTTCCTTGTCAGGGTAGATCTTTTTCGCATTTTCAAGATTGAACGCAAAGGAGGTTCGGTTTACGGCTCGTCTTGCCTGACCTTCTTCCCACGAGACGTTCACATGGATCGATACGAGATGCCGGGAAAACCCGGACATCTCGGTTTTGAGCAGGGTTTGCAGGTCGGGGTCGGTTCCCGGCTCGGAGACTGGATTGGCGTCCTCGGACCCCGTGAAACCGAAAGGAAGAACGAGCACGCGGACTCTGAAGTCACCTTCCTCGCTTTCTTCATCGGCATGCTCAGGCGCACTGCCATCTAGGGTTGTGGCTTCGATTTCGGCCATGATGCG
>DUCH01000202.1 GCA_012959865.1 Myxococcales bacterium | reverse complement strand
CCCAGGCCCTACCGCGCAAGACCGGACCCCAACCGAGATTCACGTCTTTCGCCCAGGTGCCTCTTCGAGCGTCACGCGTCGGCCCGCCACCGCTTCGGCATACAAAAGCTGAAAGCACGGGTTCGGGAGCCGAAATGAGAGCCATGCCACCAAGGCGTGCCCATGACATAAGAAGAACGGGTCAGAAACTGGTCCCGGGGCACCCGACGAATGCACAGCGGAACTCATCCCATCCCCGAGCGACGGCGCGGGCTTGGGTCGGGTGGAAGGAAACGACCACCAGGGCTTTGCGTATGCGCCTCGTCTTCGAGGAAGCGCGCGTCGCCTAGAGACCGATGGGGTTCCGGGTCCCCGGGCTGCCCGCCGCTGCTTGACGAAGCGCGGCGGTGCACCCGGGGGCGAACGGGGCGTTCATGATGTCAGCGCGTACGGCGTGGGCGCAGGGCCTGCGAGCGAAAATCGGCTCCAAACCCCAAATCATGGGAGCCGCAGCCGGAGGATCTCCGAATCATGAGCACACTCGAGCGCGCGATTGCGATCGCCGCAGAAGCCCACACGGGCCAGACCGACAAGGCCAAGGCGCCCTATATCCTCCACCCGCTCAGGGTGATGATGGCGCTGGATACCCAGGAGCAGAAAATCGCGGGGATCTTGCACGACGTGGTGGAAGATTGTGATGCATGGACCTTCGAGCGGCTGCGGGAGGAGGGCTTTTCCGAGGCCGTTCTCGATGCGATCGACGCGGTCTCGAAACGAGAGGGCGAGGACTACGAAAAATTCGTTCGCCGCGCCAGCAAAGATCCCATTGGCGCCCATGTGAAGCTGGCCGACCTGCGCGACAACGCCGACCTCAGCCGCATCGCGAACCCCACAGAAGAGGACCGAGAACGATCCGCGAAGTACGTGCGAGCGATCCGCGAGCTGGAGTCACTATCCGCTATCGACTAGGCGCGTGACTGAAGCCGCGCCCGGCTGTTCATGTTCGGGTTGCGCTCGGTTCTTGATTGACATCCCGTCGGTGCTCTGGCATATTGATGTTTGCATCAAGAGGAGCAATTGCTCCGCCAACCAGCCCAGACCGGGCAACGGTGGCAAAGAGATGCGGCTCCGGGAGAGACCCGGGGCAAAACAAACGGTCTTCCTGAATGAACCTGAATGAAACGGTCTTCTTGAACTAATTGATTCCTTGCGTGGATCTCGCGTGGATTCTTGCCCGGATTCGTTGTGTGTAAGTTGCTCTCTGTGAGCCGCTCTGCGTGCTTTTCAGCGGGGGTCTTCTTTTTCGCACCGGGCTTTCATTTCCACAACGGGCTTTGTTCCGCCAGGGGTGGGCCCTAAGCGCCACCACACAAGCCACCACACAAGCACCACCACACAAACCAACGACAAAAAACAAAAATAGGAAACCCACAACCGAATACGCATCAAGAGTGAGCTGGCGCTCCGCCAACCTGCCTTCCCGGGCAAGGTGGTCACCCCCATCGCGGGGGGATGTGGCTGAAATCGTTTTACGATCTTCGGTCAACGTACGGGAAATCGTGCTCCCGTTCTTCGTCTCCCCCAACCGGGAAGGCAGGTCAAGCGCCGCGCCGGCTTTCGATGCGTTTCACAACGCGAAAGGAAGCCACCACCATGGCCAAGCGCAAGAAGTCCGCCGCTCCGGCGGCCACCGCGACAACTCCCGCCCCCGCCTCGGATTCGGGCAACTCGAACAAGTCGAGCAAATCGAATAAGTCGAACAAGCCGGCCAAGTCAAAGAAGGCGAATAGGGCAAAGACTGCCACGAAGGCAAGAAGGTCCGCGCCCTACCTTGCGGCCCTCGGCGCCTACGGCTTTGGCAAGCTCGAGCCCGTGCTCCTGGCCGCGTTGGTGACCGAGGATCCGATCCTGCTCATCGGGAAGAGCGGAACGGGCAAGACCTTTCTGCTGAACTCCATCAGCGAGGCCCTGGGGCTCGAGCACCGCCACTACAACGCGAGCCTCATCTCTTTTGATGATCTCGTGGGCTTCCCCTACCCCGACGAAGCGCGCGACAGCATCCGGTTCCTCGAAACCCCCGCCACCATCTGGGGCGCCGAATCGGTGCTCGTCGACGAGATCAGCCGCTGCAAGCCCGAGCATCAGAACCGGTTTTTCTCCCTCGTGCATGAACGAAGGGTTCAGGGCATCGCGCTCGAAAAGCTGCGTTACCGCTGGGCGGCCATGAACCCCTCGAGCCCCGACCAGGGGGCGGGCAGCGAGGCCTATGTCGGGTCCGAGCCGCTCGACCCCGCACTGGCCGACCGCTTCGCGGTGGTGGTGGAGGTGGGCGATTGGGAGCAGCTGTCGCTCAAGGATCGCACGCGGGTGGCGGACCCCAGCGGCGAGGGTGCGCGGTCCGACGACGGCGGGCGCCTCGCACGCGCGGTGGCGGGCTGGCGCGCGGAATTTCTCGAGAAGCTTCCCACGACCCCGAAGCCCGTTCTGGCCTACGCGTGCGTGGCCACTACGGAGCTCGGGCAAGCGGCGATTCGGGTCTCCCCCCGGCGCGCTCGGCTGTTGGCCCGCACCCTGCTGGCGGCGACCCTCGTCGCTGGGGAGGCGACCAGCGCCCTTTTCCTCAAGGTGCTTCGCTGCAGCCTGCCCCACGTCGCTTGGGGAGACGCGCCCGCCGAGGTTGCCGTCGAGGCCGCCCACCAAGCGGCCTGGGCGGTCTGCATGGCCGAAGAAGACGAGCGGTGGGTGCATCTCTTCCACACCGAGCGAAACCTGGCGAAGAAACTCGAGATCCTGATCCGGCAGTGCCCCTCGCGCGATTCCGGCACCCTGGCGGTGGAGCAATTGATCGCCAATGAAAGTCGTGCGCGTGCGGCGGCCTTCTGCCTGGCGGCCTACCCGGCCGCGCTCGACGGCAAGTTGCGCGTGGGGGCCGAGGCCGTGGCCGATTTTGCTCGCATCGCGTCCGAGCTTTTGACCATCGATGGAAATATCACCTGGTCCCAGCGCAGAAGCGATCCGGACATTCCCAACCCCGAACTCGAGCGGACGGGCAAGGTCCTGATGCGTCTGCAGGGGCCGCGCCTGGCCCGGGCGCGCCAGCTCTTCTACTGGTGCATCGTCAACCAGCAAGCCATCGACGACCCCAATGCGTTCGAGGCCGAGTTCAACGAGTGCGTGACCACGATTCGTGACGCCATCGAATCCGGCGATTGGAATCGGGGGGTCGCGGCATGAGCGAACTCATTTCGCAAGTTTCATCGGTTTCGTCCCACGCTTTGCCGTCCGCCCCCCCGTACAAGGTCTACGGGGAGGCGCAGCCGTCGCCGAGCGATATCGGCTACGGGTGCAACGCGGGCGGTCCGATGTCCCGGAGACGGGAGCAGGCCATTCGGGCCAGCGTGCTCGGCACCGGGAGAGATGGGCTCCGTCTTCCGCGGGTGCTCGGGGCGGCGATCGATTTCGGTTCGTCGGATCCCGTGCCCTTCGTGCAGCGGCTTCTCGGTCGGTGCGGTTTCGAGAATGCCGAGGAGGCGTGCCATGAACTCCTGCCCCGCATTGGGCCGAGTATCTGCCGCGAATCGGTTTCGGTGAAGGCACTTTCGGTCCGTGCGGCGCCCCCCGAGGCCATTCTGCGGGTGGCTCTGATCCTCGGCCACGCCACGCCGTTTTTTTTCGACCCCGCCCGGCCGTTGATCTGGACGCGTTCCAGCCTGAAGCGGCGCTTGCAACTCTTCAACCCCAGGAGGTTCTACGAAGCATGAGCGAAGAAAAATCGACCCGCTCCAGGAAGCTCCGGGCGCGCTTCACCGAAGACGATTTCAGGGCCACGTACAGCGAACTCATCGAGGAGAACCCCTTGGCGGTGCGCGCGGTTCTCAAAATTTTGAACATCGAATTTACCGACCGGGTGCCGACCCTCGCCGTGACCCTTGAGGAGCGTCCGCGGCTGCTCGTGAATCTCAACTTCTTGAGCGAGCACTGCCGGCGGGGCAAGCGCATCGACGAAAAATTCGTGAAAGCGGTGATCTGCCACGAATTTCTCCATGTTCTTCTGCGCCATACCGAGTGCTTCAAGGTGCTTTCGCCCGCGCGCCATCTCGCCGTCGATGCCGTGATCAACGCAATCATCCACCGCGATCTCGGCCCCGAATACAGCGAATTCATGCGGCGCTACTACCGGCGGGTCGAAGGACTCGAGCGGCTCCTGCGCCCGCCGAACGCTCGGGAGGTGCCGAACCCCGTGCCCTGGGGCTGGAGGCGTCGGCCCGACTGGGCGTTCAAGGAGATCTGGCGCTCGCTCTATGCGGGGAGGCTCATCGCTGACGATATCGAGGAAATCGCCCGGGACATGGTGGCTTCCCAACCCGAGGATGGTCCGCCCGCGCTGGGCGCGGTATCGGGTGGCGAACCCGCGGAGCCCGGCCAGCCCGAAGCGCCAACCCTGCTCGGCAGCCATGACCCCGAAATCACGGGTTCGGGCACCGAAGGCAGCGAAGGCCAAAGCGGTGAAGGTGAAAGCGGTGAAGGTGAAGGCGGTGGTGAAGCCGAAAGGGAGGAGGTCGTTCGGACTGCGGTGGGCAGCGGGCCGATCCCGGATGCCCTCGC
>DUCH01000201.1 GCA_012959865.1 Myxococcales bacterium | reverse complement strand
CCAGCGCGGGCTTGTCGCCTTGGGATTTCGCGAAGGCGCGGGGGAGATCGGGAATCGAACGGAAGCTTTCGGACTGGGACACGGGGCACCTCGACAAGGGTTTCAAAAAAGCCAAGCGTAGCGATCTGGAAACGGGACTCCACCGGGTTGGGCAAGCGTGTTCGGCACGTCGAGCGCCGTCAGGGTCGCTCTGCTCTTGCCCGGAGCCCTTCTTTTTCGCCTAGGGGCGCCCCGCCAGAAACGCCATCAGGGTGAGCGAGGAGACAACGAAGGCGATCAAGCCCAGCCCTCTGAGCTTGGGTGGAGTGAAGGGGGCCAGGTTGAGGCCCGCCATCGCGATCATCACGGCAGCCAAAATTCCCGGGTAGACACTCCCCCAGCGGGGTGACGCCAAGTAAAGGAGGGCGAAGGCCAGGATGCTGTAGTCGGGAGAGAGGCCGCGCCGGGGCGCTCCGGGGACGAACTCGTAGCTGTAGCGGATTGCGATGACGGTCAGATGCGTTCCGGCGATGAGCCAGAACACCGGGGAGAAAGCGCCGAGAGTGAGGAGCATGAGCGCGGGGAAGACGCCCTTGGAAACAAAATCCGCGTAGCAGTCCAGGTGGGCCCCAAACGTGTGGAGGGCGGGCGAGCGTTCGGGGCGATTGCGCGCCAGGCGCCCGTCGAGATGGTCGATCAGGATCGCCCCAAGGGCCAGGCAGAGCGCCGGACCGAACCGCTCCTGAACCACCAGGCCCAGGGCGCCCAAGCCCACGGCGAGGCCGCCCAGGGTCACGAGATTGGGCGCATCCAATAGAAACTCCGCCAGACGAAGGGGCGGCTCGGCGGTTTGGGGCTTCACGGTCAGGGGTTTTTCCTTTGGGCCTGTCGGCACCAGCGCCTAGAGGTTCAGGGGCACAGCCACGGGGCCGCGTAGCAGGGATGAGCGGCGCCATGCGACGGCTTCGGGTTCACCGGTGAAGTCGGGAAAGCGCCGCAGCAGGGCCCCGAGAGCGATTTCGGTTTCCATTCGCGCCAACTGGGCCCCGAGGCAGAAGTGCGCCCCGTGGCTCAAAGCCAGGTGGGGGTTCGGGTCTCGCCCAACATCCAGGCGGTCCGGGTTCTCGAATTGATCGGCATCGCGATTTGCCGAGGCCAGCAGGATTCCGACGAATTGGCCCTTGCGGAAATGCTGGCCACCGAGTTCGAAATCCTCGGCGATCGCCCGGTCGGTGAATTGGATCGGCGAGTCGAAGCGCAGGAACTCGTTGACCGCAGTGGGGAGCAACCCGGGATCCTCCACCAGGCGTTTGCGTTGTTCGGGGTGCCGGAGCAGGGCGACCACCGCGTTGCCCACGAGGTTGGCGGTGGTTTCGTGGCCGGCCGCGAGAACCAGGGTGCAGAGCGCAAGCAGGTCGTTTTCGTCGAGTTGGTCCCCGTCGTCTTCGGCTTGAAGCATGGCCGAGAGCAGATCGTCTCGCGGTTCGGCGCGACGCTCGGCGAGCAGGGGGCGGAAGTAGGCGAAGAGATCCCGGGTTGCCCGGCGCATGGGTGCGGCACCCTCGCTGCCTTGGAGGGGATCGAGGATCTGAACGAGGCCGGCCGTCCATTGCCGAAATTGGAAATGGTCCTCGCGCGGTACGCCCAGCAATTCTGCGATGGCGATGAGCGGAAACGGGTAGGCGAAATCGGAAATGAGTTCCATGGCGCTGGCGGGCGCAACCTTGTCGAGCAGGCCATCCGCCACCTCCTCAAGGCGCGGGCGGAGAGCTTCGACTCGGCGGGGCGTGAAGGCCTTGCTGATCAGGCCACGCAATCGCCGGTGGTCCTGGCCTTCGATCATGAGGAGATTGCGCTCGAAAAAGGCGGAGAACTCGGGCTCGTCGCGGTTGAACCACCGGACGGCGCGAAACAAAAAAGTGTCGCGTCGGTCGGCGCTGGTTTTTGGACTTCGCAGCATCTCGACGCAGTCGTCGTAGCGGGTGACGAAATGCGCGCCGAAGACCCGACTGAAAAAGATCGGCTCCTCTTCGCGGAAGCGCTTGAAGGTCGGATACGGGTCGCGGGTATACTCGGGGAGGAAGGGATTGAAGTCGCCAATAACGGGGCCGAGGCGCCTCAGCAGTTTCTCTCGGGTGAGCAATTTCTGGAGGAGTTTCAACATCGTGATGTCCACTCGGGCGAGTCGCGGGCAGCCCTTGGCTTTTTTTGTGGGGTCTATGATGCAGAAAGCCGAATCCGCGGTGCCGTTTTGGGCCGGGCAAGGGCTAGGCTAGCGGGTCCTCGGGCCGAAGTCCGTTTTGCGGGCACGGTGGCATGGGTGAGAGGGGCGAAATCGCGATGGCGAAAGAAAAAACCGGGGAGGGGCCGCCGGGCGCCCGTGCGATCTCGGCGAGAGACGCAGAGCCCGTGGGGGATGGCGCATTCACCGCATCGGGGCTCTATGGCACCGAGTTTGAGCCTCCCTATTCGGGGGCGCTCAGTTTTATGCGCCGTCGCTACACCCGGGATTTCGATCGGGCCGATGTGGTGGTCTTTGGGGTTCCGTGCGATCTCACAACGAGCAGCCGGCCTGGATCCCGCTTCGGACCCCGGGGCATTCGGGTGGCCTCGGCGGACTTGGTCTGGGGGGAGCACTGGCCCTGGGGTTTCGATCCGTTCGACCGTTTGGCGGTGGTGGATGGCGGGGACGTGACGTTTTCCCCCGGCTACGTGGCCTCGATGCTCGAGGCCACGCAAACATTCGCCGGCGAAATTCTGGCGCGCGGGGCTTCGACGCTGAGCCTGGGCGGAGAGCATTTGATTTCCCTCCCGATTCTGCGTGCCCATGCCGCTCATCATGGCCCGGTGGCATTGGTGCACTTCGACGCCCACTCGGACACCTGGAGCGACGAGCCGGAACTTGGGCACGGCAATATGTTCTATCACGCCCTGGGCGAGGGCTTGATCGACGTCGCGCGCTCGGTCCAGATCGGCATTCGAACTCACAATAACGAAAGCCATGGGTTCGAAGTTTTGGATGCGGATTGGGTTGAGGAAGTGGGCTCTGTGGAGACGGCCCGAAAGATCCGCGAGGTGGTGGGGCAGGGACACGCCTATCTGAGCTTCGATATCGATTGCCTTGACCCCGCCTTCGCACCGGGAACGGGCACGCCGGTAGTGGGTGGGCTGTCTACCCAGCTTGCGCGGCGGATCCTTCGCGGGCTCGAGGGGATCGACTTCGTGGGCATGGATCTCGTCGAGGTCGCTCCACCCTACGATGTCTCCGGGATTACAGCCCTGGCGGGCGCGACCCTGTCCCTGGACTATCTCTGCTTGCTGGCGCGCGATCGCCCCGCGGTTGGCGGGGACTAACGGCGGTTTTTAGCGCACCAGAAGACGGGTGCAGTGAGGGCACCGAATCAGCGCTTCTTCGGGCTCGGCCAGCATTCGGCTGAGATCCACCCGGGGCAGGCTGACCCGGCAACCTTCGCAAAGACCTGCGCGCAGATGGACGGCAGCCTTCCCGGCGAGTTTGGGCTTGCCGCGAAGGGTGGTGTAGGTCTCGACGAAGTCGGGTGGCAATGTGGCCAGAGGGGTTTCGCGCTGGGTGGCGAGGACTTCCAACTCTGCGTCGATCTTTTTTTCCGCATCGCCGATGGCCGCGCGAAGCGCCTCGTTTTGGGTGTCGGCCTCGGAGCGAAGGCCGGCGAGGCGGCGGAGATCGGCTTCCTGCGCCTCGACTTCTTCCATGATCTCAAGCTCGCGTTCCTCGAGCCCGGCCTGTTTCTCTCTGGCCAAGCGGAGTTCTTCCTGCAGGGTCCCCAGTTCCTTGGGCGCGGTGACTTCGCCCGAGTAGAGGCGGCCTTCGACATCCTTGGCCCCGGCGGCGACCGTGGAAACCTCGCCGGCGACCTCGCGTTCCCTGCGGGCCAAATCGTCGCGTCGCTCCCTGGCCCCAGCTTGGAGTCGGTCGTTGTTCGCGATTTCCGCCGTGCAGGCCGTCAAAGCCTGGCGCTCGGGTAAACCCGCGCGTTGTTCTCCCAGGCGGTCGGCCTGAAGGTCGAAACTCTGCACTTCGAGCAAGGGGTCGAGCCGAGCCATCGTCTCTTTCTTTGCGGGCGTGGAGGGACTGCTGGCCGAGGGTATGACAGGTCCGGCTCCGTAGCCTCTGCATCGGGGCAGATCGGGCCGGGCCGGGGGATCTTTTACGTATTTTCTCCGCCGAAGGGGTTGGGCGACTCGAGGCGATGGCAGGCGGCCCCCCCCCACACACCCCCACCCCGAATTCCCGTCCCGCAGTTTGCGGTTCCGGCGAAGAGCAGAACTCGCTGTGGGGTGCCTTCGCGGCGAGCTAGACTCGGGCTCTAGAAGCTGTCCAAAAAGGAGCGAAAAATGGCCGACGAAACGGTCCAAGACGAGGGTGCCAACGCTCAGCAGGCGAAATATTGGAACGAAGTCGCCGGACCGAAATGGGTGGCGCTCTCCGACTCCATCAATGGGCAAATCGAACCCCTGGGCCGGGTGGCCATCGAAAGGGCGCAGATCGAAGTCGGTCACCGAGTGCTCGATGTCGGGTGTGGATGCGGGCATTCCAGCATCGATCTTGCTGAGCGTGTCGGGGCGCAGGGCCGAGTGGAGGGTCTCGACCTCTCCGAGCCGATGCTGGCCGAAGCCCGCACGCGAAGCGCCGGCATGGACAACCTCAGCTTCGCCGCTGCCGATGTGCAATCCCATGCGCTGGATCGCGCGGGTTATGACCGAATTTTTTCGCGTTTCGGCGTGATGTTCTTCGCCGATCCCCAAGCGGCTTTTGCGAATCTGCGCAGCGCGCTGCGCCCGACGGGGCGGATGACCTTCGTGTGCTGGCAAGAGATCGCGAAGAACCCTTGGATGGCGGTGCCCGGGGCGGCGGCGGCCAAGCATGTGGAAATGCCGCCCAGCCCCGAGCCCCACGCGCCCGGCCCCTTCGCCTTCGCGGACGCCGAGCGCACCCAGGGAATTCTGGAGGCTGCCGGTTTCGAGAGGGTTGAGGTTGAGTCCCTCAAGCAGCCATTGACCATCGGCCGGGGCTTGTCGGACGCCCAACTTGTGGACTTCTCGCTGCAGATGGGGCCTGCTGGTGCCGCGATGCGCGAGGCCGACGAAGCGCAGCGCAGCCGACTGCGGGCATCGGTGGCCGAGGCGATAGAGCCTTACAAGGCCGACGGCGGGCTCGTTATGGACTCGGCAGCGTGGGTGTTTTCGGCTTTTTGAGGATTCGCTCTGGACAGCGAGTTTTCTTCGGCCCCCTATGCGCTGGAGCCGATCGCACATGCTAGCCGAGCTCACCCTGGCACGAATTCGAGACGCCGCCGAACGGATACGGCCCCACGTGGTTCGAACGCCGTTGCTGCGGTGGGGTCGGGGCGAGCCTTGCGAATTGTTTTTGAAGCCCGAGTCCCTTCAGCCCACGGGTGCCTTCAAGCTGCGGGGGGCGGTGAACAAGATCGCGACCTTGCCCTCGGATTGTTCGGGCGTGGTCGCACATTCTTCGGGGAACCATGGCCAAGCGGTGGCATGGGCCGCGTCGCGTTTCGATCTTCCGGCGCTGGTTGTCATGCCCAACGATGCGCCGGCGATCAAGCGCAGCCGAGTCGAAGCCTCAGGGGCCGACGTGGTGGTGGTGGGTCCGGACAGTGATGAGCGGGCGGCGCGGGCTCGGCAATTGGCCCATGACAGGGGCTGGACTCTGGTGGAGCCGTACGACGACGTGGAAGTCGCGGCGGGTCAGGGGACCAGTGCCCTGGAATTGATCGAGGACGCCGGAGACCTCGATCGTTTCTACGCGCCCATCAGCGGAGGGGGTTTGATGGCGGGGTGCGCGGTCGCGGTGGGGGCGCTGTGCCCGGGCGCCGAGATCGTCGGCTGTGAGCCGGAGGATGCGGGTGACACTCGGGCCTCCTTGAAGGCCGGCAAGCGCTGCACGATCCCGCCATCGGTCTCGATCGCCGATGGGCTGCGGGTTCGGCGTCCGGGCGAGCAGACCTGGCCCGTGCTTCAAAAATGGGTGAGTCGCATCGAGTTGGTCTCCGATGACGAGATGTTGGATGCGATGGCATGGGCGCTTCATAGCGTGCGGCTGGTGCTCGAGCCCTCGGGTGCGGCTTCCTTGGCGCTCGCCCTGCGCGAGGGCCAGGGCCGCTGCGGTGTCTTGCTCTCGGGAGGGAACGTCGACGCCGGTCATCTCGCGGAAGCGACGACTCGGGCAGCAGCCCTTGTCTAGACATTGCGGACCTCGGAGCTGGGCTAGGCTCCCGGATTCACCAAGAAGGAGCCTGCCGTGGTCGATGTGATCAAGCTCGGAATCAAGCGACCCGCGACCCAGCCCCTGCTCCCGGATCCCGACCCGCGCACACCCAAGTACACGCTCATCTCAGTGGACGATCACCTGATGGAGCCGCCGGAAACCTTCGAGGGTCGGCTTCCGGCGCGACTGCAAGAGCGGGGCCCCAAGGTCGTGGAGACCGAGGAGGGGCACGAGGTGTGGGTGATGGATGGCCAGCCTTATTTTCAAGTGGGTTTTATGTGCGTGGCGGGTCGGCCCAAGGAGGACCACCGGGTGGAGCCCGCTCGCTTTGATGAGGTACGTCCCGGTTGTTACCGGATCCACGATCGAATCAAGGACATGGATATCGGGGGGATCCACGCCTCGGTGAATTTTCCGTCGGGAGTCACCGGCTTTGGAGGCACGCTTTTCAGCCTGATCGACGACCGGGAACTGGGAATCGCCTGCACCCGGGCCTGGAACGATTGGCTCTTCGAAGAGTGGTACTCCCCGTATCCCGACCGCATTGTGCCGCTGGGGATCACGTACGTGACGGATCCGGCGGTGGGTGCCGAAGAGATTCGTCGCAATGCGGCACGGGGATTCAAAGCGGTCACGATTCCCGAACAACCCCACCGCCAGGGCCTTCCCCCGGTATTCGATGCGTATTGGGAACCGATTATCCGGGCCTGCGCGGAGACGGAGACCGTGCTCAACCTGCATGTCGGTTCCTCGGGTTTTCCCCAGATGCCGGCCGGGGCGCCCATGCTCGAATTGGGCGGGACGCTCTTTGCCCAGGTGGCGATGACTTCCTGCTCCGAGTGGTTGTGGAGCGGCTGGCCGGCGCGCTTCCCCGACTTGAAGATCGCCATGTCCGAGGGTGGGATCGGCTGGGTGGCCATGCTGGCCGATCGCCTCGACAACCTGATGGCGCGCTCGGGGTACGGTCAGGGCTGGCCCGATAAAGACTGTTCGCCCAGCGACTGCCTGCGACGAAATTTTTGGTTCTGCATGATCGATGACCCTTCGACCATTTCTACCCGATACGCCATCGGGGTCGAAAATATTCTCTTCGAATCGGACTACCCCCACGGTGATGGGACCTGGCCCGATACCCAGACGGTGATCGACAACGTCTTGGGTGATCTCCCGGTGGAAGAGATCCGGATGATTACCCACGAAAATGCGGCGGCGCTCTACGGACATCCTCTTCCCGAGGTCTGTCTCCCCTAGGCGCGATTAGGCGCGATCGCCCAAGGATTGAATGGCATGTCGCGGGAATTCAAAGACACAGTGGCCGGTGTGTGCTGAATCATGCGGGTGGGTGTTTATCTCGATTTGCGTAATCCCGACCAGTGGCGGAGGCCCTGGGCGGAACACTATGCGCAAAGTCTCGAGTGGATCGAAGAGGCCGAACGCCTCGGGGCGGATTCGGTCTGGCTCTCGGAACACCATTTTTTCGAGGATGGCTACCTCCCTCAACCGCTGACCTTTGCCGCGGCGGTGGCGGCGCGCACCCACCGCATGCGCATCGGAACCGCGATCTTGCTGGCGCCGCTTCGCTCGGCGCTGCAGATCGCTGAAGAAGCGGCGGTGGTCGATTGCCTCTCGGGCGGGCGTCTGGATCTGGGCTTGGGGGCGGGCTATGTGGCCCGCGAATTCGATGCCTACGGGGTGGATCCGGGGCGACGCTATTCACGCACCGATCAGCGGGTTCGTGAGATCCGCGCCCTTCTGGCGGGCGGGCAACTCTCACCCCCGCCGATCCAGACCCCGCTCCCGCTTTGGCTCGGCTATCAGGGGCCCCAGGGCGCAGCCCGAGCCGGGCGTTTGGGGGTTGGGCTGCTGACCCTGAACCGGGCTTCCCTCGCCCCCTACCAAGAAGGCTTGCGCGAGGGCGGCTACGATCCGGACACGGCACAGATGGCCGGCTTGGTGAGCGCCGTGGTGAGCGACGATCCCGAGAGCGCGCGCGAGCGGCTTCTGCCCCATATCGCGCATCAACTGAATACGTACCGAGAGGCCGGAGCGGGCCGGAAGGTTCGGCCGATCACGCCCGAGATGCTGCGCCAGGAGCCCGCCGCGGGTCGAACTTTCCAAGCGGCCGAAGTCATGACCCCTGAGGCCTTGGTGGCCAGGGTGGCCGAGGAAATCAAAGGTCTCCCCGCCCATGAGGTTTACTTTTGGCTGAGCATCGCGGGGATGCCCGATGATCTCGTTCAGCGCCACCTGGAATTGCTCTGCGGAGAAGTCCGCCCGAGACTGGCCTGTCTTCCCGAGCCCTAGAGCGAAGGGCGTCGGTTGCTCCGCGGCGATTTCGCGGCGCGCTGATGTTTGCGCGGACGCCTAATGGCGGAGCGCACTGGCGGTTCCCAGCGCGACCCGAGTGCCGTCGGTTTTTTCCACCCAGACATCGCAATGGATCCGGGTGGCGGTGCCCTCTGGCTCCTCGTCTCGGATCTTCCCGTGGGCGACTACGTGTTCATCCACCCAGAGCACATTGGTCAACTTGAGCGACATTTTCCCGCCCCGGAGCCAGCCGTCTTCAAAGCTCTGGTGCATCACCTGGGAAACGAAGCAGGTCGACATCATCCCCTGCACCACGATGTTGGGGAAGCCGAGTTTCAGAGCCTGTTCGCGATTCGTGTGATAATTGGCCTCGGGCCCCGAAAACATCCAGCACCGCCGTTCGTCGATTTCTTTCGCGAAGGAAATCAGGTCCGGGCCGGTGGCAGAGGGGAAGGGCGGTCGGGCCTCCTTTCGCTTGGCCGTATTCTCGTCGACGACGAACTGATCCTTTTCGCTCGCTGCACCGTCTTCGGGGAGAAACGACTGATGGGTGCGGCTGCGAACGAGGAGGTGAGAGTCTTCCTCGTCGAAGAGATCGGTTTCGTTGACGACGTAGAGTCGCCCGCGTTTTTGGTAGCGCTCGGTGATCGTGGAGACCGAACGCACGCGGCTGCCCACGCGAATGGGGGCGAACATTTCCCAATCTTGTTGGGCGTGAAGGTTTCCGAAAATATTTTTCAGGTACCACTCCCCGACGAAGGAGTAACACTCGGAATGATGGAGCAGGGGAGGGGCCCACTTTGCGTAATTGGGGTGCGAATCGTCCAGGGCATCGTTGTAGAACGCGACAACCTCGGGGGTGATGGCATAGGTGTTGCTGCCACAAAAGCGACCGACGTAAGCGGGTTCTCCGCGCAAATTCATGATGGTTCCCTCCTTGCAGGGGCTGTGTCGACAGGCCCGAAGACCCGATGCGATAGCGCGCCGGGCGGGGCTTTGCCAAGTCGCCGGTGGCGAGGCTTCGGGAGATGCACTTGCGAGGGCACGTCCCCGATGCTCTCATGCGGTGTTGGCCGGTAATGTGCAGGCCGCGCTTTGGTCTTTACTTGAGCGAGAGTTCGGGGTCGGATTGCAAGCGGTGGTTGCGACGGTCGTTGATTTCGGGGAGGGCGGGAAGTCTCGCGGGCCCCTTTGCGGAAGAAAAACCGGGAGAGGGTTCGATGGCGATTAGTGGGAATGAGGAGGAAATCTGGGCGGAAGAGCAGCGCGCATTGTGCGGGGCAACGCGTCGGGTAATCGAAGCGACGCGGCTGAGCACCGCCCCCACCCATCGGCTGGCTGAAGCTCGGGGATACCTCGATCAGGCCTTGGAGGCTCTTGCTCCCCACGTTCACCCGGGGCCCTACGCCCAAGCCGACTTGCTCGGGGGGCTCGGGAAATTCGAGGACACTCGCGACCCCATGGAACTGTTCCCCTACAGCCCATGGGTCGGACGAGGCAATCCGATCGCGCCACCGATCGAATTCACGGTGGACGGCAATTTGGTCCGCGGCCTCGGACGCTTCGGCGCCCAGTATTGCGGGCCCCCGAATCATGTTCACGGCGGCGTGGTCGCTGCGGTGATGGACGAGTTGCTCGGGGCTGTGAATGTCGTGAACAATGTCGGTGCTATGACGGGTACGTTGACGGTTCGCTATCGCCGGCCGACTCCGCTTTTCGAGGAGATTCGCATGGAGGGCCGAACTGCGGGCTCCGACGGTCGCAAGGTATTCGCCCAGGGCGAAATGTGGCACGGTGAGAATCTGCTGGCCGAGGCCGAAGGCATTTTTATCCAGGTGGGTGACGATTTCCGGGGACGGATGGGTTGGGCCGAGGGCTGAAGCCCACCGAGAAAATCCCGATTCGTCCGCTCGCCCCCCGCCCGAACCGCCATTAGAGCGGCTCCGGTGGACGGGGCTGCGCTTGGGCGCTTTCTCGCCCTCATCTCGACGGCGGGGGCGGTCCGGCGTGGATCGCTTTGGACCTTCGTTCCGACCGTATTCGTGTGCAGGCCGGGTTTAGACCGAGGGCCCTGCGGTGGTCGGAAGAATGGGAATGGGAAAAACTTCAAAGTTTTGTGGAAATGGGAAATTTACCCACTTATACTAATTGAACTATGAGAAATTTTCCCACAAACAGTCAATCGTGAATAGCCAAGCCACAAAGGGATGTCTCGGACTGGGCCGCGACATCGCCGGCGGCGAGGACGGTGGGTCATGAAAAAAATTACACCGGGCGAGAAGGCGATTCCGGGCAGCGGTCGATTGTCTGGTGTGGCTGCCGGAATTCTTGCAGTACTTGGAATTCTGGCATGGGCTCCGCAATGGGCGCACGCGGGTCGAGATTCGACAGGCGGCTCCCCGGCACGACGGCGGATCGAACTGCCCCCGGCCTTGACCGATGCGGACTTCCATCCCACGGGCGCTCACACCGCCGCGAAAGTGGAACTGGGCCAGACGCTCATGTTCGACAAGATCCTCAGCGGGAACAGAAATATTGCCTGTGCGACTTGTCACCACCCGACGACGGGCACCGGCGACGGTCTCGCGCTTCCGGTGGGCGAAGGTGGGTTTGGTCTGGGGCCACGCCGGGGATCTCGGGGGGGCCCAGACGCCGATCAGACCACCTCAGATTACGAGGTCATGCGGAATTCGAATCTCGTGGATGCGTTGGTTCGAGAGTCGGAAGCCCTCCCGGTGGTTCTTTCGGACAAGGAAGTTGACCGGTTGATGGATTTTCTCTTCGCGTTGACGGATATGCGCGTGCTGATGGGTCGGTCAGAGATCCCCCTCGGTGTACCCAGCGGTCTGGCGGTGGCAGATTAACGCGGACTGCTGCGCCGGCGACCTCATTTTTGGACTCAAGTCATTCAACCGTAAGTGAATAGGAGAGATGAAAATGAATCGATCACGATCGAACTTTGCGACGCTGATTCTCTTTATTGTTTCATTCGTGGTCGCCGCTGGAGCGGTGGCGAAAAACGACCGCCGCGAACGATTCGTACGCCTGGCCGCCGACGCCCCGAGTGGCTCGGGAAATAGCGTCGCGAACGATTGCGGAGGAGACTTTGCCGAGGCCCGAGCTTCCCTTCGTTGGGAACAGGAGGACGGAGAAACCCGCCTGCGTATCCACTTGAATCATGGCCGCCCCAATACCCTCTACACGGTTTGGCTACGCCAAAAGGGCAAGGATCGCGACGGCTGGTCCTTCGGAGGCAGTCCGGTGACGGGCGGGGGCTCTACGGCGCTGGCACCCACAGCGGCGTTGAACGAACTGGTCGCCGAAACCGGCCCGGGCAATGGCAGCCCGGATCCGGCGAATGGTTTCTGGACCAACGATCGTGGCCGGGGACGCCTGGAGTTGGATCTCGACTTTGCGTTTCCCGGCGGTGCGTACCCTTTCAACCGAGCAGAGTTGTCCGAAGATTCGCTGGACCAACTGGCCGCGCTCTTCCCCGACTATCGCCTGATCCCCATGGCGATTGTCGATGCCAGATTCGTAGAGGCACCCTTCACGCTGAGGATCGCATCCCATTGCACCGACGATCTCTCGCACGGGTTGACGCCGGGCAATCGCGAAGGATGGTTCGACTGGCCCGAATAGGTTCCACCCGGCGATTTCGCGTCGCCCGCCCGCCTGTTGACCGGGGGAATCCCAGTCCCTCGGTCGCGGACGGGCATAGGCGTGGCCACACCGCCTGATTTTGCGGGCATTCGCCCGAGCGGCATCGACTTCAGCGAGTGGCGGATTCGCTCGGCTGAATTTGGGGCAGGACTTTGTCGGTTAGCAGTTCCAGGCTGGGCCAGGCGAGGGCGGGGGGAATTCCGCCGCAGAGAGGATGGGTGACCCAGATCCCCTTTGCGCGAATATGGTCGACGGCCTGGTCGGGGGTGAGGATCCGGTAGATGCCCTGGGCGGCCCGGAGTTCTTCGACGCTCGAGGCCCATTGGCCCGTTTTCCGGGCGCTTTCCTCCCCCATCCACCGACCGTACAGGTTCGCGTCGTGGAGCAAATAGGGGCCGATTTCGCTCCAAGTGCGGTCGGGATCCTCACTCACAAAACCGGCGGTGATTGCCCCAGGTTCGGGGTTGACGAAGAATCCCGGCGGGGTTCCCAGGTCGTTGCAGGCCTCGAGGTAGATTCGCTCAAGATCGCGATTGATCCCCCCGGCGATCATTCCAAGCCCGAATCGCGCCGCGCGTCGCGCGACCACCGCGCTGTTGCCTCCCATGAGCAGGGCGGGGCCACCGAGTGTGTGGGGGGCGGGGGTCACATGGACCGCGCGTCCGTCGTAGACGAAGGGTTCGCCCTTCCAAGCCGAGCGCAAGGCTTCGATGGACGCTTCCATACGTTGGCCGCGCCCCGAGAACGACTGGCCGAACATCGCGTACTCTTCGGGTCTGTAGCCGACGGCAAGCACATAGGACACTCGGCCCCCACTGAGGATGTCGAGTACGGACATTTCTTCTGCCAGGCGAATGGGGTCGTGGAGGGGAAGCACCAGCGCGGCGATCTGGATGGGAAGAGTGCGGGTGCGGCCCGCCATGGCGCTGGCGAGAACGAGTGGGGAGGGGAGGTAGCCGTCTTCGCTGGCATGGTGTTCAGAGAGAACGATCTGGAGGCAGCCCTTTTTCTCGCCCCACTCCGCGAACTCCAGTGCTGCTGCATAAAGCTCGGTGGACTCCGAGTGACCGAAGCCCGGAGCGCGCATGTCGAATCGCATCAAGAACACAGGGATCTCCTTGCACGGCAGTATGGGGCAAGGGGTCAGCCCGCCGACGGTCGACTGGCTGGACGGTTGAAGGACTCCGGATGCTACCGGGTTCGATTGGTGTTCGCGCGACTCGACGGGAGCTTGCGTGGATGGCAAAAGTTTCGCGGCCTCGTTCCCCCGATTAGCGGTCGCGCACGAAAAATTGGGGGCTAAGCTAGGCGCGCTCCAGCGCGTATCCGTCGGTGAGGGGGTCGCTAGCCGAGGGGCGGAGCCCGAGAGCGATGGAGCGCAAGCATGGACTTTGGACTCAGCGAGGAACAGGAACTTCTCCAGGAGACTGTTCGAGGCTTTGTGGCAGCCGAGTGCCCAGCCGGGCGCCTGCGCGAACTCTTTGACGCGGGAACCGGGCATGATGATTCCTTGTGGACGGGTCTCGCGGAGATGGGGCTTGCCGGGCTAATGATTCCCGAAGAGTACGGCGGCGCCGAGATGGAAATTCTCGATGCGGCTCTGGTTTGCGAGGTACTGGGCGCTGGGGGGGTACCGAGTCCCTTTCTCGAGCATGTACTCGCCACCCGGGCGCTCACGGAGGGGGGAAGCGCAGCCCATAAGGCATCGTGGCTGCCGGGACTCTCCGACGGATCTCGTCTGGCCACGCTGGCACTCGGCGAGGCGAAGAGTGCCTGGGAACCCGCGGCCTGGAATTGTCGGTACTCGGACGAGCGAGTTTTCGGAACCAAATTTTACGTGCCGCATGCCGATGTGGCTGACCTCTACGTGGTGGGCGTCGAGGGAGGCCGCACGGTCGTGGTCGATGCGGCGAGTTCGGGGGTTCGGGTCGATAACCTTGAGGGAGTCGACCGGAGCCGACCGATTTTTCGAATCGAGTTCGATGGCGCGCCCGGCGAATTGCTTTCGGGCGATGGGCTTGTCGCGGGCCGGCTTCGCGATGCGGGGCTTGTTCTGCTGGCTGCCGACGCGTTTGGAGCCGCCAGCCATTTGATCGATCTGGCGGTGGAGTACGCGAAGACCCGCGAACAATTCGGCCAGAAAATCGGTCAATTTCAGGCGGTCAAGCACCAACTGGCACGATTGGCTCTCGACATTGAGCCGACTCGCGCGCTCTTCTGGTACGCCGCTTACGCGGTGGATCACCTGCCCGAGGATGGAGAGCGCGCCGCGGCTCTGGCGAAGTCGCATATCACGGATCGAGCGCTTCATGCGGCTCGCACCGTGGTCGAACTTCATGGAGGGCTTGGATTTACCTGGGAGTGCGATGTGCAGATGGGCTTCAAACGTTTGATGTTTGATCGGGCCTTCCTCGGAAATCCCGAGAGCCTACGCGACCGGTGTGCGACGTTGGCGGACTGGTAGGCGGAGCCAATGGATCTCGAATACACGGCGGAATATCAGGAATATCGCGAAGAAGTTCGGCGATTCCTCTCGGGTTGGCCTCTGGCCGGCGCGGAGGCCGGGCTGCCCAAGGAAGAAGCGGAGGCGCTCTTTCGCCAACGCGGAATTAAAGCGGGCTTCGTCTGTCGGAACGTGCCGGTTGAGTATGGTGGCGCCGGCCAGCTTCCCGATGCGCTCAAAGATGCCATCGTGCGCGATGAATTCTATGCCGCCGGTGCGCCTGGAGATCTTTCGAGCCAGGGGGCCGGGCTACTGGTTCCCACTCTTCTCGAATTCGGAACCGAGGCGCAGAAGAAGCGTTTCATTCCCAAGGCGATCGCCGACCAGGAAAGATGGTGTCAGGGGTACAGCGAACCGGGTTCGGGGAGCGATCTGGCTTCATTGGACGGAGACGAATACGTCCTCTCGGGTCAAAAGATTTGGACGAGCAATGCCCGTGAGGCCGATTGGATGTTTGGTCTCTTTCGCACCGATCCGGCTGCGGCCAAACACGCGGGCATCACGTACCTGCTGGTGGACATGAAAACCCCAGGAATCGAAGTTCGCCCCCTGAAGGGGATGACGGGTGGCATGGAGTTCAATGAGGTGTTCTTCAACGACGCTCGCGTGCCCGCCACAAATGTTGTTGGCCGGCCGGGAGAGGGGTGGGGGGTATCCCGCGCGACCCTGGTGCACGAACGAAATCTGATCGCGAATCCCAACATGATGCGCGACACGTTCAACGATCTGCTCGACCTTGCTCGGCGGACGCTGGTCGAGGGTCGCCCTTCGATCCAAGATCGGAACGTTCGGCAAAGGCTGGCAGAGATCGAGGGTTATGTTCGCACCAGCGAGACGTCGACCATGCTGCAGTTCACCGCCGCTGTGCGTGGGGAGAGCATCAAGGCTATGCGGCCGATGATGATGGCAAAGCTCTATTCGACGGACACGATGCAGATGATTCAGCGCTGTGCCTACGACCTGCTGGGAGCGGATGGAATGCTGGCACCGGCCCCAGAAGATGTGGCGGGATGGGCGCGAAACACGACGGCGACCGGCTGGGTCGAGGCCTACATCTTTTCCTTGGGACCGGCGATTGCCGGCGGTGCGAGCAATATCCAGCTCAATATAATCGGGGAGCGGGGGTATGGTTTGCCGAGGGACCCCCGGCCTCCGTCCGAGTGACTGAAGTGCCCTTTTGCTCTCCGGTCAACTTGGGCTCGGGAATTCGAATTGAGCGAAAGTAGCGTCGTACCTCGGCTTCCGGAGCCTCGCGAGTGACCTCGGCGTAGAAGATGAAGAGTCGGTTGCCGACGAGGAGCAGACGAGCGGTGCCGCTTTGGGCCGGGTGATCGTCTCCGGCGGGTATCGAGTAGATGAGTTCGCCCGCAGGCTGGCCGTCGACTTCGCTGGCTTCGTAGGCGAGCTCCGATGCGCCCGAGCTTTCAAGAAATCCCTCTCGGGTGGACTTGAGGATATATGAGTTGCTCGTTACCAGGAGAATTGCCTTGGGGATGTCGGTGTGGTTGACGCCAAAGACATCGGCTCCTCGCTGGACTCTATACACAGTGCTGAAGAAATGGCTGACCAGGAATCGTCGCTCCCGGGTTGTGATCGTGGGGACCCCGGGCATTTCGACCCGAAAGCTCCCGTCCTGAGGGGCGAAGGCCGTCCACTCGAGATTGGCGAGAGCAGGGCACGGGAGAAGGAACAGCGAGAGAACCCAGGGGCCCAGGGCGAGCCGGAAAGCGTGGAGTGGCATCAATACGTATCCATCGATCGAATCGCCTCTGGCTTGGGCCGCACGAGATCGAGCGGAGCCCGGTTGGCGGGGCGGCCGAACGTTACCCCGCGGCCGCCGCGGGGCGCTGCTTTTCCTCGTCTCTTCGGGGGGACTTGCCGATTCGCCGGGTGCTGCCCGGAGGATCCCCTGGCCCCCGCGGGTCTAGCGCCGAGAGATATTCGAAGGCCCTCCGTCGGACGACCGGGCTGGAATCTGGGGGACGGGAAGAAAATCGCACTCGATTTCAAAAGAATTCGCCACCAGCCGGGTAATTCGGACACTTAGATAGTTGTCGGGGGGAAATCGACGCGCCTTGGGAAGGGCTACCGGAGGATTCCGAGTTGCCCAATCAAGATATCTACGCCCGAGAAACGATGACGAACCGCTCCGCGCCGACCGCCAAGCCTTCGGCCGGACAAAGTGCTCCCGAGCCCTACTCCGGCCAAGTCCGCGCTGAGGGGCTCAGCGATGCAGAACTGGTCGCTGGTGTACGAGAAGCGAACGAGGCTCATTTTAATGAACTCTACAATCGCTACTTCCGTCGGGTTTACGGTTTTGTCCAGAGCCGTTTGCGCAATCACGCCGATGCCGAGGAGATCACGCAGGAAACCTTCGTGACGATCTTCCGGTCGATCGAGAACTACCGGGGCCAGTCTTCCCTGTTGTCCTGGATGTTCGGAATCGCAAAGAATCTTTCGAACAATACGATTCGCCGCTCGCAGAACCAGAGGGAGCGATTCGAAAGCGTGGACAAAGAGCACTTCAGTCCGAAGCCCTCAATTGGCCAGGCGTCACCCGATGACGACCTTTCGCTGAACCGGTACTCGGCTGCGATTCGAAGCCGCATGTCCAAGCTGCCCGATTGGCAGCGTCGCATATTTGAGATGCGCCACTTGGAGAACATGTCGATTTCTGAGATTTCTGAGTGCAGCCGCCGATCGAACGATGCGGTGCGGTCGAGTCTCTACCGGATCAAGAAGCTCATATTCGAAGCAATCGAGTCTGGCGGGGAGGCGCTTCCCCGATGAGCGATTCAAACGCACAAGGCTGGCGACAGCTGTGTCTTAAGAATGCCAAAGGACCTTCCGCCGGCGAATTCTGCTCACTGGATTTGGAGCGCGATGTCGAGGAAGTCATGGGCTGCTTGTCGAAAGACGAGCTGAAGGATTTCGACCTGGGTGAGTTCCGCGAGTTTCTCCGCGCCGATCAAAGTTGGACCAACCCCCGACCGCGTTTCGAGGAAAAGCTTCGACGCGAACTCTGGTGGACTATGGTTCAGGGGCTGGCGCCCGGCGGACGCAGGGTTCCCCAGGCCTGAGCAGAACATTGATGTGCTCTGAACATTGATGTGCTCTGGACGTGGGGTTCAGGAGATCTGACGCTAAAGTCGCGGGCACCTTGGCTTCCCTACCCCGAATAGCAGTTGGAATTGCTCTTGCGCTCGGCCTGCTCATAGTGGGATGCGAGGGTTTGTCTCCGAGGGACGATTCCGGCCCCGTGTCGGAGTGGCGGGAGTACGGAGCCAATAAGGGCGGGCTCAAATACTCGCCCTTGACGCAAATCACCCCGGCCAACATCGATTTTCTCACTCCCGCTTGGGAATACCGGCACGGTGATATCTCGCAGGGGAGCGCATCAGAGGCCAAGACATCGTTTCTCGCGACGCCCATTGTCGCTGACGGGACTCTCTTTTTCTGTACAGGGTTCTCCCGGGTTATTGCCCTGGATCCGGAGACAGGCGAAGAGCGTTGGACGTTCGACCCGGAATTGCGCACGCGCTCGAGCAAGGGTCCTTACCCGCTTTCTTGTCGGGGGGTCGCCTATTGGGGTGGATTCAAAGACGCGGATTCGGGCCTATGTGATCGGCGGGTCTATTTGGGAACGCGCGATTCTGAGCTGATCGCTTTGGATGCGAAGAGCGGGGAACTCTGTCGTGATTTTGGCGAGGGCGGCCGTGTCTCTTTGCGGGAAGGAATTGGAGAAGCGCCGCCCTGGGAGTACTACCCGACGTCACCCCCGATCGTAGTTCGTGACACGGTGGTGGTGGGCGCCCTTGTGGCCGACCAGCTTCGGTTGGATGCCCCCAGCGGCGTAGTGCGAGCCTTTGATCTCGAGACGGGTGCTCTGCGATGGGCATGGGATCCCGTTCCGCCGAAGGGAAGCGATGGGCCGTCAGCGAGCGGAGCAGGCTTCGATGGCGTGTTCCGTCCTGGGACGCCCAACGTCTGGGCCCCTATGTCGGGAGACGAGGAACGCGGCATCGTGTTTGTTCCCACCGGCAATCCTTCGCCGGATAGTTACGGAGGGTTGCGAAACGGAAACGATTACTATGGATCCTCGACCGTGGCGCTCGATGCTGAAACGGGGCGGGTCATCTGGCACTACCAGTTTGTCCACAACGACCTGTGGGACTACGATACCCCCGCTCAGCCCGCGCTCTTTGAATTGCCCGGTGTGGGGAGCGGTCGACCCGCGCTCGCCCAAGCGACAAAAATGGGTCACATTTTTCTTCTCGACCGAGAGACCGGCGAGCCTCTCTATCCGGTTGAAGAACGACCGGTTCCCCAGGCGGGTGCGGTTCCCGGAGAGAAGTTGTCGCCCACCCAGCCTTTTCCCACGCATCCGCCACCGATCCACGACGACCGTCTCGATGTTGACGATGCCTGGGGGTTCACGCCCATCGATGAGGGATTTTGTCGCGATCTGATCGCGAGTTTTCGATCCGAGGGGATCTTTACCCCGCCTTCCCTGGAAGGCTCTCTCCAGTATCCGGGGTCCGCCGGCGGGGCCAACTGGGGCGGCGTTTCCATCGACCCATCCCGGGGTCTGCTCTTCGTGAACCAGAATCATCTCCCGATGGCGCAGAAGCTTATTCCGCGGGCCGAGTTCGATAAGCTCGATCCCGACGCAGCCGTCTACCCCGATGAATTGTATCCCATGGCGGGAACGCCCTACGGGCTGAAGCGGGTCAGCCTGTTGTCGAATTTTGGCGCGCCCTGCATCCGCCCGCCTTGGGGTTCGCTGACGGCGATTGATCTTGTTGCCGGCAAGGTCGTTTGGAGCGTGCCGCTGGGAACCACTCGCGATCAGGCGCCATTTCCGCTCTGGCTCGGCCTGGGGACACCGAATGCCGGCGGCTCCTTGGCCACGGCTTCGGGGCTGGTCTTCATCGGCGCGACTACCGACAAGTTCATCAGGGCCTTCGCCTCAGGATCGGGCGAGGAGGTCTGGCGCGCTCGGCTGCCCTATACCGCGAACGCGACGCCCATCACGTACAGGCTCAGCAGAAACGGAAGGCAATTTGTCGTGATCGCGGCCGGGGGGCACGGCTGGTCGGAATCCGGTGACGCACTTATCGCATACGCGCTGCCCGAGTAAGACCGAACGGACGAAAGCGCTGGCCGGCCTCGCGATAATGGGTCTAATCGACGAAGGGTTCGCTGTTGCGCGGGTCAAGCCTTCTGGCGTTGAGCCAGAGTTCGCTCGCCACTCGCGAAAAGGATTCGAATTTTTTTGGGGCCGGAAATGCTTTGGACCACGCCCTCTCCAAAGTTGGGATGCAGGATCCGATCCCCGGCTGTGTATTGATCGCCCTGGCTATAGGGGCGAACCGGACGCGAAAGATCGGAACTGATGACCGGCTCGTTTTTTCCCCTGCTGCCTGCCCGATTTACTGGGGTGGACTTGCGAAGGCCTCTGACCCCAGCCTCGGCAGCGGGTGGGTTGTACCCGTGTCGCCCCTCGCATTGTTTGCACTCGACGCGTGTCTTTCGATTGGGGACAACCGCCACGACGACATGCCAGACCTCTCCGCATCGTCGGCACTTTGCGAAGACATCGGATCCCACGCGCACGTGATTTTCTCCTTCGGGTGGTTCGGGTGTTCAGGTTGTTTTGTGAGGTTGGCTATTTTGCTCGGAGTGGTCCAATCGAGACTGACGGACACCGATCATAGGGGATCTGCGCGTGACGAAGTCGAGTTTTAGGATCCACTGATGTGTATGAGTTGCCCCACCATTACTCCGGCCACCCCGACTCCCCCCATCTACCCCAACTACTCCCATCGCGACACTCACTGCGACCAAGAAGCCCAAGCTTACTGTGAATACACGACCGAAAGAGTCCGTAGAGGACAGGTCGTCTTCGCTGTTCAACCCCTTGAATCCAGACCGAGTCTAGCAGCACCCCGAGAATCGCAATTTCTCCAGACTCTCTGGTGGAAGTTGAGTGCCCACTGACCCGCACCCTTGGTTTCGTCGAGGCGAGGCGTTTACCGCCAAGGACTGGTTCATACGCTCTTGGTTATAGGTGAAATGGCCTAATACTCAATCAGCCTGCGTCGTTTTCACGATTTTGGGGTTCAGACTCTGTGCCGGGATCGCGGGGGCGATACTCTGAGACAGCGGGTTCGATGTAAATCAACGCCGAGAACGGAAGCGCCTCGCGAATGGATTCTTCGAGCGCGTCGATCACCGCCGAGATCTCGCGGAAATCCAGCCGGCCGTCGAATTCGATTTTGGCGCCGATAAGGACTTCGTCCGGGCCGATGTGCTGTGTCCGGAGGTGGATCAACTGGTGAACGGAGGGGTGGCGAACGGCAACGGATCGAATGAGCGCCTCATCCTCAGGGGTGGCGGATTCACCGATCAGGAGGCTCTTCATCTCGCGGGCGAGGAGGCCGGCGATTCCCACCAACAAGATTCCGATGCCAATGCTTCCGAGGGCGTCGTAGCGGGGAGTGTCGGTCCAGATGGAGAGGCTGACACCCGCGAGGGCGAAAGATAGGCCTACGAGGGCCCCTAGGTCTTCGAGCAGGATCACGGGGAGTTCGGGGTTTTTTGTGCGGCGGATATAGCTCCACCAACTCTCCTGGAGTTTACTTCGGCGGGCTTCTTGAACCGCAGTTCGTAGGGAGAGACCCTCGAAGACTATGCCCACGAGCAGAATGCCTACGGCCCAGATTGGTTCGTTCAACGGGTGAGGGCTGATGAGCTTCGCAACGCCCTCGTAGAGCGCAAAAAGTCCGCCGAGGGTGAAGATCACGAGAGAAACGACAAACGCCCAGAAATATCGCTCTCGTCCGTATCCGAAGGCGTGGTTCGGCGTGGGTGCCCGCTGGGCAGCCGTGTTACCCCAGAGAAGAAGCGCCTGGTTCACGGTGTCGGCGACGGAGTGGACGGCCTCGGCGAGCAAAGAAGTGGCCCCGGTAAAGGTCCAGCCAGCGAACTTGAGGACCGCGATTCCGGAATTGGCCAGAAGGGCCGCGAAAATCGCGCGCCGATTGCCTGGATTCATGTTCGGGTGCTTTCTTGCTCGGGTGAAGTCTGATCTTGAGGAAGTTGCCGTTCGTGATTCGCGGAAGAATAGTCGGATTTCGGGGCCTCGAAAGCTCTGGCTGTACGCCCCGTCCAGGCGACCGAGAAAGCAATTGACGCAGAAATAGGAACCCACCAGGTCCAGGCCACCCATGTCCTCTGCAGCACTATCGGGTGAAGGAAGAGTGCGAGTCCAACTGCGCCTCCCGCTATGAGCCCAGCGACCGTACTGGCCCGGCTGCCGCGAGAGCGCGTCGTGACTCCCAAGGCAAAGATGCCGAGAAGTCCTCCGTAGAGAATCGTCATCGAAGAGAGTGCGAACTCAACCAGATTGAGTGACGTACCTCGGTTGGTTAGAAGCGCGTGGTATTTCGCCATTGCCAGGGCCGCCGCGATGAGCAGAAGCGTGAAAGCTAGAGAGCTGAGTTGCACACGGCGAAGCGGGTTCGAGCGGCCCGAGGCTGGGGGGCGAATGTCGTGGGTCCATGTCGTGGCAAGTGCGCAGATGGCCGAGTCGAGGCTCGACATGGCGGCGGCGAAGAGACCCGTGAACAAGAGGCCGCGAAGACCGGAAGGGAGTTCGTGCAGGGCGAAAATCGGAAGGATTCGGGCATGGTCTTCGATCGAATAGTCGGGCGGGGTCGCGTAAAAGTGAGCCAAGCCGGTGCCGATCAGGAGGAATATCAGGGTCATCGGGAAGTTGAGCAAGGCGGACCCCAGCAAGGCGCTGCTGCCTCCGGTGGTGCTACGAGTGGTGAGCAGTCGTTGCACCATGTCGTGATCCGTAGAGTGCGTCGCGAGGGTAAGAAAAAATGCGCCCACCAAGGCTGTGCCGAGGGCTCGCCCGTCGGTCAAAGAGAAGAGCGGAGTGAGATGAAAAATTTGAGTTCGTTCGCTGGCCTCCGCCCAATCGGTGATGCTCGTCAAGCTCTGGGGCCCAGCGTTCGCCAGTACAAAAAGAATCGCCAGCGCGCCGGTAAAAAGGAGAGCGGCTTGAACCGTGTCGGTCCAAATTACGGCACGGATTCCCCCGGCGACTGTGTAGAAGCCGGCGACGAGACCGCAGCTCACGACTGCCCAGAGCACGGGCACGTTCGTCACTGCAGACAGGGCGAGAGCCGCGATGAACAGGCGAGCTCCAGAAGCGAGCAGTCGGCCCCCGAGAAAACAGACTGCAGCGCTACGTTGGGTGACGCTGCCGAATCGGTCTTGGAGGAAACCGTAGACCGTGACGAGGCCCAGCTTGCGATACAAGGGGATGACATATCGGGCGAGAACAGCCTTTGCTAAGAGCGCGCCTACCGCCAGCTGAAGGTAAGACCAGTCGCCCGTGTAGGCAGCATGGGGAACACCAATGAACGTCGCGGCAGAAAGTTCAGTGGCCGTCATCGAGCAAAGAACCGCCCAAGTAGGCATGCTGCGGGCGCCGAGAGTGAACTCCGATTCTATCTGATGCCCCCGTCCAGCCCGGGCGCCAATGAGAATGAGTAATCCCGCATACCCCGCAATGATTCCATAGTCGACTCCGCTCATAGTCGCCTCGTGGTTACGGGGGGGTCTTCGGGGTGGTGCCACGCCCGCACACAGTGGGAATTCGACCGGCATCGCAAGTGACAGTTGGCCCCAGCGGGGACGCTCGCGCGAAAACAAGGTAGAGCCCTTTGGGGGTTGGCAAACATTGGAAGATTCTACTTGGCAAGTCCATCAAAGCGTACGACACTAGGTATTAACCCTCCTCCGCGAGCCGCGCGGGTCCCGATCTTGGTAGAAGGAGTTCTTCTAGACCGGGAACCCTGATTCTGCAGCAGCCCGGAGGCGAGGGGCCAAGAAAACAGCCCAAGCCAGGGGGGCTTGGCGCGAAGGCATGCGAGTCCTTCTGAGGGCAAGCCGAGTCCTTCTGATGAGCAAGCAATGAGCGACTGTGACCGATGGTACCGATGGCACCGATGGTGCAGATGGTACCGATGGTGAGGGAGGGGAAAATTGTCTCGACTGACACGTGGGATGGACTACTCGCCCAGCGCAAGAAACGACGAAGCCTATTTCGACGACGATCGTGTTGCAAAATCGCGATCGTTTGACGCGAAGCTGCTCCAGGAGCCGGTGACTGTTCTCAGCACCCGCTCGCCATTGATTTTTTCCGAGTCCGCTCCAACGAGTGAGGCCATGCGGGCCATGCAGTTGGAGCACAGTGGAGTCGTCCTGATCACGAAGGACGGAGGTTCGGGCTCTCCGCTCCTGGGGATATTTACCGAGCGAGATATCCTGCTTCGGGTGATTAACCGAGGCCGAAATCCAACCGAGACCCCGCTCAAGGAAGTGATGAGCGCGGATCCGGAGTTTCTACGGGCGGACGCGCGGGTTGCCTGGGTTCTTAATTTGATGTCCGTCGGTGGTTTCCGGCATGTCCCGGTGGTGAACGTTCGGGGTTGTCCTGTTGCTGTGATTTCAGTTCGGGACGTTGTCGAGTTTCTCGTCGAGGCTTTTCCGAACGAAATACTGAATCTCCCGCCGGATTTCGGTGTGCGTAAGAATATTCCGCGGGACGGAGGCTAATCAAAGGGCCGCTGCTTGCAGCGGCCCTTTCGCCTTTGCTTCTTGGTATTGAGATTCAGGTGGTTGCGCGGCCACGGGCCATCAGAATTTTGCCCGATCGGACGATCTCCGCGATCTCGAATTTGGCAAGCAGGTTGCGGATCGCGTCCAGTTTTTCGCTACTCCCATAGACCCGAATGACCAGACTATCCCGGGCGAAGTCCACCACCTTGGCTCCAAAATGTTCGACAATTTGGAGGATTTCGCGTCGTTCCTCGGTGCCGCACTTCAGCTTGATCAGAGCGATTTCGGTTTCGTAGGCTTCGTCTTCCGTGTGATCAATGGCATGCACGACGTCGATCAGTTTTGCAAGCTGCTTGATCATCTGTTCAAGGATCGCGGGGTCTCCCGAACTCGTAATGGTCATGCGCGAATAGCCGGCGCGGGCGGCGGCGCTGACTACGAGACTCTCGATGTTGTATCCACGGCGTGAGAAGACCATCGCCACGCGAGCGAGAACGCCGGGTTCGTTCTTGACGTAGAGAGAGATCCGATGGAAGTTGGATCGTTCCTCGCTGTCGTCGAGTAGAGTCTCAGCGGCTGTGCTCATACCATTTCTCCGTGCCTCGTCTTGCCCATTGACCCCGCGGTCGAAGTCGGGGGTGCGATGAGCTGAATCGTTCGCTTCGGCGTGCTACGTGCTGCCGGTGGGTTTCGCGAGTTTTCCGGTGGGCTTTTCGATAATCATGTCGCCAAGGGTCGCGCCGGCCGGGATGAATGGGAAGACGTTGTCCTCCTTGACGACCTCGGCCACCACGACGCACGGTCCTTCGCCGTACGCATGGGCTTGACCTAGGATTCGTCCGACATCTCCCGGACGCTTGATTCGAAAAGCCTTGATTCCGTATGCCTGGGCCAATTTGACGAAGTCGGGGTTGCCCTCGAGATCCACGCCCGACAGCCGATTTTCAAAGAAGAGTTCTTGCCACTGGCGGACCATGCCAAGGTAATTGTTGTTGATGATCAGGCACTTGACCCGCAAGTTGTGAATGGCCGCCGTGGCCAACTCCGCTTGCGTCATCTGAAAGCCCCCGTCTCCTACGACGGCCCAAACATCTTGCTCGGGTCGAGCAAAAGCGGCCCCGATCGCCGCAGGCAAGCCAAAGCCCATGGTTCCCGCGCCGCCGCTGCTCAGCCAGTTTCGACTGTCGGTCACCTTGCAGAATTGCGCGGCCCACATCTGGTGCTGACCGACATCGGTGCTGATGACGGCCTGCCCTTGTGTGATCGCGTCGAGTTGATCGAGGACGTGCTGCGCGCGCAATCCGCCCTGCTTGCGATATTTAAGTGGGTATTTTTTCCTCCACCTGTCGACCTGGGCCCGCCAAGCCGTGGTGTCCGAAGGCTCCACCAGAGGAAGCAGGGCTTCGGTGACCAATCGTGCGTCACCCTGGATGCAGACATCGGGCACGACCATCTTGTTGAACTCTGCGGGATCGATGTCGATATGAATTTTTCGTGCTCCAAGACAAAACTCATCCAGCTTGCCCGTAATGCGGTCATCCCATCGCGAGCCAATCGACATGATCAGGTCTGCTGCGTCGGTGGCTTTATTCGCGTACGCGGTCCCATGCATGCCCAGCATGCCCAGGTGCAGGGGATGGGTTTCGTCTGTACCGCCCTTACCAAGCAAGGTGGTCACCATGGGAGCGCCCAGCCGTTCGGCCAGGTTCGTGACCGCCTTTGAGGCTTGGGCGATCACGACGCCGTGGCCGGTCAGCAACACGGGGCGTTCGGCATTGGAGAGCAGGGCGGCTGCGCTTTCGAGGCTCCGGGGCGATCCGTGAGACTGGACGGAGTAGCCCGGAAGGTCTACTTCCAGGCAAAGCGGGGCATCGCAAGGGCCCTGGCTGATATCTTTGGGAATGTCGATGAGAACCGGACCGGGGCGTCCCGTGGCAGCGATATGGAACGCCTCTCGGGTTATCCGGGGAATGTCATTGCCTCTGCGGACCAGGTAGCTGTGCTTGACCACCGCATAGGTGATGCTGGTGACATCGGCTTCCTGAAATCCGTCCTTGCCGAGCATATCGGTTACGCATTGGCCGGTGATCACCACCATGGGGACCGAGTCCATATGCGCAGTGAGCAGCCCGGTGACGGTGTTCGTGGCTCCCGGCCCCGATGTGACAAGAACGACACCCGGGCGCCCTGTGGCCCGCGCGTAGCCATCTGCCATATGCGTCGCGCCCTGCTCGTGTCGAGTCAGGATCAGCTGGATGGGGGAATCGACCAATGCGTCGAAGATGGGGATCGCCGCGCCCCCCGAAAGGCCGAAAATGTATTCCACCCCCTCGGCCTCGAGGGATTCAATGAGCTTCTCAGCGCCAGTAGAGGCTCTCTCGGTCATGGTTCTCCGTGTGAATTGAGCTCGATGCGAACCCAGAAACATCCTGAGGATTCAACTTTAGGCAAAATAGTCAAATATTGAGTCAAGATTGGCTCTCGGGAATTATCTTACTCCTAAAAACGGCGGTTTCGCACTCTAAATTGAAGTAAAGTTTAAAAATAGGATTCAAAATTGGATAATTTCTTATCTAAATCGAAGTCGACGAAGAGCCGCGCGGGCAAAAAAACAATTCAGTAGCCTTAAAGAGTCCATTTCATCGAAGAGCCTCAACCGTCTCGATGACCCGCGGGACGCGCCATCGTGCTGTAGGCTTGGAGACGCCCGCCCGGAGCGGCGTGGGTAGGGGGGACTCCGAGGCTGTGAATATTCTGCTCTCGGCTCGAATGGCGGGGTGGCTTTTGGTGTTCCTGGGGGGGGCACAATTGATTCCCCTTGCGACAGCGCTCTACTTCGCAGAGCCCATAATGCCGTTCTTGGCGGCGGGCTCGGTGGCTTTGTTGCTGGGACTTCCTATCGCGCTTGGGGTCCAGGCTCCAAATCTGCGGATCCGGCCTCGCGACGGCTTCTTCATCGTCACCGGGGCATGGCTCTTGGCATCGCTTTTTGGCGCGCTCCCCTATGTGACTACGGGTGCATTGACTCCGGTGGATGCGCTTTTCGAGTCGGTATCGGGGTTCACGACGACGGGTTCGACGGTGATGGTCAATATCGAGGGCATGCCGCGTTCCCTCTTGCTCTGGCGCTCGATGACCCAGTGGTTGGGCGGGATGGGAATCGTGGTTTTTACCGTCGCGCTGATGCCAATT
>DUCH01000200.1 GCA_012959865.1 Myxococcales bacterium | reverse complement strand
GCAACGCATCGCATCGCATCGCAACGCATCGCAACGCAACGCATCGCATCCGAACGCAACGCATCGAAGAAGAATCGCGTGATCCTCTTGTTGCTTTCGCTGACGCTGGGATGGTTCGGCGCCGATCGCTTCTATCTGCGGAAGTATCGTTCTGGAGCGCTGAAGGCGCTCAGCCTTGGAGGGTTCGGTGTCTGGTGGTTCATTGATTGCGCGATGGATGCCTTCGCGTACACCTTCGGAACAGATTCGGGCATGGTCAAGGACGTCGAAGGCCACGATATTCAATGAACTCTCTCGCGAGCCATTGGCCGAGCGGATGGCGCAAGAACTGGCGGCTGTGTGCTGGTCTTTGTCTCGTTCTGCTGACGAGTCTCCTGGGTTGTGCGATGACGGGCAGCTCAGCGCCCCCCCGGAACTGGGTGCAATTCATCGACTACGAGGGCTTTGATGACCAGCTGCACGACGCCCTGAGCTATGCCTATCCGATCGTGACGGTCGGCTTCGTGCCGGACAGCGCCACTGTGAACCAGCTCCCAGGGCGCATCGAGCGTTGGCTCTCCCGTATCGACAGTGGCGGCGCGGGTCGAATCGAGGCGCGGCCCGACCCTGCGCTTCCGCAAGAGCGCGGGTTCGCGCTCGCGGCCATCCCACTGATGATTGCGGCCTACCAGTTCGCCGATTCGTGGATCCTTTACCGCCCCGTGGGTGACTACGACGCCCTCATTTACTACGCGCCCGGCACGGGCAATCTCACCCGCGTCCTCTTCCTGCGCCGTCAGCCCAACGACTGAGCCCTCGGAGTCGAATGGGCTCTCGTTAGGGCTCTCGCGCGCAGACGAATAGACGTAGCCTTGTCGGCATCGAATTGGGCATGGAAGGCGCTCTTCCCCGAAAGGAGTGTTGAGTGGAAGCCCTCCACACTGGACATAGAGGTGGGGGGAAAGCAGAAACGGAGGGGTGCTGAACTCTCAGCGGAGAGTGCCCCAGTCGCCACCGGTTCCACGGTTCGAATCATCGAAGTCCGCGGCTTGACCCTGTTCGTGGAGCCCCTGTCCGCCGCGGAAGATTCCTGACGCGCTAGCTATTTCCCGGTGAGCTTGGCGCCAGCTCGAGCAGCGACTTCGTCTAGCGAGAGGCCTCTCTTGGTCGCGATTTCCTGGTACTTCGCCCTGCGCTTGCTGTTGATGCTCTTCATCAATGCCTGGGTGTCGGCCGGGACGTCGTTGCTAGCGAGATGCAGGTAGCCGTCTGGGCCATCGCTGAGAAGGCCTGCGGCTCGGGCATCGTCGAGAGCCCCAGCACTTGCCATGGGAGCCCCGAGCAGGAGTAGCGCAAAGACGCAGAGGGCGATGAGTCGCAACCCGTGTGAGAGGAGAGTGTGACGTCGCATGTTTTCACTCCTTAGAACCGTCTTAGAAAATATCATCTTCATCCTGGAATAGATCTTCGAGATCCTTATCCACCTTGACCGTGATTTCGTGTTTGATGTTGAGGTTGATCGTGATGGGTTCTGTGGGGGCCTGTACTTGAACCGTGGGCGCGCAGCCCCAGAGCGACGCAGTCAGGGCGACGGACAGTAAAAACGTCAAAACGCGAAAGTTCATGATGTTGCTCTCCCATGGAGATCCCGGCGGTTACGCGAGCCTAACGGCTGCTCGGATAGGCGTCCAGTTTTTCATGTGAACCGGAGACGTGGGGGAAGCTCCGAATATTCATCGCGAGGGTCATTTCCCTGCATCTATTTTCTGCTGGACCGCGTCTGGGACCTGGTGGGTGACCCGCGAGGCCCGCAACAGGTTGGGCAGGCTCTGCTCTTCCAGACTGAGGTTGAAATCGACTGGCCGGCCGTCTTGGTATTCCGGGTTTTTGCCCGCAAGATGCAGTTCAATCAAGACGGCACCCGAGGCTATGCCATTGATGGTGACCTCGAGTTCGTCGTAGTGGAGATTCTTCAGGATTTCGAGTGTCTGGGAAAACTGGGGAAATGTCTCTTCCATACTCGCCACGCTACTTGCGGCCTGATACCGAATGATGCCCGGTTCTCGGGAGCGAAGCACGGCGCCGCGGATTTCGATGTCCTCTTCGGATAAGAAAAGGGGGAGTTTGCCATCTAGCTTTCCGAAGCCGCTGAGCCCTTCGAGAGCGATCAGATCGGTCAGTTCGGCGAGTTCGATTCCCTCGACCTGGAAAGTGATTTCCTGATTGGAAGATCCCGGGTCAAATCGCACCTGGGTGCGGAGTTCTCCACCGGCAAATTTCCAAGATGCCGATTCAATTCCGACCACACCCTCGGGATCGACATGGTATTGGATCAAGCCATCTTTCAATTCGATGCCAAAATTGAGCAGATCCATGGAGATCAATTGATCCTGAGGGATGCCGTGGTCGCGATAAGAAAACGCACCATTGAGCTGCACGATCGATGCAAGTTCACTCGTGGCAGTGAAATCGCTGACGAATGCTTCGAGTTGGTGGTAGCTCTGGTCGGAGCCCCAAACCCCGGAACTGTTGATCCAGACCTTGCCTGATACCTCGCTCATGGCTCCGGCAAGGATGGGGAAGAGTTCTTCGGGTTGTAGGTTTCCCGGGGCAAACTCGATCGGTAGGAGCTGGATTTCGGCCTGCCCCACGCTCTCCGCAAGGTTGTGTCTGCCTGATGCCGTGATCGTAAGCTCGCGATTCGGAGTCGTAAGAGCAGCCTTGAAGTCGATGGCCTCTGCGCCGGATTTGAAGTCCACCTCTGCGCTCAAGGGCGAAATGCGTGCCGGGGATTGTGTGTCGATGATCTCTTGGATGCGAAGGCGGCCGCTGGGGATGGTCGAGTGAGGGGGAAGGGTGGCTTCGAGAGCCATGCCGCGAATGCTAAGTGCGAGTTCCGGAATTTCGAGGTGTCCCGCTTCGCTCTCCACCCACAGCTCAAATTGCTCCGCGAGCTGCCTTGTTTTTATACGGAGGCGGGGAAGCTCTCCCGAGAGGTGAAGGGCTTCCCCGTCTGCGCTGGACAGTTCGGCGGCAAAGGGAGTCGCTGCGAGTTCGAAAGCGGTTTCCATGCGCCCGTCTTTGAATCGCTGGATCGCGGCTGGGCTGGCGGACTGCAGACAGAGGTGCAGTGGTGCCATCAGGGTCAGGACGTTTTCCACCGCCATTGATTCGAGCTGGATCGCGACGCAGCCTTCGGGTTGCAGGGTGGCCTCTTCGCCCTCGATGCTAAAATCCGCCTGGGCTGAGATCGAAAGGCTCTGGGCGGTGATGGTCTCCCAACTTCCCCCGGCGCTCAGATCGAGGCTCAGGTTTCCGGTGATAACATCGAAGTCCCCGGTCGCATTGAGCCCAAGGTGCAGACGTGCCTCCGGGAGGGTGGCGGAAAGTTCGGCCTCAACGCCTAGCTGCCTATCACCAGACTGAACGGCTTCTGCCGACAGGACGGCTTCGAGAGGCCCGAAATCCGTGTCGAGGAAGATCCGTGCGTCCTCGATGGCCAGCTGAAGGATCGGAAGTTCTGCGCCCCTAACCTCTGCCGGGGAAGGGGGCTGCTCGTGTTCGCTTCCGACTAGCAATGGACTCAGTGCGCCCAAGGACAGGCCCCGATCACCGACGCTGCCACGAATGCGGAGGCCTTCGATTCGCAGGGAGTCGAGGCGACCCTTGAGTAGTTCGCCCGCCGAGTACCTCATTTCAATGCGGCCGACTTCGACGTCTGGGCCATCGCCGATTTGAAGACCGATCAACTCGAAAGCTCCGGCGTCGATTCGGGCGATCTCGAAGCGGGCGGGTGTCAGGTCGAGTTCGCGCAACTGAGACGCGATCAGGTGATCGGCCACGGCCAGGCGGAAAATCCAAGCCGTGGTCGCAGCTGTGAGCAGCAGCACGATGGCGGCGATCGCGACCGTGCGGAGTACGTGCCTGGCGGTGGGTTGTTCGTTGTTCAGGGCTTGATGGTTACACGCACGACCCGCGCGTGCACCCTGGGGCCTTCGCGTCGTCTGCGCTCCCGTGGGTTTGTGCTTCGGCCACGATCAATCCAGATTCACCAATCCCGATATGCAACTTTTTCCAGGCACGCTTACCGCGCCCTCCATATTTCGCTGCGGCCCATTCGCCTTCGCCGGCGATAGAAAGGCCAGTGCTGTCGACGCCAGATGGATTGGCTGTTTCGTGGAAACGCGAGCGACCTGGATATTGAGATGCTGGCTGCGTCGAGAATCCCGCAACTTGGACCCCAAAATGGCACCCCGGGAGGGATCCGCGCGCTCGCTTCTCTCGCTGAGCAAATCCCCCGGCGGCTTCGGCCACCAACCACACCAGGAGTATCCCGCAACTGGGTCACCCCAATGGCGCCCCGGGAGGGATTTGAACCCCCGACCCGCTGCTTAGAAGGCAGCTGCTCTATCCAACTGAGCTACCGGGGCGCGGCTGGGCGGGCTTTGGGCGGCTCGGCCTGCCCGCTTGCCGCAGACCAATAGCAGCCCGGGAAGCCCAGCGCGGGAGCGGGGCGAGGCCACGTTGACACCCCCCCAAGCGCCCGATAGCCTCGGGCGCTCTTCGGCGGTGGGCATAGCTCAGTTGGTTAGAGCACCGGATTGTGATTCCGGGGGTCGCGGGTTCAAATCCCGTTG
>DUCH01000199.1 GCA_012959865.1 Myxococcales bacterium | reverse complement strand
GGGAAGCTAAGCAAGCTTAGGTCCTCGTCTGGCTCTACAACTGTTCGGTCACCACTGAAAGGGCCGCCGAAGACCCCATCGGCGCCAGGATGCATCGTATCGTGAACCCGTCCGTCCGCCCCTGCATGATGGTGACAAGTCGCGCACGCCGTCATGCCGTCGCTGCCGACTTGAGTATCCCAGAAGAAGGCTTTTCCCAGGGAGCGTGCGGCATCGGTATCTTGGATGAACTCATCGAGAGACACCGCTTGAGCAATGTTTTGCTGGCCTGATTCGACGATCAGGTATCCCACTGGCGCAGGAACCTGTTCATCCCCCAAGAGGGTGTCGCCCAGCGGCGGCGGAACCGAAAAAACGACGAACCGGCAGCCCGCGCCCGGTACGTTGTGAAATCCAGGTGGGCAGATCGTCGTCTGTGCGGCAGCCACAAGGGGCAGCGCCCAGGCAAAAACGACGCAAGAGATAAGTTTTAGAAGGGTTCCGCGTCGCCCGCAGGAAGCGCCTGGGGCGATCAAACTGGCGGGTCTCGCTCGAGTGGCCCCACCCGGACCCCTCGCATCTTCCTTAGTCATGGAGTCGGTCATGGAAGTGGGGAGTAGCAAGTCCGGTGCCACTCAAGAATTGCAAGCCCATTTTCGCCGATGGGAAAATTCGCGCCAGCGGCAGATCGACGGCCTAGTTCGGCGATTTCCCGAAGCCTTTATCGGACGAGGTCGGCCAAGTTGCCGATTACATTCGATCCATCCGGGGAAGCCGAATAGGCAGTTGACACTATATAGCTTACTCGTTTTGTAGATTGAGTACCGCAAATGGGAAAACACAACGGCGAAAGCTCGACCCGAATGGCGTTCGCGAAAAATTTTGCGGCCGAGGGAAAAGAGCGATGAAGGTTTGAAGCGCGATCGCCATGAAATCGGAACCTCTTCAACCCAGCCAAATCTGCCAAAAACGCACGAGCGAGGAGGCGACGCCGATCCGCCGTATTGCGCCGCCCACATAGCCGCCCACATAGCCGCCCACATATAAGAAGCGACCCGTCCGTACCACTCGGCCTGCCCGAAAGTTCCCCAGATGAAAAATTTCTCGCCCGGGTCCTTCGCGACGCCCACGCCCAGCTTCGGCCGCATCGGTCAAAGCGACATTATTGTGGAAGCACCCGGCAGCTTTTGCCGCCAGGCTTACGGTGCAAATCCAGCGCGCGGATAGGCAGAGGAATTTCAAAGGCGCATTTTATACCCTTGGCCACGTCCGGTACAGGTCAAAGAGCGGACACAGGGGTTCTCGATGGCGGGCTGGGGTCCCGTCGGCGGCAATCGTTCGAAACCCTCTGCCCGGGGCCGCGACTTTAGCGGCCGGGTTCCCCGCTCAATCGACCCCGGGCAACCGAATGGTGCGACCGACAAGGATCTTTTTCGAGCTGGGAATTTCGGGATTCTCATCCAGCACCCGGCGAAGCAGCCCCTCGTTGTAGGTTCCATAGGCCCCAAGAATAATCCGGAAGAGGTTATCCCCTTGCGAGACGACCACCGTGCGTACTCGCTCTTCTTCGACTTGACCCGCTGTGGCCTGAGCCTGGGTGGCCTGGGCCTCTTTCGCCGAAGCCTCTTCGACCAGACCTTCTCCAAGTCCAGCTTCCTTGACTCGGGCTTCCGTGACTCGGGCTTCTATGACTCCGGCTTCTACAACGGGAGCTTCTTTTGCTAGGGCTTCTTTCACTCGAGTCTCTTCACCCGGACGAAGCCCCGCGCTGTCCGCGGGCTTCGCGGCGGCCGCTGCCGGTGCTTCCTGGGCGGGCGCCCTCGTTGCTTCTGCCTTTGCCGGCTTTGCCGGCTGAGCCAGGGGGATGACTCTCTCCCGTCTCGGGGGGTCGATACCCGCTTCTGCCCTAGCAGCACTCTCGAGCCGATCAGGTGCCGCGTCCCCCGGCTCCATTCGTAGATCCCCAACCAGGAACCCCAGACCGAAAACGAGACAGGTCGCGATCACCGTGCTCACGAATTTCACGCGTTTGCGGCGATTGGCCTTCGCCTTGTAGATAATGACCCCGAGCAATTTTTCCGCTGGATTCTCGATGTATTTTTTCGCACCAAGAGCGATCTGATCCGCGCCTGCACCCGATTGCAGGATCAGCGCCACGGCGTCGACCTTGGCACTGAGGGCGCGACACTCCTGGAAGTCGGCGCCCCCGGGCATGTCCAAAATGACGAAGTCGAACCTCTTGTTTAGGGACTCGAGGAAACGACCGAAGTCACCGGATTCGACAAATTCTGGGAGCCTGGCGTGATCTCCGCCCAGCCTCGCGGTATAGAGATTCCCCGGGCCAACTTTTTCGATGGCAGGAGCGTTCTCGTCGGCTTCGGAAAAAAGATCGAGCAAGCCATGCGTGTGATCGATGCTGAAGACTTCGCGAAGGCTCAACGCCCACGGATTCAGATCAACGACGAGCACCCCGAGATCGGAATCCTCGGTCAGGGAGGTGGCAAATTGGAGGGCGCAATCCGCGGATTCGCCCTCCTCGAAGGTATTGATCAAGAGAAGCCTCTTGGTGAATCCATCGGCGCCTAGGGCGAGGACGTTGTTCTTGATCGCCCCGTGATCGGCAACGAATCTTGCAGCCGCGGGAGCATCCCGCCCGGGCGTGGCTTCTTCTTGCCCGGGCTCCAGCGAAGTCGTCCGGCGGTCCCTTTGACTCCGCTGTTCAGCCCTCTTGAGGGCATCATGCGTTGTTCCCATTTCGGTCTCCGGGGTCAAGGCTGGACTGCATGGCGGACGATACTCCAGACTGGCCACCACCGAAAAGGTTGCGCTGGCCAGGGAAGTAAGGAACCCCGACTCGCCTCGCCGAGTTTGTCGGACGCTCCTATCCCGACGCCAGTCAACGACTTGTCAATGAAGGCCTTTCTTGTCCGAATGACCCAGCAGGGAGCCGCGACCGGCCCGGCCCCGGGGACTCGGTTCTTCAACTGGAGTGGCGGCGTAATTTGAGTGGATCGGGGTGATTCTCGAGTTTTTCGTTCGACTGGGTGATTCGATTTCTACAAACGACTCGGGAGGAAGAAAAGGAGATGCGAATTTTGCATAAGATTTCGCGGCTCGTGGGAATATTGGCTTTCGCAGGAGCGTCGTCGCCGAGCGCGGCCAGCATCGATTGGATGACTTTGGGAGACCCGGGTAACGCCGCGGACACCACGGGGTTCGGGTCAGTGGCGTTCGACTCGGCTCTGCGCTTCGCGAATTGGCTCCACAATGGCCAACCCACGGGAGTGCAGACCAGCGCTACGACCGAAGATTGGGGTCGCACGTTAGACTGGGGTCGCACGTTAGATTGGGGTCGCACGTTCGCGGAGCGTGCGCTCGTAGTCCGGGCGCGGATTCGCTCCGGCGGTTAGACAGCCCGGGGAGCGATAGCGGGAAATTCGCCTCTTCATAGATCACCGGGTTGAACGGGCATCCGACTTCCCCCATCCCCATCCCCTTCCCCCGGCCCTTCCTCCGCCTCCGCTCTCCGACCCCGCCCCTCTCTTGTAACAATACCAACCAGACGGTATAGTTTCGTCATGCCGAGACCGCCCGCCGCCCGTGCCCTGGTTCTGGATGCTGCCGAGCAGCGTCTCCTCGATTACGGCCCCAGTGGCCTGGTCCTCGATGCGGTCGCCGCCGACGCCGGGGTCTCGAAGGGCGGGCTCCTTTACCACTTCCCCTCGAAAGAAGCGCTGATCGAAGGCCTCACCGCGCGCATGCTCGCGGGCTTTGACGCCCGCCAGGACGAACTCGCTAAAGGGGATGCGGAAGAGGGCGGTGCGTATACGCGCGCCTACTTGCAGTCGACCGTGACGCCACGGGGTGAAGCGGCGGACGATTCGGCGCGTCTGATGGCGGGGCTGCTGGCCTGCATGGGTGGCGACCGCGCACGTCTCGATACGGTGCGAGCGCGTTTCAGCCGCTGGCAAGCGCGTTTGGAAGGTGCCGACGGAGTCGATCCCGTGGCCGCAACGATCGTGCGTTTGGCGGCCGATGGGTTGTGGTTGAGCTCGCTGCTCGGGTTGCCTGGCCTAACGAAGAAGCATGCGGCCCATGTGCTCGCCCGCCTTGAAGACATGACACGAGCAGAGTGAGGATGCCGCAAGGATTCTCGCTTTTGTTCGCTGCGATTCTCGCCGAGGTGGGAGCCACGCTCGCGCTCCGCGAATCCCAAGCATTCGCCCGACCGGCTTTGGGGTTTGCGGCGCTCGCCGGTTATGGGCTCGCGTTTTGGTTGCTTGCGCAGAGTCTGACCACTGTGCCACTCGGGATCGCTTATGGGGTCTGGGCCGGGCTGGGCACCGTGGGCATCGCGCTGGCCGGCTGGGCGTTGTTCAACGAAGTGCCGAGCCCGAGTGCTTGGCTAGGTATCGCCTTCGTGGTCCTCGGTGTGAGTTTGCTCGGGACCGGGGTTCCGACACGATGAGGCGGATAGGAATTTCAAAGGCCCATCTACACCCTGGGCCGTGTCCGGTACAGGTTAAAGAGGGGCCACAGGGGTTCGCGATGGCAGGCTGGGGTCCGCCGTCGGCGGTATCTATCGCAATGGGCGCACTTGGGGAAGAATCAGGGCAAGCAGTCGGTGGTCTCTAGTTCG
>DUCH01000198.1:791-27764 GCA_012959865.1 Myxococcales bacterium | reverse complement strand
GGGCTCAATTATCGAGGGACGGATTTCGTCCCCGCCGCCCGGTCCCTGCCGGAAGCCGCCCAGGCCCACGCCTTTATCGAGAGTCGCCAGGCGTTTGGGCGGGTTTTTCTTATCCCCTGAATCCCCTGAACGCCATTCCCTCCCCGTCGCAAGCGGTGTCCTTGCGCGAAGAACGAGAGAGAGCCTTCCGTGTCTACCGATGAAGCCAGCGAGCCCAAAGATTTTATTCGCTCCATCGTCGCCGACGATGTGAGAGCCGGAAAGCGCGGGGGGCTGGTGGCGACGCGTTTTCCCCCGGAGCCCAACGGCGCGCTTCATATCGGCCACGCCAAGGCGATTGCGCTGAATTTCAGCATTGCGGCCGAGTTTGGTGGCACTTGCAATCTGCGCTTCGACGACACGAACCCTGGAGCCGAAGAAAAGGAGCACGTCGAAGCCATCATTGAGGACCTTAAGTGGCTCGGTTACGACTGGGCGGACCGCCTTTTCTTCACCTCGGATTATTTCGAACAACTCTACGCCATGGCGGTGCGGCTGATTGAAAAAGACTTGGCCTTCGTGGATGATCAGAGCGCCGAGGAGATGCGCGCCAACCAGGGAAGCCTGACGGATCCGGGCACCAACAGTGTTTGGCGAGACCGAAGCGTGGCGGAAAATCTGGATCTTTTTGCTCGCATGCGAGCGGGTGAATTCGACGAGGGCTCCCGAGTTCTTCGAGCGAAGATCGACATGGCTTCGGCGGTATTGACCCTGCGCGATCCAATCATGTACCGGATCCAGAAGGCCCATCACCATCGAACGGGCGATGCCTGGTCGATCTACCCGATGTACGACTTTGCCCACGGCCAATCGGATGCCATCGAGGAAATCACGCACTCGCTGTGCAGTATCGAATTTGTCGGTCATCGTCCGCTCTACGATTGGTTCGTGGAAGCGTTGGAGTTCGAAAAGAAGCCGCGACAAATTGAATTTGCTCGACTCAATCTCAGCCACACGGTTCTGAGCAAGCGGCAGCTGAAAAAACTCGTTGAGGGCAATCACGTTAGAGGCTGGGATGATCCCCGAATGCCTACCCTTCGTGGCTTGCGCCGCCGGGGATACACCCCCGAGGCGATCCGGGAGTTCTGCGAGGGCATCGGTCTGGCGAAGCGCGACAACACCATTGAACTCGCCCGACTTGAGTACAGCATTCGCCAGGATCTGAACGTCCGAGCGCCCCGGGTGATGGGGGTTTTGCGCCCGCTCAAAGTCGTGATCGAGAATTTTCCCGAAGGCGAGGTGGATGAACTCGAAGCGGTGAACAACCCCGAGGATTCGAGCATGGGAGTTCGCACCGTGCCTTTTTCGCGCGAGCTCTACATCGAGCGGGACGACTTCATGGAGGATCCGCCCAAGAAATTCTTTCGCCTGGGACCGGGTCGTGAGGTGAGGCTCCGCTACGCGTTCTTTATTACCTGCGTGGATGTCATCAAGGGCGCTGACGGCGAAGTGACCGAACTGCGCTGCACCTACGATCCGGCAACCCGGGGTGGAGACGCCCCCGACGGTCGCAAGGTTAAGGGAACTCTGCATTGGGTTTCGTCCGAGCACGCCCTGTCTGCTGAAGTGCGTCTCTACGAACCCCTCTTTACTGTGGAGCAGCCGGGAGCCTTGGAGGAGGGCAAGGATTTTCTCGATTGCCTGAACTCCGAGTCCCTCGAAGTGATCGAGAATGCGATGCTGGAGCCCAGCATGGCGTCGGCGAAACCTGGAAGCACATTCCAGTTCGAGCGCCTCGGCTATTTTTGTGTCGATCCCGATTCCGGCTCCGATCGGTTGGTCGTGAATCGGACGGTGACCCTGCGCGATGCATGGGCCAAGCTGGCCAAGAAGGAGAAGCGTTGATGGCGCGATACGGCATGTCGATTCCCTTGGCGGGGATTCCGCTCCATGAACACGAGGATTGGCTCAAGGAGATGGTTGATCTTGGGTATACGGATTTTTGGTCCTCCGAAGCCAATGGCCACGACGGGTTTACCCCATTGGCGATGGCCGCGGCTTGGACACCCACTGCGCGACTGGGTGTGGCGATCATTCCCGCGTATACCCGGGGCCCGGCCCTGATGGCGCAGTCGGTGGCCTCCCTGGCCGATGCGGCGCCCGGTCGTTTCGTGATGGGGATCGGAACCTCCTCGGACGTCATTGTCGGTCGCTGGAATGGGATTCCCTTCGAGCAGCCCTATCAACAAGTTCGCGACATGGTGCGTTTTCTCCGCAAGGCCCTGGCGGGAGAGAAGGTTGACGAAAAATTTGAACGCTTCACCGTCAAGGGATTTCGCTCAGGAGTCAAGCTCCCGGAATCGCCGCCCATTTTGATCGCCGCCCTTCGCCAGGGCATGTTGCGGCTGGCTGGCCGGGAGGGGGATGGCGCTATCCTGAATTGGCTATCCGCGGAAGATGTCAAGCAGGTGGTTCCCCATGTCCACGCCGGTGGCGAGGGCAAGGAGATCGCAGCGCGAATCTTCGTTTTGCCCGTAGCCAATCGCGAGGTGGCGCTGGCCATAGGTCGGCGAGCGGTGGCCGCCTATTTGAACGTTCCCGTCTACGCGGCTTTTCACGAGTGGCTGGGGCGAGGCGATGTACTCGGGCCGATGTGGAAACTCTGGAAGGAAGGCGATCGCAGCGCCGCCCTGGAAGCGATTCCCGAGGAAGTGGTCGATGCCCTGATCGTCAACGGCCCGCCCGAGGCGTGCCGCGAGCATATTCAGCGCTACGTGGAGAACGGGGTTCATACCCCTGCGCTGGCCTTGCTGCATACCGATGATCTCAAGCAATCCATCCGCGACCTGGCGCCGCGGTAGTTCGATTTGCGCAGTCGGCCCTTTGGATGCGGTGGGGTCGGTGGTTCCGCGCTCTTCGGGTTTTTCCTGGTTGCTGGGTTGCTTTTCGCTCTGGGTTCCCGGGCGGAAACTGGCCCTGGCTACGCTCCGCTCTATGCCGAGTTGCTGAGCGAGTACACGCACTCGGTGGACGCCGAGGTTGGGACGCGGGTGGATTACTCGGGGCTGGCAAAGGAGCCGCGCTGGAAGGGGCTGCTGAGCAAGTTGGCCGAGATGGATCCTTCCCGGTTGGGTAGCCGGGAGGAAAAACTCGCCTTCTGGATCAATGCGTACAATATTTTCGCCATCGACCTGGTGATTCTGCATTCGCCAGTGAAGAGCATTCGCGACATCGGGTCCTTTTTTCGTCCGGTCTGGAAGCGCGAAGCCGGACGCATTGGAGGCCGGGGCTATTCGCTCGACGAAATTGAGAACGAAATTCTTCGACCTATGAAGGAGCCCCGGATCCACGGGGCCATCGTTTGCGCTTCGATTTCTTGCCCCAACCTCGCGCAAACGCCTTACAGGGCTCCGGGGTTGGATGCACAACTCGATGCTTCTATTCGCGCCTGGTTGGCCCGGCCCGAGAAGGGGCTCTCCCTCGACCGCGCAAAAGGACGCCTGGAACTCAGCCGAATATTCAAGTGGTTCGCCGAGGATTTCGGTGGCCGCAAGGGAGTGCTCGAGTTCGTTCAGAAATACACTCCCGAGCCCAATTCCGCTTGGTTGGCCGCGAATTTCCAACGTGTCAGCGTGTCCTACTTCGACTACAACTGGAACCTGAATCAATAGCGGGTGAACGTTCGGCGTCTGTCCTTGGGGCGCGCTAACGAAGTTGGCCGATGAATTTCGCGTCGGACCCGATCTGTCCGGCGAGTCGTCCTGGGTCGGTCCGCTTGGGATCGAAGCACGTCAGCCAGAGGCCGAGCCTGTGAAGACCGGTACGAATTCGATAGCGGGGGAGAGTGTCGGGCCCGCAGGCGCCGGTCCCCACGCCGCGTTGGTGAACATCGAGTTGCACGTGAGTTTCGGGCCGGGCGCGCAGTTCATTGACGTGCTCCGCCGCATATAGATCCTGCCCACTGTAGTGGCTGGCTCCGAACTCAAACGGCCGGACGCCGCCAACCAACAGACCAGTTTCTTCCTTTCGGCAGAGGGCAAACCATTGCGTGTCGGTTCGATTCCCGTTTTCCTGGGGAACGACGTAGCGATGGTATTGCGCGTCCACTGAACTCTCGTGGCGGCCCATTGGAGCGCCGGTCTTTCGGTCCCAATAATTTTCATGGGGTCCGCGCCCGAACCACGCGAGACGTTCGAAGCCGCGGGCGGTCTCAAAACGAATGCCTACTCGGGGGAGGTCGTGGAGCCCGGATCCGATTCGAATTTCGTTGTTGAGAACGATCCGGCCGCCCGGGTTGACGGTCCATTGCTGGATGTGCTGGATCCGGTGCTCTTCCGAGTTCTCGGTATCGCGCGCCTGAGCCACCTGGAGGCTTCGGATTCGTACGCTTCCATCGCGCTGGGCACGAACGCTGCACTTCACGGGAGTGAGGGTGAGATCGTCCAGTCCCCAGGCGAGCCACTGGGCCAGAGGGGGGGGCGTAGTGCCGGGAATCGCCTGGAAATTGTCGTTGTCCGTGGGAGCCCGCCAGGCATTCAGTTCGGGACCCAGTGCGAGCACCTCTTCGCCGCGCCACTTCAGCGAGGACACGGTGCCTCGCCGTTTGTGCACGTCGATTTCGAGTTCGCCACTCGAAATCCGAGCCCGGCGATCGTCCTGAAAGAGTTCGATGGGCTCGGGGGCGGAATTGGCTCGGCCCTTCACCCTTGCGGGCCGCCCGGGCTTCCAGGGGATTTCGAATTGTTCCCACGCCACTTCGTGTCCAGCTTCGGCCCACGAGGTCGCTTTACGGGTGCGAAAGCTCAGGGTCAGGTGGCAGAGTTGCTGGCTGAGAAAGGGAAGGCGCGAAAGCCCTAGATTGATGTTCCGAGCCTCGCCGGGGGGAATGTCGAGGCGGGGCAACCGCCCGCGCTTTTGGCGGACCCCGTCGATGCTGAGTTCCCAGATGCCCACCAATCCGCTCAGGTCGCTGAAGTCTTGATCGTTGTGGATCCGGAGATTGCCGCGCTTGAGGTCCCGGGCTTCAACGCGGAGGGGTTGGGCGAGCTTTTTGAACTCCCACATCGCCGGGTGGGGGGTTCGATCCGGCGCGAGCATGCCGTTGATGCAAAAGTTACGATCGTTGGGTTCGTCGCCGAAATCCCCCCCGTAGGCCCAGTAAGGGCGATTCATCTCATCCTTTCGGAGCAGGCCCTGGTCAATCCAGTCCCAGATGAATCCCCCTTGAAGCCCCGGGTAGCGACGAAACGCCGCCCAATAGTCCGCGAGCCCCCCACCGCTATTCCCCATGGCGTGGGCGTATTCGCAGAGGATCAGCGGCCGGTCTCCGGTCTTTGATTTGGCCCATTGGGTAATTTCATCCACCGACGAGTACATGGGGCAGACGACATCGCTGACCCTCTTTTCCCGGTAGAGATCCCACTGCAACTCGCCCTCGTAGTGGATGGGACGAGTCGGGTCGTAGCCCCGAATCCACCCCGCCATGGCGTCGTGGTTGGGCCCGTAACCGCTTTCGTTGCCAAGGGACCACATGATCACGCTCGGATGATTCTTGTCGCGCATGACCATCCGCATGCCACGGTCCAGAAACGCTGGCGCGTAACGGGGGTCGTGGCAGATGCGGGCCAGAAAGGCATGGGCTTCGATATTCGCCTCGTCGACTACGTAGAGCCCGTACTCGTCGCAGAGATCATAGAAGTGGGGGTCGTTCGGGTAGTGAGCGGTCCGCACTGCATTGAAGTTGAACTGCTTCATGAGCAGGACATCGGCGAGCATGTCCTCCCGGGTCAAGGCTTTGCCACGGGTTTCGTGGTGATCGTGGCGGTTGACTCCTTTGATCATGACCGGGCGACCATTGATGAGAAGTTCGCGTTTGCGGATTTCCACTCGGCGGAATCCGATGCGCGTGGAGACGGACTCGACGCTGCGGCCCTCGGGATTGATCAGGCTCACCACCAGCTCGTAGAGTTCTGGAGTTTCGGCCGACCAGAGCCGAGGCGCGCGGATCGTCTCGAGGAATTCCGCGCAATGCCCCGAGTAGAGGTAGGGGTTCTCCGCCATGGCGACAGCCTGCTCCAAGGGTTTCCGGAAAACCCGGGTGCCTCGTGGGGTGTAGAGCTCGGCACGCACCCGGTAGCCTTTGCGCGCTTCGATGGCAAAGCCGATCTCTACCCGGAGGTCGAGGAGACCACTCGAGTAGGTGTCGTCCAAGGCAGCTCGGGCTCGCACATCGGCGATGTGAGCGGCGCCCGTGGCGTAGAGATAGACCTCGCGGTGCAGACCCGCCATGAACCAGTGGTCTTGGTCCTCGATATACGTCGCGTCGGACCAGCGCACCACCATGGCGACCAGCGTATTCTCGCCTTCGTACAGGTGCGGGGTGAGATCGAATTCCGCCGGTAGGCGAGAATCCTTGGAGAGGCCGAGCGCGCGACCGTTCAGCCAGGCGTAAAGAACGCTCTCGGCGCCACCGAAATGAATGACAACACGCTTGCCCGACCAGGCCTCGGGAAGTTGGAAGCGCTTGCGGTAGATCCCCGTCGGGTTCTCTTTGGGGAGTTCAGGGGGTTCGCCCGGGAAGGGCATCTGAACGTTGGTGTAGTGGGGGCGGTCGTAACCCTGGCACGTCCAATTGCCGGGCACCTCGAGATTGGACCAGGTGCTGTCGTCGAAATCGGGTCGAGGGAATGCCTGGGGGGTGTCTTCGGGACGATCGTAGAGTTGGAAGCGCCAGTCCCCGTTAAGGGACATGAAGAAGGGGGACGATTCCCGGGGCAGCTCCCGCGCGGAGGTGGAATCCGGGTAGGGGATTAGGGGACTTCGGCCTGGGAGTTTGCCGACCCCAATGCATTCGGGATTTCCCCAGCTTCTGGCGCCGCCCGCGATACCGAGCACGTGGACTCCCTTCAAGGTCTATGGGGCGCAGCCCGAGCGCTCGGCGTATGCCGAGCAAGACATTCCCTGGGACAGAATACCGTCGATACACGCTCGGGGTTGCTTGGGGGTTTCGAAAATCGGTGCATGAGGCCCCGAAACATTCCGAACCCATGCGTACCGGTAAGGCGTGACGAGGTCTTCGCGGGTGTTGCCTCGCTGCGCGGAATGGGCGCAGGCGCGATTTCTGAGGCGAATTTTGCGCTGGGCGAGAGTTTTCGGGCTTCGACTGCCTACAGAATTGAATGTAGGGAGTACGGCGAGTGCTTGGAACGAAATATCATCGAGTCTGCGAAGATTGGCGCTGTGCACCCGACTGGTTGGCTTTCACGGGGGCTTGGTCGGAAATTGAGCGGTTTGCTGGAAGTCTTCCCGCGAATACGATGCCGGCTCGAGGAACGTTGAGCGTTGCGCCCGAGGGTTCGAACAATGAACGGAGTGGGGGTATTCCGCCAGACTAGGCGGCGTCGCATTTTTCTATACCGCCTGCGGTTCTACGCACTAGACTTCGGGTGTGACTAGACGGAGAAGGCTCCGCGTGTCCGAAATTATCAAGGAGAACAGAAGTTTGGCCAACGGCACAGTGAAGTGGTTCAGCGAGCAGAAGGGTTACGGATTCATCACACCGGAAGATGGGGGCAAGGATCTCTTCGTCCACTATTCCAATATTATTGGTGACGGGTTCCGAAATTTGCAGGACGGACAAGCGGTAGAGTACGACGCCGCGCAGGGCCAGAAGGGCCCCGAGGCGCAGAACGTCCGCGCAGTCTGATTCTAGGATCTGCGCCCGGTTGGGGCCCCGGTCGGGCTGACCCCGCTCAGCGCAGAGAGTGTCCTAGCGCGCATCACATTCCAAGACGTTTCTATGAGTCATCCGGCTACTCGGATCGCTGCGAATGGCGATACGAGTGCGGAGGCGCCCACTCGCCAGCCGAGGTCTTCTCCATCACCAGGTCCGGGCTAGGCGCAGCCTCGCCGAAGCGGTTTTCTCTTCGTGCCTGCAGGGCCTCGCGCGCCATGGCTTGAAAGAGTTCGGCCCTTGCCGTTCTCCAGACGAAGCCTCCGATTAGCGCCAGCATCCACTCTCCCCAAGTCAAGCCGAAGAAGATCATGAGTGCAGCGATCCCGCGCGCGGCCCGGGATGCAATTCGGGTGGCTTTGAGGTTGGACATCCGCAGGGCGAGAGACGCTCGCAGAATTCGGCCGCCGTCCATGGGCAGCGCGGGCAGCAGGTTGAATGTGCCGAGTAGCAAATTCATGCGGAACAGCCAGCCAAGCGTGGAAGCTTCGGCGCTTCCCGAAAGGAGCCCGGAGGAAATTCCGCCGGTCGTGGCCATGAATACCCAAATAAGACCCGCCAGCAGAAAGTTGACCGCGGGGCCCGCAGCAGCGATCCACAGTTCCTGAACCGGGGAAGAGGGATTGCGTTCAAGCGCCGCGACCCCGCCGATGGGCAGGAGGGTTATGGCCCGGGTGCGAATTCCAAAGTGACGGGCAGTCAGGGCATGGCCGTATTCATGAAGAACGACGCACAGGAACACCATGCCGATGGGAATCAGAATCTGGCCCACGGCCTGCAGCGATCCGGTCTCGGCCAAGACCCAAAGCCCCAGGCCGCCAATCAGGGCCACGAAACTCCAGTGGACCCGAACTTCGATGCCGAAATATTCGGCAAGGCGAAAAGATCGGCCGGGGCCGCGCATGGCGGAAGGGGAATTCATTGCGCCCAAAACGTCATCTTATTCGAGTTCCCTTCGCGGCCTAGCTCGCGATCTCAGCCATCGTGCGCATGGTGGCGACATCCTGGCTGGCAATCAGCAGGGTCGTCACGGGTGTTTCCCTCCACGCATCCAGGCGCTCCCGGATGCGGTCGACCGAACCGCAGAGTGAAACTTCGTCGGCAAACTGGTCGGGGACCGCCGCGGTGGCTTCGGCGCGCTTCCCTTCCATGAACAAATCCTGGATTTTGTGGGCCTCGGCCTCAAAGCCCATTCTTGCCATCAACTCCATATGGAAGTTCTTCTTTTTCGCTCCCATCCCGCCGATGTAGAAGCCGAGCATCGCTTTAACGGGGGCCAGGGCACGTTCGAGGTCTTCGTCGATATTGCAGATTACGAATTGGCTGATCTCGAAATCCTTTTTTCGATCCTTGAGGGAGTCAGCGTAGACCTCTTGCCGGAATGGGGAGTAGTAGAGCGGGAGCCAACCGTCGGCGATTTCGGCGGCAAGAGCGACGTTCTTCGGTCCCTCGGCGCCCATGAAAATGGGGACATCACTGCGAAGAGGATGGGTGATCGGCCGCAGAGGCTTGCCGAGCCCCCAGGCTCCTTCGCCGGAATAGGGCAGAGGATAGTGGGGCCCGCTGCTCGTCACGGGCGCTTCTCGAGCCAGAACTTGGCGGATGATGTCGATGTATTCCCGGGTCCGCGCAAGGGGCTTCGAGAAGGGCTGTCCATACCAGCCCTCTACGACTTGAGGGCCCGAGACGCCGAGGCCGAGAATCATTCGGCCTTTGGAGAGGTGGTCGAGGGTCAGGGTCGCCATCGCGGTGGCGGTGGGTGTGCGCGCCGAGAGTTGGACGACGGCGGTCCCCAACTTGATGCGAGAAGTGTGCGCCGCAATATACGCCAGAGGGGTGAATGCATCCGACCCCCAGGCCTCGGCGGTCCATAGAGAGTCGAAGCCGAGGGTCTCGGCTTCTTGGGCCACCTCGATCAGGTTGGCCGGTGGCTGGGCGCCCCAATATCCGAGTTGAACTCCAAGCTTGAGCGGTGACATGAAAGATCTCCTGAGTTCAGGCCCGGCCGCGACAAGGCGCGCGGCTGAAGTGGTGCTGGGCCAATAAGTGAGTCTGGGTATTCTCGCACATGCGCGGGATCATGCGCCCGCACAATTGTCAGTGGGTGGTTGGGGCTAGCGCTCAGTGCGAGAAGATGGAATGGGCCCCTATGGGGTTCCAGGAACGACCCAATCGGATTTTGGGGAACCGAGTCCCAAGCGGTTGACCACATTGGATCGCAGGGCGTCGATGCTGAGATAGAGAGCGGGCACGGCAAAAAGCGTGAGGAGGCTGGCGACACAGAGGCCCGCCACGATGGCCGCGGCAAAGGGGCCGAAGACCGTCGAAACCCCCGAGAGTCCCATCGCCATGGGGAGCAATCCGGCCACGGTGGTGACAGTCGTGAGAAGGACGGCGCGAAAGCGGCGGTGTCCGGCAATGAGTACGGCGTCCAGGGCGGGGGTGCCGCGTTCGCGCTCCTTGTTGACGAAATCGATGAGTACCAGCGAATCGTTGACGACGATTCCCGCCAGACCCACCATCGCGTAGATCACATACATCGAGAGCGCGTAGCCCCAGAGGTACATGCCGAAGATCACGCCGATATAGGCGAACATAATGACGCACATGACCACCAGGGGTTGCAGGTATGATCGGAACTGGGCCGCGAGGATCGTATAGATGGCGATCAGCGCGACGATGAAGGCGCGCCCCATATCTTCGAAGGTTCGATTCGTTGCCTGGAACTCCCCTCCAAAGGCGAGATTCATGCCCGGATTGCGCAAGGGGACATCGGCGAAGCGCGCGCGCAGGGCTTCGTTGGCCGAGATCGAGGTGGCCATTCGGTTGTCTACGTCGGCGTAGACAACCACCGCGCGCTGGGCGTCAAAGTGGTAGAGGCGCTGGTAGCCACGACTCATGGAGATGGTGCCCACGTCCTCGATTTTGACGCGGTACTGGCCGGGTGTGCGCAGTTCGACGTCGATCAGGTCGCCCGCGCTGTCCCGCTGCTCTTTCCGAAGGAGCACGCGAATGTCCACGTCCTCGTCGGAGAGAGGGTCCTTGTAGGTCGATGAGACCAGTCCGTCGTTGGCGCCTCGAAGGGCTATGCCCACGCGATCAAAGCTGACACCATGGAGCGATGCTCGATAATCGTCCAGGCCGATTCGCAGTTCCCGCCGCCCCACTGGCATGTTGTCCTCTATGTTGAAAACACCCGGCATGCTCGACAATTCGACCTTCATGCTCGCCGCGACCTGTTTGGCCCGGTCGTAGTCCTCGGCGATCACTCGTACCGCAACGGGTTTCCCGATGGGGGGGCCGTTGCGCGGAGGCACGACGATCAGCTTTTCGATTCCGTAGGGGTTCTCCGCGCGATGGGCCTCGAGGGTTCGGCGCACCAAGCCCACCATCCGCCCGGGGTCGGCGATATTTTGTTCGGAGTCCTTGAACGAAATGTAGAAAACGCCGTAGTTGCTTCCGAAAATCGGACGCTCCTCGGCGGACATTCCCTGTCCGACGTAGGTGGAGACCGAGAGAAATTCATCTGCGAGGGGTTCCAGGGCGGCCTCGAGGCCAAGGATGACTTCGTTGGATTCCTCGATGCTGAAATCGATGGGCGTCTCGATGGATACAAACAGTTGGTTGAAGTCGCTGGGAAAGAGGTCGACCCGAACTCGGGTGGATAGACCCTGGGCAAAAATGAATACGCCGACGCAGGCGAGCAGGAATGCGATTCGGTGACGCATGACTCGGCGCAGACCTCGCACGTAGGCGCTTCGCAGGGAATCGATGGTTGCATCGGCGCGCGCGCGTACCCTGTGGCTCCAAGTTCGAATTCCTGACTTCGAATCGGCTTTGGCCAGGGCGTCTGCCGCTCGAGAAGTGCTCCCCCACTCGAGATAGTGGGCGGGGAGAACCACGAGGCATTCGATGAGTGAGGCCGCCAGGCACGCGATGACCGTCTTCGGCAGGATCGACATGAACTGGCCGCTGGTTCCACTGACCAGAAGCATGGGAACGAATGCGGCGATGGTGGTGCACACCGCCGAGATGACCGGCCACATCACCTCCTCGGCGCCCGCGACGATGGCCTCGGTCACGGGTTCGCCGGCTTCGATGTGCTGGTAGATGTTCTCGATCACGATGATTGCATCGGCGACCAGCATGCCCGAGACCATGACGAAGCCCACCAGGCTGAGAAGATTGATCGTGATGCCGAGTACGGGAAAGAGAAGCAATGCCGTGAGAAAGGAGAATGGGATGCCCACGATGGCAAGCAGGGAATTGCGGAACCCGACGGTGAGCCAGAGGACCAGGATCACTAGGCTGACGCCGAGGGCAAGGTTGTCACGCAGGATTCCGATACGTTTTTTGACGAAGTTTGACTCGTCCCAGATGACCCGAGTCTCGACACCCGCCGGAAGATTTCCCGATTCCCGGCTCACGAGGTCACGCACGCGCTGGACAACTTGTCCGATATCGGATCCCGAATTCTTGGAAATTCCGATCAGCATCGAGGGCTGACCGTTCAGGTATCCGTAGTTCCGGCGCTTTTCGAAATCGGACTCCACCGACGCGATTTCGTTCAGCGTGATGTGATGCCCGTCGGGGCTCTTGCGAATGATGGTGCTCGCCAATTCTTCTGGAGAGGCGAAGTTCCCCAGACCGCGAACGGTGGTTTCCTGTCGGGAATCGCTTGAGAAAGTGCCGCCCGGGAGGTTGATGTTGTTACGCGCGATGGCGGCGCTGACTTCCTCGAGGGTGATGTCGAATTGCAGCGCCCTGCTCTTGTCGACGTAGACCCGGATTTCGCGATCTCTCGCTCCCATCAGGTTGCCCTTGCGCACCCCCTGCAGGCGTTCGGCCTTGCGTTCCAAGCCGCGGGCCAGCTCGCGCAGAGTGTATTCACCGACATTCCCCACATCGGTCAACGTGATCATGCAGACGTTGGAGACCTCGGAGACCGAGAGTTCCTTCAGGATGCTTTCGTCCACGTCGGTCGGCAGGTCGGCGACTCGATCGATGGCGGCCCGGAGCTCGTTGAGAGCGGCCTGCTGCTCAAACTTGCTGAGGGTCTCCTCCCATTCGATGTTGATCTCCGACAGTCCCTCGGAGGAGAAGCTGTACCACTCCTTGATTCCCGCGACGTCGCGGACTTCGTCCTCGATCTTGCGCGTCACCAGTCGCTCGACTTCATCGGCGGAAGCACCCGGCCAGGGGGTGATCAGGACCGCCGAGTTGAAGGAGATGTCGGGGAAGACATCTACGGGAATCCGATTGCTCACGAGAACGCCCGCCAACATCAATACAATGAAAGACAGGTTGACGAGCACTACCTGGCGAACCGAAAAGCGGATCAGGCTCACGGGTCGTTCTTCCCTATGGCGTGGGCCCCGTCGGAATCATAGGCGAAAGGCTGGACAATCATTCCATCCTGCAGTTGCCGGATGGATGAGACCGCGACGAGTTCGCCCTCGGCCAGCCCCGCGACGACCTCGAGCTCCGTGGGCCGGAATGGAATAGGCCGAGTGTCGATGCGTCGCTTGACGACTTCCCAGTCCGATTCGGGGTTGCCGACAATTACAAAGGCGTACCTGAGTCCAAATTGATCCAAGACCGAGTCCAGAGGCAGGGTCATCACGTCTCGAGTCTCTCCCAAGGTCAGATCCACTCGGGTCACCATGCCGGGAAGCAGGCGCCCGGCGCGGTTGTCCACCTCGACGAGAAGCTGAAATTTTCGGCTCAACGGATCGGCCGCGCCGCTCACCGAGATGACCCGACCGCTGAAGGCCTCCCCCGGCCGGGCGTCCACTTCCAGCGACGCCGGGGTTCCCGGGAGTACCGAAACGATTTGCCGATCCGTGAGGCTGATCCGGACGCGAAGGGCGCTGACATCGAGCAACTCGGCGATCGGCTCCCCGGGTTGGAGATACTCTCCGACTTCGACGTTGAAATTCCTGAGAACCCCAGCAAAGGGAGCCTTGATGGTCGCTTTGCCCAGGCGATCTTTGGCTTCGGCGAGGGCGGCTTCGGCCTCGAGGCGTGCGGCCCGGGCTTGTCGCGCTGCGTTCTCGGCCTCGTCCAGTACAGATCGACTCGACACATCGACCTTGGCGAGCCCTTGAGCGCGCTCCAGGGTTGCCCGGGCGAGAATGCCCTGGCTTTTGGCTCGCGCGATGGCGGCTTCGGCTCGGTTTACCGCCACTTTCGCGAGCAGCGGTTTCATTCGGACCAGCAGTTGCTCCTGGGCGACCGCGTCAAATTCATCGGCGCCGATTTCGATGACCCGTCCCCGTGTTTCGGCAAAAATTTCGACTTCTCGGCGGGGTTCCAGCAGGCCGATGATCGTGGTGCGCGGCTGAAAGGGGACGACCTCGAGGCGATAGGTATCCACCAACGGAGCTTGGGCCGCCGCCGGGGCAAGAGCTTCGGGATCGGGTGCAGTGGCCTGAAGAAGCATACCCCCCAGCAAGCCGGCGGCTGCGATCCCGAGGAAGGTCAGCTTCAAACCGATGTGAGTTTGCTTCGGGTTTTTGGGGTTCGCTTCGTTCATGCGCGAGCGGTCTCCTCGGTCGGTTCTATTTTTAGGCGCGGCACATCGCTGGCCAAGAGTTGCTCCACGAGCCACCCCAGCGAGCGTCTGACCCCGTCGGCCGTATAGGAGGGGTTGGGGTCGCCGTCCTCTTGAAAACCGGCGCGGTACAAAAGGCCGTCGTAGATCGCGATCCAGTTGGCGGCCACCACCGAAATATCGATTTCCCGCCGCAGAACGCCGGACTCGGTACCGGCCTTCAAAATCGATTGCAGCTGTTTGTCGTACTCCGAGTAAATGGCGCGTAGAGTTCCGAGCAGTTCCTGGCGGGCCGCGGGGGAACTCAGAACCACGCTCCAAGCTTGGTGGGTAAGCAGGATATGCTGCGCGATGCCCTCAAAGCCCCCGGCCAGGGATTCAATCAGGGCTTCGAGCCGAACGCGGGGATCCAGAGTTGGATCCTCCACCGCCGGGAGCACGACGACAAAATCCTCGTGGGCGGCCAGCACGGTGGCCACCAGGAGGGCCTCTTTACTGGCAAAGAAATTGTACAGAGTCCCCTTGGAAACCCCGGCCACGTGGGCAATCTCGTCCATGCGAGCGGCTTCGTACCCCGACTGCGAGCAGACCCGGCGAGCAGCGTCGAGAATTCGGCGTCTTTTGGTTGGATTGGGGGGGGACACGGGGACCTTCCGGCGAGATGCGATGAGTACTGACCAGTCAGTACCCTAGCTTAGGGTGGGCGCGAGGCAACCGTTCCTGGCGGGGCCTCAGAGGATCGGGACCCCGGGGGTCGTGCTTCGACCGATGCTTGGCCCGATGGTGGTGCGCCCCTGCATGGTGTATTGCTTGCCGCGCTCTGGGCCCCCTGGGATTGGGCGGATCGCCCGGGTCCGCCAGGCGAGACATAAAACAACGCTTCCCGCGGACTCACGCCGGAGGAGGCCAAAGGAGGATCGGCTTTACCTTTGATCGCGTTCGATCGCGTTCGATCGAATTCGTTCGAAGAAAAAAATACGAGAACACGCTTGGGTGCGATGCCCGCCTGCGAGTTGAATTCGGTCCGGATCGTTGATCCGGTCGCCGCTGACAACGACGGCAACAAGGCGGCCGCCTAAAAGGGAACCCTGTGAAAATCAGGGACGAGCCCGTCGCTGTGATCGGGGACGAAAGCCACGAAAACCACTGGCCCGCGCGATGGGTCGGGAAGGTGTGGCGAGTAGAGTGATCCGAAAGTCAGAAGACCTGCCCAGGCGTTCGGCAAGATCCTTGACGGACCGAGGCTTGCCCTGAATCAGCGGATAGCAAGGGACATCCCTGGATCGATTCATTTCGGTTCGGGGTTTTTTTATGCCCCGGGCCCATTCGGGTACGGGGAGCAAAGGATGCGGGTTGGAAGAACGAGCGCGAAGGGCACCCTCGCCGCGCTCGTAATGGTGATGGGGGCCGGGCCGGGCGTGGGCGCGGCCGAGGAAGGCCCCGGACTGCCCGACGTTTCGGCGGAATCCCGGGAGGAGATGGTGGTCACGGCGACGCGCTATCCCAAGCGGCTCGATTCGATTCCCGCGAATGTCAGCGTGATCACCGCGGAAGAGATCGAGCACAGCGTGGCGCGCAATATCCCCGACCTCCTGCGCACCCAGGCGGGCCTTCATGTCACCGATATCGCGGGCAACCGCGCGAGCTACTCCGTGGACATTCGCGGCTTCGGGGAAACCGCAGCGCTCAATACCCTAGTGCTGGTCGACGGCCGGCGAATCAACTCGGCGGATCTCAGCGGAACGGATTGGACCACCATGCCCCTGAACCGCGTGGATCGCATCGAGATCATTCGGGGCGCGCGAAGCAGTGTCATCTATGGCGACAACGCTTCCGGGGGCGTGATCAACATCATTACCCACGAGGGCCAGGAATTTGAGGCGGGGGCCGAGGTCGCCATGGGGAGCTACGGGACCCTGGATACCACCGGGTATATCCGGGGCTCCGAGGGAAAGCTGAACTACGCCTTTTCGGGGAGTCGGCAGCACTCCGAGGGGTATCGGGAGAACAGCGGCACTCAGTTTGATTCCCTGGGTGCTGATTTCCGTTACTACCCGGCCGAAAACCTCGAGTTGAGCCTCAGCGGGGGATACACCGAGAACGAAGCCCGCTTGCCGGGGGCGCTCACCGCCAGCGATTTCGCGGCCGGAGCGGTACGCACAGACTCGAATAACCCCGATGATTTCGCCGACGTCGAAGACTATTACGTCATGGGGGGGGCGAAATTTTCTTTGGGCACAGGGAGCCAATTCGAGGTGGAGACATCTCTTCGAAGAAGAGGCTCCGTCGCGTTCGCAACATTCGTAGGCGGCAACTTTACCGGGGAAACCGAGTTGGAAACGATTCTCGTTTCGCCGCAATTCATCGTCGAGCAGGAGGTCCTGGGACTCAAGACCCATATGACTCTCGGTTTCGACTACGAGAGTAATGCACAGGACATTACGAACTTGCTTTACCTGAGTTCCATCGACTCGACCTCGTCTGACGTATTCAGGCTCGAGAAGCGCGACTATGGCTATTTCTTCTACGAGGAAATCGAACTCCGGAAGGGCGTGCGGATTTCCGCGGGTTATCGGTACGACCGGGCCGATTTTTCGTTTGGTCCAGCGGTTTCTGAGGGGACGAGCCTCGATGAAAACCTCTACACCGCGGGCCTCACCTGGCGGGTGAGTTCTGACGTGGATGCTTATTTCAGTTTTTCCCGGGGCTTCCGGTATCCGGTTCTCGATGAACTTTTTAACTTCGGGTCGAATTCTGTAAACACTGCGCTGGTTCCCCAGGTGTCCAAAGACTACGAGGCAGGCGTTCGGCACCGGTACGATGAGCGTCTCGGAATGAACCTCAACTACTTCCAGATCGAAACCGACCGCGAACTCTTCTACGACCCGCAAGGCGGTCCTTTTGCCTTCGGGGCCAATGTGAATCTCGACGGTGAAACTCGGCGGAGGGGGGTTGAGGTGTCGGCGCAGCTTGCCGTGAAAGACCTGACCTTCGACTTGGGATATCAGTACACCGACGCCGAGATCCTCAGTGGCGTCTACGCGGGAAACGGTGTGCCCGGAGTGCCCGCCCATCAATTGACTCTCTCCGGGGTGCTCTCCTTGGGTGGGGGATTCTCACTGGCCGCGGATGCGGGGTACGTGGGAAGCCGCCCCTTCATTAGCGATTTCGCCAATGCGGTTCCCGATCAGTCCGGCTATTTCGCGATGAATGCCAAGGTCCAGTATCAACGCGAGTGGCTTTCAGTTTTTATCGATCTGAACAACCTGACCGACGCCGAATACTCGGAATACGGGGTGCTGACCTTCGCCGGGGAAGAGGCGGTTTACCCTTCGCCCGAATTCAATTTCCTTGTGGGCCTTTCACTCGCTTTCTGATCCCCGAGGTGTGCCCGGACGGAACAATGCGGGGGCCGTCGGTCGTATTCGGCGCCGCCTAGCGAGCGCCGCCTACCGATAGACGCGAAGCGCCTGGGCGAATTGATCGACGTAGCCGCCGCCGAAGAGCGTGATATGGACGAGCAGCGGGTAGAACTGGTAGAAGAGAACGCGGTCCGCGGCCTCTTCGGACAAGGGCCGCTCGTTCGCGTAGGCGTCGAAGGTTCTTTCCGAAAAGCCGCCGAAGAGTCGCATCATGGCCAGGTCCATTTCCCGGTGGCCCCCATAAACCGAGGGGTCGATGAGGATGGCTTGGCCATCGCGTCCGGTCATCACGTTCCCGTTCCAGAGATCGCCGTGCAGGCGGGCCGGCTGCTCTTCGGGCCCGCATAGCGTGTCGAAGCGGCTGAGCATCTGGCTCGCTTCCCGGGCCAGGCCCGGGGGCAGGCTGCCCGCGTCCCGCGCCCGGCGCACCAGGGGCTCGATGCGCCGGTAGGCGTAGAAGTCGGACCAGCGCTCGCAGGCCGCGTTGGCCTGGGGCAGCTTTCCAATGAAGTTGTCCTCGGAAAGGCCGAAGCCGGGGGCGCCAAAAGCGTGGAGCCGAGCCAGCCCCGCACCCAGGGCGTCGGCGAAATCCGCGCTCGGGCTGCGGGTTTCGATCCAATCGAGAATCAATAGAGGGGCCGAATCGCACACGGCGGCTACCCGGGCGGTGGCAACGGTATCGGCTTGCGCAAGCCACTCGAGTCCTTGGGCTTCGGCCTGGACGAGCCCGTCGGGGGCGTCCGCGTAATGCTTGACGAAATAGCGTTCTCCCGACCCCACCTCGACCCGCCACGCTTCGCCGATGTCCCCGCCCCCCACACTCTCCGCGGTCTTGATGGGCGCGGGCAGCAGCGGATCGATGTGCTCGCGAAGCTCGGGCTCCATCAACTGGGCAGGTCGTGCTGGATGGTCAAATGTTCGAGGAGCCCTCGGCAGGCGCGATCCAGAATCTGAAAAGTTTTGGCGAAGCCGTCGGCGCCGCCGTAGTAGGGATCGGGCACATCCTGATCGCGCCGGGCATTGGCCTCGAAGTCGCGAATCAGGAAAATCTTCTCCTCAGAAACCTCGTCGGGGGCGAGGGACGAGAGTTCATCGCGGTTCTCAGCGTCCATGGCGAGGATGTACTCGAAGCGATCGAAGTCCTCGATTTCAAATTGTCGGGCTGTGCCCGAGACGGTGACCCCGTATTCCTCGGCCGCCTCGTGGGTGCGCGGGTCGGGTTCATCGCCCAGGTGCTCGGCGCTGGTGCCCGCGCTATCGACCTCCACGGCTTCCTCGAGGCCGGAGTCCTCGAGAAGCGAGCGCATGATCCCCTCGGCGGTGGGGGAGCGGCAGATATTCCCCAAACATACGAAGCAAATCCTGATCTTCACCGAGCTCTTTCCATTCCGAGGTGCGGGTCGACAGATTATCAGCGCGTCAAGTTTAGCAGCCGGAAAAAGGCTGAGGGAGCAGCGACCCAAAAGAAGAGTGGCTCGAAAGAAGAGTGGCTCGAAAATTGATTCGTCGAAAAATTGTGACGTCCCACGGAAGAGGGACACGAGAACGGGGCGGTTCAAAACGAGAGCGGGGGTGGGATCAGTCCCTCAGCCCGTCGGGGCGGTCGGGGCGAGCGGAACTATGGCGTCGGGGTCGCCCGTGGGAAGAGAGCACCGCGTTCCCTGGCACACCCAGGCCGTGGGCTCCCCGCCCGCGGCTTCCCGGTCGCGGAGCCATTCGGCCCCTACGCCAACCGGCCGCTGGGCGTCGGGCGCGAGAACCACTACGGCATCGTCGGGCAGCAGCACCCGCCGGGCCCGGGCCGCCAGGGCGAGGGTTCGCGCGTCGTTCAATGCGCCGCGAATGACCGCCACTGACAGCCCCCGGGCGCGCAGGACCACCGCCCGGAGCAGGGTCGGCAGCGCGTGGGGGGAACGTTCGAGCAGCGCGGCCTGGCCCTGGATGATCCGATGGACCTGAGCCTCGATGGGCGCCAGTTGGGAGAGATGGGCCAGGCGCGTGAGTCCCACGACCGCGAGTCCGGCAGCCGCCGGGGTGGCGCCGTCGTGATCGGAACCCGGCCGGTGAACGAGCGCCTCGCCATCGGAAGGGGTGAAAAAGAGCCCGCCCCGGGTTTCGTCGAAAAAGCGGTCACCAATTTCCTGGGCGAAGTGCAGGGCCGCGCCGAGGAAGCGCTCGCCCGCGCCCGCGCGGTAGAGATCGAGGCAGGCGTCGAGCAGCGCGGCGTGATCGTCGAGAAAGGCCGGTACGGTCGCCCGCCCTTGGTTGAAGACCCGGTGGAGACGTCCCGAGGGATCGACCATTTCGTCCAGAACAAAATCCATGGCCGTAGTGGCATCGACCAAAATCGATGGGTCGCCGAGCGATTCGGCGGCCCGCACCAGTCCCGACACCGTGTAGCCGTTCCACGCGGCGACCCGCTTGCGATCCAGGGCCGGGGCGATGCGCTGCTCGCGCACGGCACGCAGTTCGGCGCGTTCCTCGGAGAATTGCTCGCGGGGCAAACCCAATGCATCAACGAGGTGGGTCGTGCCTTCCTCGAAATTTCCTTGGGCATCGACTCCATAGGCCGCGCAGAAAGCGGGCGCCCGGTCCCCGAGCAGCGTGCCGATCTGCTCGGGTGTCCAGACGTGAAAGGCCCCCTCGACGCCATCGGCATCGGCGTCTTGACTCGCGTAGAACCCCCCCTCGGGCGAGGTCATCTCCCGGCGGAGATAGTCGACGGTCTCGCGCAGGGGCCAACTCAGTTCGCCCGGGTCGCCTCCCCGCCGCAGGAGTTCGGCGTAGACGCGCAGCAGCAGACCCTGGTCGTAGAGCATTTTTTCGAAATGGGGGAGGGTCCAATCGTCATCCACGCAGTAGCGGTGGAAGCCGCCGGCCAAGTGGTCGAAGAGTCCCCGGCGCGCCATCTGGCGGGCGGTATGGGCCAAGTGAACCGCCACGGATCTCGCCTCGTCGGGGGGCAGGAGGTCCACCGTGGTGAGGAGCAGCTCGAGGTTGGTGGGCGTGGGAAACTTCGGACCCGGGCCGAAGCCTCCGTGCTCGGTGTCGGCGTTTTGCATCAGGATGCGGCTGGCCTGGATGGCCGCGGGGATACCCACTTCTGCGCCGCTCCCGGCCTCGATTTCAACCGCGAGGGAGCCGACGATGCGCTGGCCCGCCTCGTCGACCTCGCCGCGCCGATTCGCGTAGGCGTCGGCCAGGGCCTCGAGGACCTGACCGAAACTGGGCATGCCGTGGCGCGGCTGGTCGGGGTAATAGGTGCCGCCGAAGAAGGGGCTTCCATCGGGGAGGCAAAAGGCGGTGAGCGGCCAGCCGCCGCGCCCCTGGTTGAGCCGGACCACCGCGTCCATGTAGATCTGGTCCACATCCGGGCGCTCTTCGCGATCGACCTTGATGCAGACGAAGTTCGCGTTCATGAGCGCGGCGGTGGCTTCGTTTTCGAAGGATTCCCGCTCCATGACGTGGCACCAATGGCAGGCGCTGTAGCCGATGGAAACCAGCAGGGGACGATCGAGTTGCCGGGCGCGTTCCAGGGCTTCGGGTCCCCAGGGATACCAGTCCACGGGGTTCTGACTGTGCTGGAGGAGATAGGCGCTGGATTCCGAAGCCAAACGGTTGCCGGCCGAGGCCGGCGAGACGGGAGCTTCAGGGGGTGGAGCTTTGGGGCGTGGCGCTTGGGGCGAGGAGGGCGAGGAGGGAGAGGAGGGAGATGAGGGCGAGGAGGGCGACGAGGGAGATGAGGGCGAGGAGGGAGATGAGGGCGAGTCCAAATTGGGGGCGCTTTCGTCGGAGTTCCAGGGGGCCGAACAGTAGCGAGGTTACCGCTTGTTGGGATCGATCGGATGAACGAATGTATCCGAATCGTGTCAGACATCATTCTCTCAGCGGGTCGTGAACGTTCGGTGCGTCGTCAACATCCTTGGCTGCTTTCGGGCGCCGTGGCCCGGGAGCCGGGTGCCGCGGAGACGGGCGCCTGGGTCCGGGTGGTGTCGAGTTCCGGCGAGGTCTTGGGGCACGGTCATTACTCGCCGCGTTCGAGTATTCGGGTCCGGCTTCTCGCATTCGGGAAGGAGGATCCGGGCGAAGCGCTTCTCGAAACGCGGCTGGATGCGGCTGTGAACCGGCGCCGGAATCATCGACTTCTGGCCGGCACCAATGGCTTGCGTCTGGTGAATGCCGAGAGCGACGGCCTGCCCGGGCTGGTGGTCGATCAGATGGGCGATGTCGTGGTGGTCAAATTCCTAACAGCGGGCATGCACGCCCGAGCCGAACGGATCGCCCGGCGACTCGAGGCGGTGACGGGAGCCCCTCACGGTTATCGTCGGCGAGACGACACTTCGGCCCGCCGGGAAGGAATTCCTCCGGATGAAGGCGCGCTCTGGGGCAGCCCGCCGGCAGAGGCGGCCATCGACGAACGCGGTCGCCGCTATGCGGTGGACTTCATGCATGGGCAGAAGACGGGTTTTTATCTCGACCAGCGAGATTCTCGAGATCTGGTGGAAGGGCTCGCCGAGGGACGGAGGACTTTGGATGCCTTCAGCTATACGGGCGGTTTTGCGGTGGCGGCCGGGCGTGGCGGTGCGGCCAGCCTCGTGCTGGTGGATTCCTCCAAGGCGGCCCTCAAGACGGCGCTCTCGAATCTTGCCGAGAATGCTGTCGAGTGCCCCATCGATGTGCGGCGAACCGATGCTTTTGAGGCTCTGCGCGCCGCTTCGGCGGCGGGCGAACGCTTCGACCTCATCGTTCTGGATCCTCCGCCCTTGGCGCGCTCGCGTCGCTCGGTTCAGGCGGCGTCCCGGGCCTACAAGGACATGCTTCTCCACGCGTTTCGTTGCGCGGCGCCCTCGGCCTTTGTCTTGGCGTTCAGTTGTTCCCATCATATCGACCCCGATCTCTTCCAGAAAATAGTCTTTGGTGCGGCCCTCGATGCGGAACGCGGAGTCCGTTGGCTGCGTACTCTGGGCGCGCCGCCCGATCATCCCTTCTCGATCCACCATCCCGAGGGTCGTTATCTGCACGGCTGTCTGCTCGAGATGGAGTCGCACGCGGAGGCGATTCCTTGAGCCGGATACGGCTCGAGGGCCTGGTGGTGGGGCAGGTGGACGGGGGCACGGAAGCACCGCCGGACGCGACCTCTGCCCGAGAGAAGGAAAACCTTCGCCGGGCTGCGGCGACGGCGCTCGAAAACGGCTTGGCCTTTGTGGACCGGCATGGCGGAGATTGGGCTCGGCTTCGGGTGCGTGGCGTGCTGGGCGCGACGCCCGTTGAGGCGTGCGCGCGCACCATCGCGGACACCCAGAACGCCGACGGGTCATTCGCCGTGTTGGGCCTGTCCGAGGGCGGCGCGCCCGGCCTCACGGCAGTGCAAGCCGCCGGTCTCGATTCATCGGGTCTGGGTACATTCGAGGCGTTGGTCGCGCTTTCCGATCTGGGCATGCACCATCATGCGTGCGTAGAGGGCTCCGCGGTGTTTATGCACTCGATTCAACTCGAGGACGGTTCTTGGGGCGCGCCGGGGCTCTCGCCCGACGCCCGAGTTTTCGTGACGGGTATGGTGGCGGGCCTTCTGGGGCGAACTCGGGTGGTGCGGCCGGAAGTCCTCGATGCGGCCGGGGAGTTTCTCGCCGAAAGGTTTACTCCCGAGCGAATTTCCGGGCGCAATTGGGAAGCCCTGACGGCCTTTGGCGTTTTCTTTACCAACGTGGGGCACGATCAGGCCGACAGTGCTCTCCAGTGGATCGGCCGCGAACTCGAACGCGGGCATCGTATGCGGATTTACGAAGCGGGTCTGACAGTGCGGACTCTGCTGCACTGCCAAACCCTGGCCGTGCCGGGTGCAGGGCTCGACCCCTTCCTTCTCTTGGCCGATCTCCTGGGTGAGCAGGGCGCCGACGGCGGGTTCGCCGAACTGGCTTCCGGGCCGGAACTCAGCCGGGTCGAGCCGACGCTCGATGGCATGCTGGGAATAATTCGACTCTGCGAGAGCTTCTGAATTTTCAGTTCGCCATTTTCAGTTTGCCGACGCACAGGCCTTTCGCCGACACGGTCAACCCACCGACTTACACCGCCCACCGCTAGAACGGAGTTCGCCGTCCATGATGAATCTTGCACGTGTCCACGAAGCCATCGCCGAAGTCATTCCCGAACGCGAGTGCATCGTTTTTCGCGATCGTCGTCTGAGTTGGGCCGAAGTGACCGACCGGACCCGTCGTCTCGCGGACCTGTTTCGGCGCCATGATCTTGGCTGTCATCGCGAGCGGGATGGTCTTCAGGGCTGGGAGTCGGGACAGGATCACGTGGCTCTCTACCTCAACAATGGAAACGAATATCTTGAGGGCATGCTCGGCGCCTACAAGGCACGGTGCGCCCCCTTCAACGTCAATTATCGCTATATCGAAGAAGAACTTCTCTATCTCTTCGACAACGCCGATGCCCGGGCGGTGGTCTACCACGCGGCCTTCGCACCGCTGCTCGAAAAAATTCGCCACCGACTTCCGAAGTTGCGCCTGCTCGTTCAGGTGGAAGATGCCAGCGGCAACGCCCTGCTCGAAGGCGCCCTGGATTACGAAAAGGCGCTTAGCGAGGCCGACCCCGTCCCGCTTCCGGGCGACCTGTCCGAGGACGATCTCTATATTCTCTACACCGGCGGCACGACGGGCATGCCCAAGGGCGTGCTCTGGCGCCAGGAGGAAATTTTCTACTCCGCGCTGAGTTCCAAGTCGCCGGCGAGTCTCGAGTCCGTTCAGCGCAGGGCCGTGTCCGCACCGGGCATTCGGTCCTTGCCAGCGCCCCCCTTTATGCACGGTGCGGCCCATTGGGTGGCGTTTAATATGTGGCATGTCGGGGGCACGGTGCTGGTGCAGTCCGATGTCGAACATTTCAACCCCGACGATATCTGGTCGACGCTGGAAAGAGAAAAGGGCAATACCCTGGCGATTGTGGGCGACGCGTTCGCCCGTCCGCTGATCGACCAACTGCGACAGAAGGACTACGACCTCTCAAGCCTCTTCATGGTCACATCCGGAGGGGCGATCTTTACGGCCTCTCTCAAACAGGAACTGCTCGACCTGTTGCCCGATATTCGAATTCTGGATGCGCTGGGGTCGTCGGAGTCCGGTGCCCAGGCGACCCATGTCTCCACCCAAAAAACCGGGGCGTCCACGGGCAACTTTGATCTGGGCGAGAACAATATCGTGCTCTCCGAAGACCTCAGCCGTCCCCTGGAAGCGGGCTCGGACGAACGGGGATGGCTGGCCCGGCAGGGCCGGATGCCCCTGGGCTACTACAAGGACGAAGGCAAAACGCGGCAGACTTTTCCCACAGTGAATGGCGTTCGCTATGCGGTGCCGGGCGATCGCGCCCGGATGGAGGCGGACGGTCGTTTGAGGCTCCTGGGGCGGGATTCGGTCACCATCAACAGCGGGGGCGAAAAGATCTTCGCCGAGGAAGTTGAGCTTGCGCTCAAGCACCACGATGGGGTCTACGACTGCGTGGTTTGCGGGACGCCGAGTGAGCGTTGGGGGAGCCAGGTGACCGCCATTGTCCAACTCCGAAAGGGCAAGGCGATCAGCGAAGAGGAACTCTGCGCAACCGCCAATGAACACATCACCCGCTACAAGCTCCCCAAGGTTTTCATATTTGTCGAAGCGATCGTTCGCGCCCCGAGCGGCAAGGCGGACTATCGCTGGGCGAGGGAGACGGCCAGCAAAGCGCTGGGCGTGTAGGCCCAGGCCGAGCGCTCAGCGGTCCATGAGCGCTTCCGCAAAGCGACGAATCCGCGCGGCGTTGGCGCCGAGATCTCCGCGTCCTACCCGGGAGCGCGAGCGAATGTCGACCTCCGAGCCCGAGTCCCGCGCCCGAACGCGCACGGCGATATCGTCGACAAAGCGAAAGATCGCGCTGGTTTGGCTCGCGTCGAACCGGCCCTTGGAGGCGTCCTGGTAGGTAATCTCCCAGCCCAGGCTCCGGGCGGCTCCGAGCGACTCCGCGTAGGCGGAGTTCGGGTTTAGGTTCAATTCGAGAGTGGCCAGGTCGGGGTAGCCTTCACGGACCACGGCTACGAAATCCGCGGGGTAGCCCATGTCGAATGCCGCATAGGCGCCGACCTCTCGTGACGACGCGAATTCCGGCGGGTCATCGAGATCGGTGGTGATGTCATTGATGGGTGGGTACTCGCTTCCGGGAAGAGCCGACTGCAGCAGCACTGCAGTCAGCACAAGGCCGGTTGCGGTGGCGACCCATGCCCGTTTCCGGCCCGGTCTCCTACCTTGCTCAGGGCCCTGGCTGCGGGTTGTCCAGAGGGCGGCCAAGCCCATCACGAGTGCGAATACACCGCCGACCAGCGTTCCCAGGGCGAATAGATAGAAGCCGCCGAGGGGTTGAAGAAGGCCCAATTGAATGCCCAGGACGCCAAAAAGCGCGGCGGCGGCGGCGGCGAGGCTGCCCCAATATGCAACCGAAGCGGTTCGCGATTGTTCGTCGGACATAGTCCCCCCTTGCTCGATATTTAGGTCGTGCGAGCATACTCCGGTATCCGCTTTTCGTCAGCGCGAGCTAGTTTCACGGCCTCAACCTTTTCCGGCTTCCAGTCAAAAGTCGTGGGGCTCTCTGGCCCGCCGGGGCCGAACCACGAGGAGACGGGTGAACATGAGCGAATGCATTCGAAATGAACGGCGCGGCGCGGTTGCGGTGTTGACCCTGAATCGTCCCAAAGCCCTGAACGCCCTGGATCGGGCCACGTTGACCGCCATCGGGGCGGCCATTGCCGATGTCGCGAATGATGCCAGCGTGCGGGCTCTGATTGTGACCGGCGAGGGCAGGGCCTTCGCGGCGGGGGCGGACATCGCCGAGATGCGCAGTCTCGATTCCATCGGTGCCGAGAAATTTTCAAAACTGGGCCACGCGACTTTTGCTGCACTGGAGGCTCTCTCGATCCCGACCCTGGCGGCGGTCAATGGCTTCGCTTTGGGCGGAGGGTGCGAATTGGCTCTGGCCTGCGACTGGATTTATGCCTCGGAGAAGGCGCGCTTTGGTCAGCCCGAAGTGGCGCTGGGCTTGATTCCCGGGTTTGGCGGTACGAGTCGGTTGACGCGTCGTGTGGGTGTCGCCTGGGCGAAAGAATTGGTGCTCAGCGGAGAGACTATACGCGCCGATGAAGCCCTCCGGATTGGGCTCGCCAACCGAGTATTCTCGGCCGAAGAGTTGATCCCAAAAGCACTGGCCGCTGGGGAAAGCGTCGCTTCTCGAGGCCCGTTGGCCGTGGCCATGGCCAAGGATGTCATCGA
>DUCH01000198.1:0-729 GCA_012959865.1 Myxococcales bacterium | reverse complement strand
AGAAAACGTTCGGTTTGGTGTTCGCTTCAAAGGAACGCCAAGAGGGCATGGATGCCTTTCTGGAAAAGCGCGATCCCAAGTTTTAGGGTGATCAATTCGGCGCTTGTACTCGATCTCGAGTCAGCAGTTCATCTCGGGGTCACGGACGATTGGTTATACTCCCGAACCCATGGATGACCCCCCCTTTGCAAAGTAAGCCCAAGCTACTACTGGCCCAAGAAGGCCGTCGTGTAAAGGTCTTGACGGTCGTCACGCTGTTCTTTTGCGGGATGGGGCCGCTCTTTATATTCCGTTACTACCAGATGGGGATACCTTCCCTCTCCGCAGCGGTTCTGGTTGCCATGCTCTTGGGTGGGTTGACGCTGGTGTGGGTGCGTAAGGGAGGCAGCGTTGATAAGGGCGGCGTTTTAGTCACGAGCGTCCTGCTCGTGCTCTTGATCTACAGCAACCTCTGCTCCGGCGGAATCGGCGATCCCAACTTCGGATGGCTTTACGTGGTTCCGATTCTGGGTGCACTGCTGGTGAGCGCTTTCGTGGGGTGGGTTTTTACTGGAGTCGTTTTTGTTCTGGCTGTTCTCTTCTGGTTGGCCCCGGAGTATGGCTTTGAAATTCCCAACTACATACCGCCGGAATTGCGTAGGGAGCAGAGCCTCGCCAACCGTTTGTCGTCAATTCTTGCCATCGGTGTGATGCTCGCTGCGCTGGCCGGTCAGCAGAAATACTCACGCG
>DUCH01000197.1:15915-27769 GCA_012959865.1 Myxococcales bacterium | reverse complement strand
GGTCGCTTCACCATCTCCCCCATACGAACGATTCCGACCTGGGGTTGGTTGATAATCGCGAAGCCATAGAGATTGCCCTTTCTGCCTGGGTTCGAGACCGTGAAGGTCCCCCCTTGCAGGTCGTCCGCCGAAAGTCGTTTGGTCCGCGCGCGCTCAGCGACATCGTCGATCTCCGCCGCAAGACCCCCAAGAGAAAGCCGATCCGCGTTGCGCACAACGGGCACCACCAGACCCTTCTCGGTCTCTACGGCCAACCCGACGTTGATACTCTTCTTTTCGACGATGGCCCCCTCGATCACAGAGGCGTTCAGCGCCGGGAACTCTTTTAAAGCCCGCACAACGGCATGGACAATAAACGGCAAGTACGTGAGCCCGAACCCGTTCACTTTTTCAAAGGCAGCTCTTTGCTCGGCGCGAAGCTTCGCCACCGCCGACATGTCCACTTCGGTCACGGTGCCGACGTGGGGGCTCGTGTGCTTGGAGTAAACCATGTGCTCGGCAATAATTCTCCGCATCGGCGACATCGGGATGACGCGATCGCCCTCGGCGGGCGTATAGACTGGCGCCCTACGCCGTCGCCCCGAGACGACAGGCGAAGCCTGAGCGGCCGGTGGGGTGAAAGGCGGCGGAGACGAAGACAGGGGCGAGGGAGAGGGAGGGGGGGAGAAAGAGGGAGAGAGAGAGGGAGACGCGGAAAAGGCGGTCGGATCGGACGAAAGGGGCCCGACAGGCAGGTCGGGGCCAGCGGCCTTTTCTTCGCCGGGCCGTCGCTCCGCGAGGGTCCGCGCGTGCCTCAGAACATCCTGTTTGGTAATACGGCCCGCGCTCCCGCTGCCCTCGATCCCGTCGAGGGATACCTGACTCTCATCGGCCAGTCGACGGGCAACGGGGGTGGCCCGGGAGCCCCCCGACTCGGTCCCGAAATTCGATTCGATCGCCGGAGCCGCCGGACGACGGCGCGCAGAAGTGACCGAACCCGCGGCCGGTGCCGACTCCACCGCACCGCTCGCCTCCGAATCGATCTGGGCCAGGCAGCCTCCCACCGGCACCACGTCGCCTTCGAGGGCAAGGATTTCGACCACCACCCCGGACAACGGCGAGGGAATCTCGGCATCGACCTTGTCGGTAGTCACCTCGACCAGAGGCTGATCGACCTCGACCCGATCCCCCACGGCGACCAGCCAGCGGGAAACCGTACCTTCGACCACGCTTTCGCCCAGTGCAGGGAGTTCGACGCCCGCTCTCATACTCCGACTCCTTTGCTACGTCCGTCTTCCACTTCAACTTCTTCCTTCCCGGCTACGACCGACTAAGCCTTGTGGGCTTTTGCGGCGCCCCGCTCGCCGATTCCGCCTTCGCGATCGAACCAGGCGCACGGGCCCCCGCAGCACGTCGACGCGGATCTCTCGCCCCGGATCCAGCCACTGAAGGGCCGAGCCCCAAGCCGAATCACGGAGACCCCGAGTCCGGGCCCCTAATCTGTGCCCTCAACTTGGTTAGACCATCGAGTAACGCCTCCGAGCCAGGCGGGCAACCCGGGATAAATATATCTACGGGCAGAACTTTTCCGAGCCCGGGACCTGTCGCGTAGTTGTCGTACCCCCCACCCGAACAGGCACAGTTTCCATAGGCGATCACCCATTTTGGATCCACCATTTCGGCGTATACCCGCCGAATCGCCGAAACCCGGGGCGGGGTCAGCGGGCCGCCAACGATGAGGAGATCCGCGTGGCGCGGCGCATAGCGGAGTGAGCCGAGGCCAAGTTCGTCGAGCCCATAGGCTGGGCCCGTCCCCCCCTCGCTGACCGCCCCCCCGCAGCAGGCAGCGCTCACGGGCAGGGGAGTGAGCGAGTGACTTCTCGACCAATTCAGCAGACTCTCCACCCGAGTCGTCCAGCCGGCACCCGCTTCCAACGGCGCTCTCGGGGCGGCATTTTCATTCGCCGCCTCCTCTGATCTCATCCGCCACTCCTCCGCCTTTCGCTTTCCGCCCTCGACCCAGCCCCGTCGAGCGCAGATCCGCGAAACAGCCCTGAACCCCACAGACAATAGCGGCTCTGTTATGTTCTCCGGTGCCCGTTGCTTCGCAGCCACCGCTCCCCCCGCAAAGAATCTGACCTTAATGGAACAGACCCACTCAGCGGATGATTCCGTCCGGCCAACGAGCCGGTCCATGCGCAAGCTGAGCGCCGTGGGAGTTCATCTATTCACGGCCAGCGGAGCCGTCTGGGGGCTCTTCGCCCTTCTCGAGATCCTGAATCAGAACTTGGCGGTCGCCATGGTCTACATGCTGATCTCCCTGACTATCGATTCCGTCGACGGATTCTTCGCCCGCCGACTGGCGGTTGAAGAATCCATCCCGAACATCGACGGCCGCCGCCTCGACGATATCGTGGACTACCTCAACTTCGTCATCGTCCCCTGCGTGTTCATATGGCAAGCGGGAACCGTCCTCGCGCCCGCCTGGCTCGCCATCCCCGTTCTGGCGAGTGCCTTCGGATTTTCCCAAAAAGAGGCCAAAACCGATGACGACTTCTTTCTCGGATTTCCCTCGTATTGGAACGTACTCGCCTTCTACCTCTGGCTCTTCGACTTCTCGGCACTGACGGGCACGGTCTGGATCGTCGTTCTGGGAATCGCCGTCTTTGTTCCCTACAAATATCTCTACCCGAGCCGGCTCGCGAACCCGACTCTGCGCTACTTCACAAGCTACTCAGGACTTCTTTGGGCGATTGTTTTGGGCTGGACGGCGCTGAATCCGGAGTTGGCCAGCCAATACCACGTAGCGGAGTTGAGCCTCGCCTATCCAGCACTCTATCTCGGCCTTTCCTTCAAGCTGGGCGGTCTGCATCGAGGCTGACCCCAATCGCCTGGCGACCAATGGAGTCCACGGCACGGAGCCGAGGACAAGACAGCTAGGCAGCCACCACCTAGACGGCCGAGGCCCCGATCGCCATGCAGAACCATCCGCCGAATTCCGAGCCCCCCATCGGCGTCCTTGTCGTCAACCTCGGAACTCCCGACTCGCCCTCGGTTCGGGACGTTCGGCGCTATCTGCGCGAGTTCCTGAGCGACCCACGCGTGTTGACCATGGCCCCCATCTCGCGCTGGCTTCTTCTGAATTTGGTCATTCTCCCTTTTCGGCCGCGTAAGACGGCCTATGCGTATTCAAAAATCTGGCTCGACAACGGCTCCCCGCTCCTCATCCATTCCGTCGCCCTTTCAAAGGCCCTCGCCGATCGCCTGGGTGCCGGCTTCCGAGTCGAACTCGCCATGCGCTATCAGCAGCCGGACATCCGTTCTGCCCTTGAACGACTGGAGGCCGAAGGTGTGCAGACCGTCGTTGTGCTTCCCCAGTTCCCACAATACGCCGAGGCGGCCACGGGTTCGGCGGTGGCCCGGATCGAGGAAGAAGCTCGGCGGCTGGGAAATTCTTTCGAACTCGTGACCCACGGCGACTTCTACGACGATCCCCGATTCGTCCAGGCTCAGGCTGAAAGCATGCGGCCCATGCTCGCGACACGTGAGTGGGACCATGTGCTCTTCAGCTACCACGGGTTGCCCGAATCCCAACTCCGGCCGATCCAGAACTGCCTGACCCACGAAAAATGCTGTGAAGAAGCTGAGGCCCCGGGGCGACGTTGCTATCGGGCCCAGTGTTTCGCGACAACCCGAGCATTGACCCAAGCGCTCGAACTCAAGGAGGGGCGCTACAGCAGTTCCTTCCAATCCCGGCTGACTCGTGACCCCTGGATCAAGCCCTACACAGATTTCGTGCTGCCCGAACTCTACGAAAGCGGAAAACGGTCGCTCTTGGTTGTTTGCCCCGCCTTCACCGCGGACAACCTCGAAACCCTTGAGGAGGTCGGAATCCGACTGCGTGAGCAATGGCGGGAACTCGGCGGAAGCGAATTCGCACTGGCGCCCTGCGTGAACGACTCTCCGGCCTACGTGGATGCCCTGTCGAAGTGGGTCCTCGCCCATACGAAGGGTTGAACGAAGCCCCGGGGTTCGTGGGTCACTCCCCCGGTCGACCCAGTGAGCGCACTGCCTCGGTGAAAGCGCGCACCCCCTCCACGGGCGTACTCGGAAGACAGCCGTGTCCGAGATTGGCGATAAAGCCCCGGGCCGCTCGGGCGTCCCGAGCCATCTCGGCCACACGCGCGCGAATCGTCTCGGGACTCGCCGCCAAAGCGCAGGGATCCAAATTTCCCTGGAGAGATACTCGGTCTCCGAAGAGCCTGGCCGCATCGGCCAATGAAGCACGCCAATCGAGCGAGATGACATCGGCCCCGGACTCGGCCATCTGGTCCACCACGTGGGCTCCGTTGTTCACGTAGAGAATGAGCGGCGCGTCGTCTCTTCGAATGCGCCGAATGATCTCCTTGTGAGTGGGCGCGATCCACTCGCGATACTCGGCCGGGGAAAGCAACCCCGCCCACGTATCGAAAAGTTGCACCGCTTGGGCACCGGCCTCGATCTGAGCGTCGATATAGCCGACGGTCATTTCGGTCAGGATCCGGAGAAGTTCCCGCAGCAGATCGGGCTCGCGATGAAGCATGGTCTTGAGTGTCGCGAAGTCCTTGGATCCGCTGCCCTCCACCATATAGGCCGCCAGCGTAAAGGGCGCGCCGGCAAAGCCCAGTATTGGAATTTTCCGGCTCTCCAGCGCCTTGCGAAGGGTTCGAATGATTTCGAAGACAAAGGGCACCGACTGGCGCGGATCCGGCACGTCCAGGGCCGCAATTTGTTCCGCCGTGCGCAGGGGCTTGGCCATCACGGGGCCCGGCGCGAAATCGAAGTCGACCCCCATCGCGGGAATCGGGGTAAAAATATCTTGAAAGAGAATGACGGCCTCGCTGCCCACCAGATCAATTGGCTGGAGCGACACCTTCACAGCGCGTTCGATATCCCGGCACATCTCCATGAAGGTCACGCCTTCGCGCACCGCGCGATATTCCGGCAAATAGCGACCCGCCTGACGCATCAACCAGACCGGCGGACGATCCACTTCCAGCCCGCGACAACTTCGCAGAAACCGGTCCTCGGGCGTCAAGTCGGCCATGTCTCTCGTATTCCCCCTTCGGCCCGGTCGACTGACCGGCGCGCACCTGCACGCCGAGCCTCGCGTTCGCCAGACCAAGCCGTCCAAGCGGTCCCATTTTGTCTGCCCCAGGCACTTCCGCAGGCGAGGAGTGTACCCACGCCACCCCTTTTCGCCCGCGGGTGGGGGCCACACGCGGACTGTGCGCTGGGCGCCAGCCCGCTAATCTGCTGCCCATGAGGGTCATTCTCGCTAATCCCAGGGGTTTCTGCGCAGGCGTGGATCGCGCCATCGAGATCGTCGAGCGGGCCCTGGCCCGCACCGATGAACCGGTCTACGTGCGGCATGAAATCGTCCACAATCGGCGGGTTGTCGACGACCTACACGCCAAGGGCGCGATTTTCGTCGACGAGCCCGACCAAGCCCCTACCGGGGTCCAATTGATCTACAGCGCCCACGGCGTTTCCCCCGCCGTTCGGGCAGCCGCCGAGAAACGCGGCTTGCGCCCCATCGACGCCACCTGCCCCCTGGTCACCAAGGTCCATCGCGAGGTCAGCCGGATGCGGCGGGACGGACTCGAAGTGGTGATGATCGGTCACGCGGGCCACATCGAGGTCGAGGGCACCATGGGACAGGCTCCGGGATCGATGTACCTGGTCGAAAAACCCGAAGATGTGGCCAATCTCAAAGTTCGGGATGCCTCTCGCCTCGGCTGCGTCACCCAGACGACCCTTTCGGTGGACGACACCCGCGAGGTAATGGAGACCCTGAAGGTTCGTTTCCCCACCATCGAACTGCCTCGTCGGGACGACATCTGCTACGCGACACAAAACCGCCAGAATGCCGTCAAGGAACTTGCCTCCTCGGCCAACCTCGTATTGATCGTCGGCGCGCCGGCCTCTTCCAACAGCAATCGGCTCGTCGAAGTCGCCACAAAACTCGGAGTCACCAGCTACCTGATCACCGAAGCCGCGGATATTGATCCGGCGTGGATCGAAGGCTTGGATTGCGTGGGCGTCAGCGCTGGCGCATCGACACCGGAATTCCTGGTCGCTGAGGTCGTCGAACGCCTCTGCTCTCTATCCGGCCCCGAAAGCACCATCGAGTCCCTACCGATCATCGACGAGGGCATTCACTTCAAGCTGCCCCACGAGCTACGCGACTGAGGGGCCGGGCCAGCCATCGGACCCCCGACTTCAACTGTTCAGCTTGATTCGCTCCGAGAATTCAAAGACAAAGCCGTCACCCCCGATGTCCACACACACTCTTCCCCCTTTGACGAGTCGACCAAAAAGAACTTCGTCCGAGAGGGGATCCTTGATTTCCTTCTGGATCAGCCGAGCCAGGGGACGAGCTCCGAAGTCCTTGTCGTAGCCCTTTTCAGCCAAGCGAACGCGAGCGGCAGGGCTCAGTTCGACCTTGATCTTGCGCTCGAGCAGTTGGGCTTCCAACTCGGCGACAAATTTGTCCACGATGCGTCCCATGACTTCGGGTGCCAGGTTTCCGAAGTGAACGATCTCGTCCAGACGATTCCGAAACTCCGGGCTGAAGAGTTTCTCGACGGCTTGGGTGCCATCTCCCGCGCGATCGCCCCGAAAACCGATGGCTTGGGAAGCCATCTCCCGCGCGCCGGCGTTGGATGTCATGATCAACGTGATATGCCGAAAATCCGCTTCCCTTCCCTGATTGTCGGTAAGGGTTGCGTGATCCATGACCTGTAGAAGAATGTCAAAAATATCGGGATGAGCTTTTTCGATTTCGTCGAGCAGCAGGACCGCGTAGGGGTGCTTGCGCACCTGCTCGATCAGAACCCCGCCTTGGTCGTAGCCCACGTAACCCGGGGGAGCCCCGATCAAGCGGGAAACAGAGTGCTTCTCCATGTACTCGCTCATATCAAAGCGCAGGAAGGGGACGCCAAGGCAATTCGCCAACTGCTTGCTCAATTCGGTCTTGCCGACGCCGGTAGGCCCCGCAAAGAGAAAGGAACCCACCGGACGATCCAGGCCTCCCAGCCCGGCGCGCGATCGTTTCACCGCCTGGGCGACCGACCGAACCGCGGCCTTCTGTCCGAAGACGACCTTCAGCAGATTCCCTTCGAGGTCTTCGAGCTGGCGGCTCTCTTTGCTGGCCGTGCGCTCCAGGGGAACGCGCGCCATCTGAGAAACGACCCTTTCGACGTCTCGCAACCCGACGGTCTTGCGCTTGCGCGCCGTGGGCCTCAAGCGCACCGTGGCGCCTGTTTCATCCATCACATCGATGGCCTTGTCGGGCAGGAAGCGTTCATTGATGTGGCGAACCGAGAGGTCTACGCAAGCTTTGAGCGCCGCCGCCGTGTAGCGAACACCGTGATGATCCTCATACCGTGGGGCCAGGCCCTGAAGGATGCGTACGCACTCGGTCTCCGAGGGCTCTTCAATATCAACCTTCTGAAAACGGCGAGCGAGGGCCCGATCGCGCTCGAAATGCCGGTACTCCTGGTAAGTGGTCGATCCCATGCAGCGCAACGAACCATCGGCCAAGCCCGGCTTCAGCATATTCGACGCGTCCACCGTCGTTCCCTGGGCCGACCCGGCGCCGAGAACCGAGTGAATTTCATCGATGAATAGAATTGCCTTTGGCTTGGCTTCCAGAGCCGCCAACAATCCCTTGAAGCGTTCCTCGAAATCGCCCCGATAGCGGGTTCCTGCCAGCAGAGACCCAATGTCGAGGGAGAAAATTTCAGCCCCGTTCAAATCCTCGGGGACCCGTCCCTCGTGGATTCGCATGGCCAGGCCCTCGGCGATCGCGGTCTTCCCCACCCCGGTTTCACCCACAAAGATCGGATTATTTTTTCGCCGCCGGGCAAGGATATGAATCGCGCGGTCGAGTTCCGCTCCGCGCCCAATCATGGGATCGAGTTCGCCTTGGGCGGCGCGCGCGGTCAAGTTCGTCGCAAAGGCCACCAGCGGGTCGGCGGGCACTCCCTCCCCACCCTCTCCTTCGGCGCCCACTCCGCCGTCCGCGCCCTCTCGGGACTTCCCTCCAGCGCCGGGCTTGGCTTCGCCGTGGGAGACGTAGCGCATGACGTCGAGACGAGAAACGCCCTGACCGCGCAGTAGATTGAGCGCGTGGGAATCCGGTTCCTGAAAGAGCGAAACCGCCAGGTCAGAGATCTCCACCTCGTCTTTTTCGGCACTTTCCGCGTGATTCAGCGCGTGCTGAATCACGCGATGAAACGCCAGGGTTTGAAGCGTATCCACGGGCTCACTGCCTGGAACGCGTTCCAGGTCGTCGTCGAAAAATCGTTCCAAGTCGCGCTGAAGGGCATCGACATCGGCCCCCGAACTGCTCAGAATATCCTGGCCCTCGTCGGAAAAGAGAAGCGCGTACAGGAGGTGCTCTACCGTGAGGTAGGCGTGCCGGCGCGCGACGGCTTCGTTGTGTGCCGCCTGAAGCGTCAGTTGGAGCACACGCCCAATTCCACTCATTCCTTCTCCAACCCGGCCCTGAGCGGGTAACCGCGTGTCTCGGCCTCCCGGTGAACCGCGGCCACCTTAGTCTCTGCGACCTCGAGGAGATACACCCCCGCGACCCCAAGCCCCGAGCGATGAATTTGAAGCATGATCTGCGTCGCCGCCGAAGGCCCCTTGCCGAAGATCTTCTCAAGGATCATCACCACGAACTCCATGGGGGTAAAATCATCGTTGTAGAGGAGCACCTTGTATTTGTCGGGCCGAGCGACTTTTCTGCGAATCTCAGTCGCGAGACCGCCTTCACCCCGGGGATCATGCGGGGGTGTCCCGTCCGAACCCGAACCACCCGCCACCGTCCGTTTTTTCATCGTCGCGTTCAAACTTTCCTGAAGACCCAGCCGCAACGTTAGCCCTCGCCAGCGGGTTCGGCCCGCCCCTGCTCGCGCTCCGAAAGGTTAGACTGAGCGATGATGGCCGATCTGGAAATGGCAGAAGGCGTCGCCTCGCTCCCTGGCGACCAATGGAACGCGCTGGTGGGCGATGAGTCCCCCTTCCTTGAATGGGAGTGGCTCGCTTCCCTTGAGCAAGCCGGCGCGGTGGGCGGACGCACAGGGTGGGGCTCGAGGCCTCTTGTCGTGCGCGAAGCCGGGCGACTGGTAGCAGCGTGCCCCCTCTACTTAAAACTCCACAGCGAGGGGGAGTTCGTATTTGATTGGGGCTGGGCGGACGCCTCCCAACGCGCTGGAATTCCCTACTACCCCAAGATGCTCGTGGCGGTGCCGTTCACTCCCGTCGGTGGAGCCCGGCTCCTCTCGGCGCCCGGACAAGATCGCGGTCACTGGGCCGCTGTCCTGGGCGAAGCGCTCCGGGATACCTGCGTCGCCAACGAACTCTCGGGGGTCCACGTCAATTTCTGCCTGGACGAAGAACTCGACGCGTTGGAAAAACTGAATTTTCAAATCCGTTTGGGCCTGCAATATCACTGGCTCAACGAGGGCTACGCCTCCTTCGAGGACTACCTCGCCCGTTTCCGCAGCAAGCGTCGCAACCAGATCCGCCGGGAGCGACGCGAATTGGAGCGCCAGGGTGTCGTCATCGAAACCCATGTGGGAAAGGACATCCCCGATGAACTCTTCGCACCCATGTACGAGTTCTACAAAGCCACCGTCCAGGAGCATTTCTACGGCCGCCAATACTTGGATTTTCCGTTCTTCGAGCTTCTCCGCGATTGTTTTCGCGAACGCCTAGTCTTCATCGTTGCCCGCCAGGGCACGGAACTCATCGCCGGGACCTTCAACGTCGCGAAGGGCGATGTTCTCTACGGCCGCTATTGGGGCGCGACCCGCTCCCTGCGTCACCTCCATTTCAATGTCTGCTATTACGCGGCCATCGAGTACTGCATAAGCGCAGGCCTTGCACGCTTCGAACCCGGCGCCGGTGGCAACTACAAACAGCTGCGCGGCTTCGACCCCCAGCCCACGCGCAGCGCTCACTTTTTGCGCGATCCGCGCCTGGCTGATGCAGTGGGACAGTTTCTTCGGGCCGAACGCGAAGAGGTCAGCGAAACCATCGATTGGTACGTAAAGAGGAGCGCCCTGAAGAAGACGGCAACGGCCCCGGGCGACTAGGCGACGACCCGGCGGGCCGCTCGCAGGCGAGCAAAATCCTCGCCGGCATGGTGGGACGAACGCGTCAGCGGCGAAGCCGACACCAGGAGAAAACCTTTTTCCCGGGCCGCTTCCGCGTAGCGGGCGAAGACCTCGGGCTCTACGTAACGCGCCACCGGAGCGTGATTCGGACTCGGGCGCAGGTATTGACCCAGCGTGAGGAAATCGACTTCCGCCGCCCGCAGGTCATCCATTACTGCCAGCACTTCGCTCCCGGTTTCGCCCAGGCCAACCATGATGCCCGACTTGGTAAAAGTCGCGGGCGCGTGGGATTTGGCACGCGCCAACAGAGAGAGCGAGTGCGCGAAGTTCGCCCCAGGGCGGATTTTTCCGTAGAGACTCGGCACGGTCTCGAGGTTGTGATTAAAAACATCGGGCTGAGCGGAGACGACGATCTCCAGTGCACCCGGCTTGTGTCGGAAGTCAGGCGTGAGGATCTCGATGGTGGTGTCGGGTGAGCGCCCGCGAAGCGCTTCCATGCACGCGACGAAATGTTCCGCCCCGCCGTCTGCCAGATCGTCGCGATCGACGGATGTCACCACCACGTGGGCCAATTCCAGCTTGGCCACCGCATCGGCCAAACGAGCGGGCTCAGTCGGATCCACGGGATCGGGATGCCCGGTCGCCACGTTGCAGAATGCGCAGGCCCGGGTGCACACCCGGCCCAAGATCATCACCGTGGCGTGGCGTTTCGACCAGCAGTCCACGAGATTCGGGCAGGCGGCCTCTTCGCATACGGTATTAAGACCGCTGTCTCGAACCAGCGCCCGGGTCTCCTCCAAAATCGGCGAAGTGCCCAGGCGGATTTTGAGCCAGGGCGGCTTCGGAACCGGTCGGCTTCCAGGAATCGGGGCGGTATGCTCCATGGCGTGTGGTTCTCCAACGAACGATCAGATGTGAATCGCCCGTTCCCAGGCTTCAAGAACGGATTCATGCATCATTTCCGAGAGCGTTGGGTGGGCGAAGACAGTCTGCATCAGCTCGGCTTCGGTCGTTTCCAAATTCATGGCGATCACGAAGCCCTGAATCAACTCGGTGACCTCGGCTCCGATCAAGTGAGCGCCGAGCAGTTCTCCGGTTGCGGCGTCGAAAATGGTTTTGACCAGCCCGTCGGATTCACCCAGCGCGATGGCCTTGCCGTTGCCCACGAACGGGAATCGTCCCACTTTTAGCGCGTACCCTTCGGCCCGGGCGGCCGCCTCGGTGAGACCCACGCTCGCCACCTGGGGGCGGCAATAGGTGCAACCCGGAATGCGATTCTTGTTCAGCGGGTGGGCGCCGGGGGCGCCCGCAATCCTCTCGGCGACCAAGATCCCCTCGTGGGTCGCTTTGTGGGCAAGCCACGGAGGACCCGCCAGATCGCCGACCGCATAGACACCGGGCTCGCCGGTCTCCATCCACTCGTTGGTCACCACGTGGGTGCGGTCGACTTCCACCGCCATCCCTTCGAGGCCGAGTCCTTCGGTATTGCCCTCGATCCCCACAGCCAAAATCACGCGATCGGCTTCGATGCTGAGGGTCTCCCCCCCGGCCAACGAAACTTGCGCCTTCACGCCATCGGCTCGGCGATCGAGTTGCTTCACGACGGCATCCACATGAATTCGTATGCCCTGACGCTCGAAACGCTTGTGGGCGTGCGCCGAAATCTCCTCATCCTCCACCGGAAGAACCCGGGAAAGGGCCTCCACCAC
>DUCH01000197.1:0-15861 GCA_012959865.1 Myxococcales bacterium | reverse complement strand
AATTCCATTCCAATGGCGCCCGCTCCCACCACTAGGAGCGAAGCGGGCATCGACTCGGGAACCATGGCCTCCTTATAAGTCCAGACGAGCTTTCCATCGGGCTCTAGCCCCGGCAGTGAGCGCGCTCGGGCGCCGGTGGCCAACACTACGTTTCGCGCCTCGAGTTCCGCCGAAATCTCACCGTCTTTTTCGACCACAACGCTTCCGGCCGCAGCCAGTCGGGCCACGCCCTCGAAGACGTCCACCTTGTTCTTCTTGAGCAAGGCCTTGATTCCCGTCGCCAATCGCTTGGAAACCTTGCGCGAACGTTTGACCACCGCCCCGATATCGAACTGAATATCGCTGGCCGAGTATCCGAATTCCTCGAGCCTTGACAGCATATGGCCCACTTCACTCGAACGCAGTAGCGCTTTGGTCGGAATGCATCCCCAGTTGAGACAAATCCCGCCCAAGTGTTCGCGCTCGACCAACGCGACGCTGAGTCCGAGTTGCCGCGCCCGAATCGCCGCCGGATAGCCCCCCGGTCCGCCCCCAATCACCACTACGTCGTAGGATGCTCCCGCCATTTCTCCCCTCAAATCGTCCCTAGGTTCACGCTTTGGTTCACCCCTTGGGCGGCTCTATTCTCACCCGGTTCGGCGCCTAGGGAGCGCATTTGCCCCTGTCGACCGCGAAAGCCGGGCGCGCACGATTACCCAAGGCGTTTGCGCATCCGGGAACGGAGGCGCTGAACCCCGTCGAATCTCGAGTGCCCGCTTGTCTTCGCCACTTCGTAGCACCCCGCCCCAGGCCGCGCCTATCTAGAGTGGAACTGTCTTGTCGGCTACCGTTCGGCGGCGCTGGGAACCTTCCTCGCGCGATTCAACCCAACCACTCAAAGGAAAAGCCATGGCGGGAGCCCAATTCGACGGACTCGACATCAAGATCCTCCGCAGCCGCAAGAGCGAAAAATGGCACGCCTATCCCGCCGACGTTCTCCCAGCCTGGGTGGCCGAAATGGACTTCCCCGTCGCCCAGCCGATTCAGGACGTGCTGAGCCGAGCGCTGGATCTTTCAGATCTGGGCTACCCCATAGCCGCGGGCAGGACGGGCATCCGGGAAGCCTTCGCCGACCGCATGGAAGAGCGATTCGGCTGGAGCATCAACCCTCGCAGGGTCGAGGTTCTAAGCGAAGTCGTCCAGGGCCTTTATCTCGCGGTCGGTGCATTCACCGAACCCGGTGACGGTGCCATAGTCCAAACCGCCATCTACCCCCCCTTCCTTCACGGCCTCGAGGAAACCGGACGGCGACTGGTCGAGAATCGGCTGGTCCGAAAGCCGGGCGGGTGGGAGATCAACTTCGAGGCCCTCGAAAACAGCATCGACGCCCGCACCAAACTCTTCCTGCTCTGCAATCCCCACAATCCATCGGGCCGAGTCCTGAGCCGACCCGAACTTGAACGGCTGGGGGAACTGGTGCTCAAGAAGGACCTGATCGTGGTCGCCGACGAGATCCACGCCGACCTGGTCTTCGACAGCCGGCGGCACATCCCCTTCGCCTCCCTAGCTCCGGAACTCGAAGCCCGTACGGTCACCCTCAATTCGGCGAGCAAATCATTCAATATCGCGGGGCTCCGGTGCGCGGTCGCCCATTTTGGCAGCACGGGCCTGCGCGAGCGCTTCGATGCCCGATCCTCCAGACATCTCCGCGGGGGACTCGGCATGTTGGGCCTCTACGCGACCACCGCCGCCTGGCGAGAAGGCCAGCCCTGGCTCGATGAAGCGGTCGGCTACCTCGAAGCCAATCGCAACTACTTGATGGGCGAACTCAAAAATCGCTTTCCCGGAATTCGATGCGAAGCTCCCGAGGGTACCTATTTGGCTTGGCTCGACTGCAGCGGTCTGGGCTGGGAAGAATCGCCCACCGCTCGGTTTCTGGAACGCGGCAAGGTGGCCCTCTCCGACGGCGCCAACTTCGGCTCGGGGTTCGAACAATTTACCCGGCTCAACTTTGCCACGTCCCGGGAAATCCTTGAGCAGGTGCTCGTCCGCATGGAGACCGCCATTCAGGCACCCGACTGAGCGTAGGGTGCTGGCTTAGCGTCCATCGCCCCAATACACGGGCAGGCCGCCAGCCGCTCCGGGGTTGACCACATCGCGCAGGCGTTCGGGATAGACGCGCAATCGCTGGAGCGCTTCGGCGTCGGCCCAGATCACGCCGACTTGATGCGAGTCCGGACTCGGTCCGTTCTGCGCTCGATAATCCGCCGGCACGGTGCACTCAAAGAAAAGTTCCAACTGGTGGGCGGTCTCATCGAGGTATGAGAAATCGTGATGGCCGACGATGTAGTCACGCACGTAGCGGAGCCCGGCCACCTCGACCTCGACGCCGATCTCCTCGCGACACTCCCGGACCAGGGTTTCGGGGAGGCTTTCGCCCTCGACCTGGCCGCCGCCTGGGGCGGTGTACCAATCGCCTCTCTCGTCCCGACAATGGGTGAGCAGCAGGCGCGTCTCGCGAACGATCAGTGCGCGCGCTGCGGTTCGGATCTGGCCCAAGTCGAGTCCCTCCCCTGCGCCGTCCCGGAGTCCTCTGGTGCCCGGGCGCCGGGCGACACCCTACTCAATCCCGAGGGCTCCGCCGGGCCGGCGTATTTGCCGAAGACTAGCATTGACGGTATTGTCAGTCCCTGACATGACTGTCAACCCAAGCCCAAATCCACTCACTCGCCGATCCGCTGCCCGATCCACCGCTGCCGAGCGGGCCCGAGCGGCGACCCGGGACCGGTTGCTCCGGAGCGGTAGGACTCTCTTCGCCGAGCAGGGACTCCACCAGATCACAACCCACGACATCGCTGCTCACGCTGGGGTCGCCGCGGGCACTTTCTACAATCACTTCGGCGACAAGGCCGCCCTCTTCCGAGAGATCACCGATCAGGCACTGGCCGATTTGACCGGGCGCTTGGATGCCATGGCCCTGTCCACCCTGGACCCCCAGGAGAGCGTCCGTCTCCAGGCCACCGCCCTCGTGGGCTTCGCGGCGGACAACCGCGACCTGATTCGAATCCTTTTCAGCCGAGAAGCCGACGCCGCAATAGTCGAGACCGATATCCTTCAGCTCATGGCCAACCGAGCCAGCGTCGTCCGTCAGCAACTCGTCGACGAGCAGCGCATGCCCTCCGAAATCGATCCCGACGTTTTCGCCCAGGCGCTGGTCGGCATGTGGTCCCGGGTCTTGGCCTGGTGGGCCGAAGATACTTCTCGAGCGCCGCAAGCCGTAGTCATCGAAACCCTCACCCGGATCCAATTGCGCGGCACCCATCCGGGAACCTTCGATTTTTCTGAAAAGTCTTAACCCCTGGAGAACGATCATGGCCGACCGCACCATCAATTACGACCCCATCTACAACACCGTGGACCGCGATAATTTCGAGGCCCTGGTTGAGGTGGACCGGTACGCGGACCGTAGCGACGCTTTTGACTCGATCATCTCGGCCACCGAGGAACATTTCTGGGATCCCCAGGATCCGCGCTACGTCGACTTCAAAGCGGAACCCTTCAACATGGCCGAAGAGACAATCATGCCCCGGGAGTTCTGCATCGAACTCAATACCGAAGTGGCCAACAAGCTGGACGAGTCCCAGAAAATTCGCTTGGCCAACCAGAGCACCCGATTCATGCTCTCGAGTATTCTTCACGGTGAGCAAGGCGCCTTGTCGCTATCGGCCAGCCTGACTTCGATCCTGCGTGACCCAGGAGCCCAGGAATATGCGGCCAACCAGGCTCGCGAAGAGGCCCGCCACGTCACAGGGTTCTCCAACTATATCGGCACTCGTTGGGGCCGTCCCCTCGCCTCGGGACAGACCCTTCGCTCGCTTCTCGCCCAAATCGTCCGCTCGGACGCGGTCTACAAAAAACTCGTGGGCATGCAGATGCTGATCGAAGGCCTGGCGATGGGGGCCTTCACAACCATTCAGAAAGACACGCGCGACCCTGTGCTGCGCCAATTGATTCGTTTCACCATGGCGGATGAAGCCGCGCATCACAAATTCGGAAAGATCTGGGCCGACCGAACGATTCCTCAACTCGGCGAGGAAGAGCACGAGCACGTCGAGAACTGGGCGGCGGAATGCTTCGAGGTTCTTCTCTTCAACCTGATCAATTCGGAACAGAAGCAGGAAATCTACCGGGAATTCGGATTGGAATGGCAATGGGTCAGGGGAGCCGTACTCGAAGCCTTCAGCGACGAAGATCGGCGTCAGGATATGACCAACGGCACCAATGTCTTCCGGGTGCTGATCAAGACTCTTCTCAAGGCCGGAATCATTACCGAACGCACCCGCCCCGTGTACGCACAGTGGGTGGATATGGCCGAACTCAGTGCCGAGGACGACGAGGTCGCCGGGGCGGACGTTGCTGCCGATGCAACCGAAACCTTGAAGGGCATCAACGCCGAGCGCGTCAAGCACGGCGCCCACTATCGCGTGAACTAGGCGCTGCTCATGACGAGCGGAGGCCCGGACGATACCCCGACAGAAGACACCGGCGAGCCCAAGAGCCTGCTTGAGTTTCCGTGTGCCTATCCGTTGAAGGTCATGGGCGCTGCCGGAGACGAATTTCAAACCAAGGCCTTCGAGATTGTTCGGCGCCATGTGCCCGACCTCAATGAATCCACGGTGGAAACCCGGACGAGCCAAGGAGGCCGCTACGTCTCGTACACCTTCCGCTTGAACGCCACCAGCCGAAGCCAGCTTGACCGGCTTTATTCCGACCTGAATCAATGCAAACTCGTCAAGGCGGTTTTGTAGTGGACACCGAAATCGAGACCACGCGCCAAGCGATTAGCTTCAAGACTCCCGATGGGCTGACTCTACGCGCCGACGCCTGGGGGAGTCCCCAGGCCGCCCCGGTTCTCCTTCTCCACGGTGGTGGTCAAACCCGCCACGCCTGGGCGGGCACGGCCGCCGCCCTCGCGGCCGAGGGCTGGTACGCGGTCTGCATGGATGCCCGCGGCCACGGCGACAGCGATTGGTGTCCGCGGGGCGACTACAATCATCTGGCCTTTGCCGACGACGTCGCCGCGGTCAGCGAGACGTTTTCGCGCGTGCCCGTCTTGGTCGGTGCCTCCCTGGGCGGAATATCTTCGCTCTTCGCTCTAGGCCGGGCCCAATCGGAAAATCGCCCTGCCCCCGCATCGGCGCTGGTGTTGGTCGATATCGCCACGCGAATGGAGCTCGATGGCGCCCGGCGAATTCTCGACTTCATGAGCCAAAAACCCGAGGGTTTCGCGAGTCTGGAAGAAGCCTCCGACGCCATCGCGAGCTACAACCCGCATCGGCCAAAATCTCGGGACCTCAAAGGACTCAAGAAAAACCTTCGGCTAAAAGAAGACGGCCGATACCGATGGCATTGGGATCCCGCGTTCGTCAACGGACGCCTGACCCCAGGATCGATGAAGACCCTCGGCTCACTGGACGACGCGGCCCGCGGGCTTGCGATCCCCACCCTCCTGGTCCGGGGCCGCATGAGCGACCTGCTCTCTCAGGAGGGCGCCGACGAATTCCTCGCCCAGGTTCCCCACGCCCACTTCGTCGACATCTCGGGGGCCGGCCATATGGTCGCGGGCGACCGCAACGATCATTTTACCCGGGCGGTTTTGGACTTTCTCGCACGCGAGGTGCCCCGCGAATCCCGAACGGAATAACCAAGCCCAGACGAAGGCGTAGCAAGAATTCTCGCCCCCCGACTCGGCCTCTAGGCTTTCACGAACCGCCCGCCAACTTCGTTAGACTGAGCCCATCGGACCTGTGCGCCAGTCGCATAGGTCCCCGTCCAACATTTTTTCAACAGGAGATTATCATCGTGTCTGATCGTGTAACCATCGATCTCAAGGCCGGCGTCGCCGACGTTCGCCTGAACCGCCCAGAAAAAATGAATGCCATCGATCCGGCAATGTTCCAGGCACTGACCGAAGCCGGCGAGCAACTCGCCAAGGAACCCGGCGTGCGCGCCGTAGTCCTCACCGGGGAAGGCCGAGGTTTTTGCGCTGGCCTGGACATGGCGAGTTTCGCCGGAATGGCCAAAGGCGGCCGTAAACCGAGCGCGGACGAAGCCGAACGACGAGGAAGTGAAGGCGGTCTTCTCGACAACGCAAACGAAGGACCCGCCACTATCGCCCAGAGCGCGGCCTGGGTCTGGCGGACCCTGCCGGTTCCGGTCATTGCCGGACTCCACGGTGTTGCCTATGGGGCCGGGTTGCAGATCGCCCTTGCCGCGGATATGCGCATCGTTGCGCCGGACGCGCGGCTCTCGGTCATGGAGATCAAATGGGGACTCGTTCCGGACATGACCGGAACTCAGACCCTACGGCACCTGGTGCGCGATGACGTCGCGCGAGAACTCACCTTCACCGGCCGAATTGTCTCGGGGGAAGAGGCGCGGGAATTGGGCCTTGCCACCCGAGTCGATGCCAACCCGCAGCAGGCCGCGTACGACATCGCCATGGAGATCGCGTCGAAATCCCCCAGCGCGATCCGCGCGGACAAAGAACTGCTCAACGCCGCTTCCCTGGTCAGCCTCGAAGAGGGCCTGCGCCTGGAAGCTCGACTCCAGGGCAGTTTGATCGGCAAGCCGAATCAGGTCGAGGCCGTCAAGGCCAACATGGAGAAGCGCGCGCCCGACTTCCAAGATCCCGAATAACCCCGATTGATCTCTCCCGCGTCGACTCCGTGCGGGCAAAGTCCCTAAAGGAGCAGATGCCCGGGGTGGGCGAGAACGGTTCCCAGGCGCGTGGTGAACCGCGCCGCCGCGGCGCCATCGATCACCCGATGGTCGTAGGAGAGGGAAAGCGGCAAGACCAATCGACCTTCGAATTCACCGCCCGCCGCGGGATCGCTCCCCCCCGACCAGCGCGGAAGCACCCGGAGCTTCGACAGCCCGAGAATCGCCACTTCGGGCACGTTGACAATGGGGGTGAAGGCTGTCCCGCCGATCCCGCCCAGGCTCGAGAGACTGAAACACCCGCCCTGCATGTCGGCGGGTGCGAGCTTCCGCGTGCGGGCGCGCTCGGCGAGATCCGCCAACTCCTCGGCCAGTTCAAAAATCCCCTTGCTCTCCACATCCCGAATCACCGGAACCACCAGCCCATTCTCGGTATCCACCGCGATGCCCAGATGAAAATAGTCCTTGACGATCAGGGCTTCGCCGCCCGGCGCCAAGGAGGACCGGAAATCCGGGAAATCGGCCAACACTACGGCCACCGCCTTCAGGACAAAGTGCAGCGGCGAAAGCTTCAAACCCCGTCGGTCGGCCTCAGCGGCGCACGTCCGGCGGAACGCTTCGAGATCCGTGACATCCGCTTCGTCGTGCTGGGTGACATGGGGGGCATTCAACCAACTGCGGGAGAGGTTCTTGGCCGCGGCCCGACGAATTTTCGCCAGGGGTTCTTCGCGCACGGGCCCGAAGCGCGAAAAATCCACCGGAGGCACCGGAGGCACCGCGCCGGCGAGCGAATCCCCTGTCATCTGCCCGCGCACATGGTCGGTGACGTCGGCCTCGAGAACCCGACCCAGGGGACCGGTTCCCTGGGTGCGTGCCAGATCAACGCCGAGCCGACGCGCATAGCGGCGCACCCCAGGGCCCGCATGAATATCGGTTCCGGGTGAATGACCCGGGTCGGAGCTTGCGCGAGGATCGGGGCCGGGAGGGGGCCTCGGGGGGGAAACAGGGTCTTCCGATTGCCGTCGCTCTCGGCTTACGGAGGGCACCGGATCGGCGAGAGTCGCCGGCGCGGAATCCCGGTCTTCGCCAGCGGGCGCCGGGGTAGGCTCTGCGGCCTTGGGAACTTCGTCCCCGAGCAAAGCCAGCAACACGGTGCCCTCGGAGACGGCGTCGCCCAGGGCGACTCGAACTTCGTGAACACGCCCCGTCACCGGCGAGGGAATCTCCATGGTGGCCTTGTCGCTCTCGACGCTCACCAGCGGATCCTCGACCTCGACGGTGTCGCCCGGGCCGACCAGAATTTCCACGACTTCGACGTCCTCAAAGTCGCCGATATCCGGCACCCGAATCAGAATCTCTTTGGCCAACAACTCCCCCACGCTGGACCCCGAATCAAGAAATTCGAGGATCGGGCTTGGTACCGTCCAGCCCATAGCGGCCGATCGCTTCGGCCACCTGGCCCGCCCCAATTTCGCCGGCCTCCGCCAGAGCTTTCAGGCTGGCAATCACCACCGAGCGCCGATCGACCTCGAAGAACTCGCGCAATTTTGAACGGGTATCGCTCCGCCCCCAGCCATCGGTGCCCAGCACCGTATACGAACGATCGAGGTGACCCCGAACCTGATCGGGATAGGCACGGATATAATCGCTGGCTGCGATCACCGGACCCGGACGCCCTTCCATCTGCTCCTGAAGATAGCTACGACGCGGGGCGGCTTCGGGGTTGAGACGATTCCAGCGCTCGGCGGCGATGCCCTCCCGGGCGAGTTCGGTGTAACTCGTGACACTCCAGACATCGGCCGGAATGGAGAACTCCTCTTCGAGCATCGTCGCTGCGGCCAAGACTTCGCGCAGAATGGCGCCGCTTCCGAAGAGTTGGACTCGCGCCGCGGACTCCTTCACCTCGCGAACTCGGTATAACCCGCGCAGGATGCCTTCTTGAGCGCCCTCGGGCATCGCGGGCTGGGCGTATTTCTCGTTCATGAGAGTGACGTAGTAGAAGACATTCTCCTGTTCGCCGAACATCCGCCGGAGCCCTTCTTGAACGACCACCGCGACCTCATACGCGTAGGCGGGATCGTAGGCCACGCAATTCGGGATCAACGCAGCCTGCACGTGGCTATGGCCGTCCTGATGCTGGAGACCTTCGCCATTGAGTGTCGTACGCCCGGAGGTACCCCCGAGCAGGAAGCCCCGGGCGCCCGCATCGCCGGCGAGCCAGGCCAAATCTCCGATGCGCTGAAAACCGAACATCGAGTAGTAGATATAGAAGGGGATCATGTTGACCCCGTGGTTCGCGTAGGCGGTCCCCGCCGCGAGCCAGGACGAGAAGGCGCCCGCCTCGGTAATGCCCTCCTGGAGAATTTGGCCGTTCTTTTCTTCGCGGTAATAGGACACCTGGTCCGAGTCCACGGGCTCGTAGAGCTGGCCCACCGACGAATAGATCGCCAGGCGACGGAACATGGCCTCCATGCCGAAGGTGCGCGATTCGTCGGGCACGATGGGCACGATGTTCTTGCCGATTTTTTTGTCCCGGCTGAGCAGTTGCAGGAGCCGCACCGCCGCCATGGTGGTGGAGACCTCCCGGTCCCCCGTTCCCTCGATGAGGGTCTGGAATTCGCCGAGTTCGGGCACTTCCAGAGGCTTGGCGTCGGTCTGGCGCGCGGGCAAGTAGCCGCCCAGCGCCTCCCGTCGCTCGCGCATGTAACGAATTTCCGGACTGTCCTCGGCGGGCTTATAAAAGGGGGCCTCGGCGATCTCCTCGTCGGAAACCGGAATATTGAAGCGATCACGAAAGGCTTTCAGCGCCTTAACATGAAGATCATGGATTTGATGGGTGACGTTCTGTCCCTCCCCGGCCTCCCCGGTCCCGTACCCCTTCACCGTCTTGGCGAGAATCACCACGGGCTGGCCCTCGTGAGCGACAGCCTCCGCGTAGGCGGCGTAGACCTTCGCGGGATCGTGGCCCCCTCGATTGAGGCGCCAGATATCCGCGTCGCTCATATTCGCGACCATCTCGCGAAGCTCGGGGTATTTCCCGAAAAAGTGCTCTCGCGTATAGGCGCCGCCGCGCACCTGATAGGCCTGGTATTCCCCGTCGACGACTTCTTCCATGCGCTTGCGCAGCACACCGTCCTTGTCCTTCGCAAGCAGCGGATCCCAATAGCTGCCCCACACCAGCTTGATGACCCTCCAGCCCGCACCGCGAAAATTCGCTTCGAGCTCCTGGATAATTTTCCCGTTGCCCCGCACCGGCCCATCGAGCCGCTGCAAGTTGCAATTGACGACAAAGATCAGGTTGTCGAGACGCTCCCGCCCTGCCAGGGAGATGGCCCCGAGGCTCTCGGGTTCATCCGTTTCGCCGTCGCCGAGAAAAGCCCAGACCTTTCGATTTCCATCCCTGGCAATCCCGCGGTCTTCGAGATACTTCATGAAGCGGGCCTGATAGATGGCCGTCAGGGGGCCGAGCCCCATGGAGACCGTGGGGAATTGCCAAAAGTCGGGCATCAACCGGGGATGGGGGTATGAGGACAGACCCCGGCCGTCCACTTCCCGGCGAAAGTGGAGAAGCTGGTCCGTGCTGATTCGACCCTCGAGATAAGCCCGGGCGTAAATCCCTGGGGCCGAGTGGCCTTGAATGTAAAGAAGATCACCGCCCTGTTCGTCGCTCGGCGCGCGGAAGAAATGGTTGAAACCCACGTCGTAGAGAGTGGCCGCCGAAGCGAAACTCGAGATATGACCGCCCAGGGAAGGATCGACCCGGTTGGCCTGAACGACCATCGCCATGGCGTTCCAGCGAATGATCGACCGCACCCGATGCTCGAGGCCCGGATCACCGGGGCGGGGCTTCTGACTCGATTCGTGGATCGAGTTGATATACGCGGTATTCGCGCTGTAGGGCAGATAGGCGCCTCGACGCCGGGCGCGACGCACCAGACGGCCCACCAGGTAGTGAACGCGCTCGATACCCCCGCGTGTGAGAACCGAGTCGAGGGCGTCGAGCCACTCGGCGGTCTCGGTGGGGTCTTCGTCCCGATCCACATCGTCGGAACCCGGTCGGCCGGGAACTCGATTCTCTTCACTCATGCAGATGCACTCGGTTTCCTCGGAGGCGGGCCACCTCCCGCCCGCGAACCCTGCAAACGTCGAGTTCGAGGACCCACCCCTGTGAGCCCCCCCACCCAAAAATTACAGATCGCAAATTGGGTCGAAAGAAGTGCACGCGCGGTTATCCTACTCTTTCTGCCATCGACTCGGAAGACGTCAAGGAGAATGCCCCAATGCATGGAGCGATGGCTAAGGCCCTGGTCGGCATCGCCGGCATCGCGTTGGCCTTCGTCACCACCCCCGCCGCGGGCGAACTTCTGCCCCCGCCCCCCGACGTCGATGCCAAGGCGATTGCTCGCCGCGCTGAAGACAGCCTCCGGAGCCAGCGTACGACTCTCGACGCTGCGATGACCGTGGTCTCACCCCGACTTTCGGCTCCCCGGGTGGTCCGTTTCCAATCCTGGGAGGAGCGCGACACGCGACGATCGATGGTCCGCATACTGAGCCCCGCCAAAGACGCGGGAACCGGGTTTCTGAAGCTGCATCCGAACCTCTGGATGTTCATCCCTCGGGTCGAGCGCACCATGCGCATTCCGCCTTCGATGATGCTCCAATCCTGGATGGGCAGCGACATGACGAACGACGATCTCGTCAAGGAATCGAGCGCCCTGGACGACTACTCCCATCGCCTTCTGGGAATCGATCCGGCGCCCGAGGACAACCCGGATCTTCGCGCCTACGTGGTGGAATATATCCCCAACGAAGAGGCCCCGGTGGTCTGGGGCAAGATCGTCGCATGGATCGAGCAGGAACACGGGACGCCGCTCCGGCAGGATTTTTATGACGAAGACGGCGAACTGCTGCGGCAGATGCTTTTCTCGGATATTCGGTCGGTGGGCGAGCGACGCGTGCCTCATGTCTGGACCGTGGTCCCCCTGAATAAAGCGGGGCACAGCACCACGATCGAAATCCAAGACATTGTCTTCGACGCCGAGATCGATCCCTCGATCTTCACCAAGCAGAACCTCCGGAAGGCCCGCCGCTAATGCAGCTCGAGTGGCGACTGGCATGGCGAAACGTCTGGCGCAATCCCCGGCGGACTGGGCTCACCGTCGCTGCCACGGTCTTTGCGGTCGCCCTAGTGGTTCTGGCCTCTGCGCTCTCCACCGGCATGTGGGACAAGATCATCGACGACACCGTCGGCATGGCCTCGGGACACGTGACCCTCACCGGCCCGGGCTATCTCGAGGACCGCACCCTCGAGCAGTTCACGTATCTCGATGCACCGCTCCGCTCCCGTCTCGAGGAAGACCCGGCCGTCGCCGGCTTCGCGCCGCGCATCAACGCCTTCGGGTTGCTCTCCCAGGGCGATGTCACCCGGGGCGTCATGGTGATGGGCCTCGACCCCGAACGCGAAGAGACGGTCTCGACCCTCCCCGGCCGAATCCAAACGGGGCGCTTTCTTCAACCGAAGCGTTCGAATGAAATTGTCCTGGGCGAGCGCCTCGCCCAGGTTCTGCAGGTCGGAGTCGGCGACGAGTTGTTGCTCTATTCCGTCGCCTATTCCTTGGAGAGCGCCTACGACCTCTTTCGCGTGGTCGGCCTGATGCGCCTGCCCAGCCCCGCCCTGGACCGGGGACTCGCGCTGATTTCCCTCGAGGATGCCCAGGCCTTTTTTGTCTACGGCGATCGCTTGAGCGAAATCGCCATCCGGGCCCGGGATGCAGGAGGCTCGGCGAGCTTGGCCGACGAACTCGCACGTTCCCTCGACCCCCGGCGGGTGGAGGCGCATACCTGGCAGGAGGTCATGCCCGACCTCGCCCAATCGGTCATTCTCGACAAAGCGGGGATGTATCTCATGATCGGCATCCTGGTACTGGTGGTCTCCTTTGGAATATTCAACACGATCCTCATGGCCGTGCTCGAGCGCAAGCGCGAGTTCGGCGTGGTGCTGGCCCTGGGGCTGCCGCCCCGCTCAATCTTTCGCATCGTCTACATCGAGTCCATCCTGCTGGCAGGTGTCGGCCTCGCGGTGGGGCTGCTCGTCGCCATCCCCCTGGTTCTCTACCTTCAGGCCAACCCGATCTCCGTTGCCGACAGCCAAGAGATGGTGGCGGCCTTTGAGGTGGTGGGCGCGGAGCCCCTAATTTCGGCCAAGCTCGTGGCCAGCAACCCCCTCTTTTCCGGGCTGACCATACTCGGGGTCGCCTTGGTCGCCGCGCTCTACCCGGCCCTTCGCGCCAGCCGAGGCAAACCCGTGGATGTCCTTCGGAGCCTCTGAAATGACCCCCCCATGCTGAGCATCTTCCGCCTGGCCTGGCGCAACGTGGGCCGAAATCCCCGCCGGACCGGCGTCGTGATCACGGCGGTCGCCGTGGGCATCGCGGGAACCCTGATTTCCATGGCGATCTTCTACGGCATGATGTTCCAAATGGTCGACAATGCAATCCGAACCGATCTCGGCCATCTGCAAATCCACGCCCAAGGCTACGATGACGACCCGGCGATCGGCCTCCTCCTGCGCGCCGGTGGAGAAAACGAAATCCGAGCCGTCAACGGCGATCCCTTTACAGTTCGCTACGCACCGCGCATTCGCGGCGAAGGTCTCGTCACCTCCCCTTCGGCGAGCGTGGGCATCCGGGTCATTGGCATCGACCCCGCCCTCGAACGAGGCGTTTCTGTCGTGGCCGATTCCATGGTGGACGGCGACTATTTCGCTCGTCCGCGAACCGCCGTTCTCGGCCGGGGTCTCGCCCGGCGCCTGGGAGTCGACGTCGGCGACAAAATCGTACTCTCGGTTCAGGATCTGAATGCCGATATGACGGGTGAGGCCCTCCGTGTCGGGGGGATTTTTCATTCCCCCTTGGCGGAACTCGAGCGCAGCACGCTCTTCCTCGCCCGGGAAGAAGCCGACCGTCTCTTCGGCCTCGGCGGCGGCATCAGCGAAATCGTGGTCGTCGCCCATTCGCGCGATCAAGCCGGCGAACTCCAGGAGCGCCTTTCCGCCGCGCTGCCCGGCCGGGAGATTCGCCGCTGGGACGAATTGCAACCGATGCTCGCTTCCATGTTGAGCATGATGGACCAGATGGCCTGGGGGCTCTACGTGACCATCTTCATCGCCATGGCCTTTGGGATCGCCAACGTACTCCTGATGGCGATCTTCGAGCGTATCCGCGAAATCGGCATCTTGCTGGCCGTGGGGCTCTCGCGCTCGCGTCTGGTCGCCATGGTGATTGCCGAGTCGCTTTTCGTCACTCTCCTCGGACTGGCGATCGGATTTGGCTTGGCGCTGGGCGTTCTCTCCCTGCTCTCGAACGGAATCGACCTCAGCGCCTGGGCCGACGGAATGAACGCCTATGGGATGGGAACGCGAATTGTCCCGGTCCTGAGCCCGGAGGACTTCAAGATTCCCACAGCAGTCGCCCTGCTGACCGCCCTGCTCGCCAGCGCTTGGCCGGCAATACGTGCGGTACGCCTGCGACCCGCGGAGGCGGTGAGACATGACTGAAAAACCGGCAACCCTCGAAGCCAAAGGACTGGGCAAGACCTATCAGACACGGGGCGTCGAAACCTGTGCGCTCAGTGGCATTGACCTCGCCATTCATGAGGGCGAATTCACCGCCCTCGCCGGCCCCAGCGGATCGGGAAAAACAACTCTGCTGAATTTGATGGGCGCCCTGGATCTGCCCACCGGCGGCGAGGTCCGCCTGGACGGGGAGTTGCTGGCCGCTTTGGGACCCGCCGAACTCTCCCAACTTCGGCTGCACAAACTGGGGTTCATCTTCCAGGCCTACAACCTGATCCCGGTGTTCTCGGCGGCCGAGAACATCGAATTCGTCATGGAACTCCAAGGCATCCCGCGCGGCGAGCGCCGGGCCCGCGCGCTGGAACTCCTGGAACAGGTGGAACTCGGTGGGCTGGGCGACAAACGCCCCCTCGAGATGAGCGGTGGCCAACAGCAGCGGGTGGCGGTGGCCCGGGCCCTGGCCAGTCGGCCCCGGGTCATCCTGGCCGATGAGCCCACCGCCAACCTTGACTCCAAGACCGCCATTCGTCTACTGGACTTGATGCTCGACTTAAACCAGAGCGAAGCGACCACCTTTCTCTTCTCAAGTCACGACCCTCTGGTGCTTGAGCGGGCCCGGCGCCGGGTGTGGCTGCGCGACGGCGGCATCGACCGAATCGAGGAGGGAGCGGGGTCGTGATGGTTTCGCTCGTCCGGGCCTGTGCGCTGGCCCTGGCAGGGTTCGGACTGGCTGTCGGCCCGGCGGGCGGGCGCGAGATTTGGCGATCGGGTGACGCGTATCTCGACCTGGGCGGCACCGTCCGAGAGATCGCGCTCGTGAGCCGGGGCACTTCCCCCGAGGCCTTTAATGCCGGGCTGGCTCAGTGCTTTCCCCCCGCCGTGCCCAACGTTCCAAGCCCCAGCGAGTTCGCCAATTGTCCGGCCTTTGCCGCCGTGGGGGAGAAGCGGGTCGCCACCTCGACCACACGACTCCGGCTGCGCGTCGAGGCCCGGGCCAACGCGCATTGGTCGGCGGTGGTCAGCTTCGACAACGAATTGCTGGCCGGGACCCTTGACACCTTCGAAGGCCGCTTCGGCGACGACCTCGCCGCCCGGGACTTCTTGGATGCCTCGGGGCAAATCGGCGAGGATCCCGTGGCCTACCGCTATTCCCTCTACCGCGGGTATTTGAGTTTCGAATCCGACCGTCTGGAGGCTGTAGTCGGCCGCCAGCGAATTCCCTGGGGAGTCGGAAGGCTCTGGAATCCCATCGATCGTTTCAACTCCATTCGCCCCCTAGCCCTGCAACCCGACGAATCCCCCGGAGTGGACGCCATCAATGCGCGGATTCTGTTCTCGGATTTCAGCCAACTCCAACTCGTTTTTGCGCCGGGCCGAGAATCCCGAGACCACAAGTACGCGGCGCGCCTCCAGGGCATGGTGGGGAATATCGACTACGGGCTGGTCGCCGGCGTCTTTGACGGAGCCACCACTCTGGGCGCCGATTTCTCCTCCAATCTCGGCAAAGCTGCAGGCCGCGCCGAGATCGTCTACACCCGACCCAGCACCCGAGCGGACCGGAATGTCTGGCCGGTGGGGGCCCCGGGACC
>DUCH01000196.1 GCA_012959865.1 Myxococcales bacterium | reverse complement strand
ACGATCTCACGGCGAGCCTTCAGGTATCTGCGGTGCTGCCAGACGCCCACGCCGACTGCAGAGAGCCCGAGAAGACCAAGCGATGTACCGATGATGCTCATGTTGTGTCTATCCTTCGATACGTCGATTTTGTGGCCCGGTTCGGGGCTGAAGGTTCGATGATCCGGGTTCGTCGTCGCGCCGATACACGAACATTGTCGGAGTACCGGGCTTATATTTCCTACCCACCGAGCAGAGGATCGCAACCACAAAGAGCAGCCGGCGGTCCTCCGGGCTCCGTTGCCGGGCTAGGCGCTCCCCGCCACGGCATCCCAATGCGCGATGAGGGCGTCCGCGGCGATGGCGACGCCTTCACCAAACATCCACCAGTGGTTGAAGCCTTTCATGGTGAGGGCTTTGGCACCAAGACTCGTGGCGACTTCGGCGCACATCTGCTCGGTCCCAACGAAGTGATCTTCCGTGGGAATAAATATGAGACCCGGGCGTTGCTCGGTGTCAGCCAGACGTCTACCCAGATTGGCCATGGCCGGTTGGGCGGCGGAGCGATACAGCGCGAGGATGCACCGGGCCATTTCTTTATTTTGGCCAGCCGAGACGATTGCGGCTGTGTCGGAGGGAATGCCCAAACCGGTTAGCATTGCGGCTCGGTCGGCTGGTGCGCCTCCGGTCATTGCCTCCACGGCTTTTTCGCCGACGTCGGGTGTCTGAAAGGCTTGGGCCAGGTCGTGCCACTTGTAGTCCGCGTGGATGAGGCCGGCGCTATCGGTGGCCCAGGAGCGGAGCAGACCCGGGCGGGCCGCAAGGGCGCCGTAGACGTGACCGGCGCCCCAATCGTGGCCCACCAGATCGACGTTGCCACCCAGCGCTTCCAGCTCGGCGAGCAGCCATTCGCAATAGTTCGATTGGTTGGGTTCCCAGCCTTGCGGAACCGGTGCTCCAAACCCCGGTGGCGTGAGCAGGGTGATGTCGCCGATGCCGCGGGTTTCGAGTTCATCGACGAGCGCGCCCCAGATCGCGCTGGTTTCAGGGACACCGTGTACGAAGGCTTTGGGCATTTGGACCTCGGGATAGGATGAGTTGGGAGAGTGGGTGGATTGACTGGGTCTAGCTCGTGTGTCTGGTGCTGAGTGGCGCGTGCGGTGTACTTATTCGCTCGGAAACGGGTTCGAGATCATCGTCGAAGTAGCTAGAATGACGTGCTTCTCGGTTCCATTCGTGCGGTGCTCGTTGGCGGCCAGGTACTCTTCACTCGTCACCATCTCGATGAACGTATCGCGGCTGGGGTAGTAGACGAGTTGCACTACATCCCAATCGACATCTCCCCCCTCATGAAGCGCGAGGTGGTCGACGGAACCCACCCAGATGACCACGGCACCAAGGGTTTCGAGCAGCGGCCTCACGACTGCCGCGTATCGGTTGTACGCATCACGGCCCGACCCGTCGCCATCCAGCGACTTCTCTCTGAACTTCACGAGATTGACCATGTACACCGGCCCCTCTTTGGGGTGGTTCTTCAGGGCTTCGAGTTCGAACGGGTGCATCGATTCACTCCTGTCTTGAGTTGCATTCATGGGGTTCGTCACGGGTCCGGTTCGAATTGAAACTGACGATGAAGCTCGATGACTCCGGGCGTGACGACGATGAGCCAGACCAACGCCGCGACCGCCACCCACTGAGCGGGGAACAACAGCAGCGCAACGATCCAGGCGGCGAGAAAGATGCACGCACGCCGAATCGCCACAGGAACGCGGGCGAACCCCCCACTCTTCCCATCGCGAGCCAACGACAACGCTCTCGGTCGAATGAACCAACCATTCGCCAGATGGATCAAGAGGCTCAACAGCCACGGGGGGTCTTTCTCCGCCATGGTCGGGTCTACATCCAGATCAGCATCGCCAGTCAATGACATCGAAGCTTGGATTCGATCCCACGTGTACCCAGACTCGGGCCTGGCGCCCGCCCCGGCGATGTTGCTCAGCTTCGGAACGGACCGCCAGCGATAGAGCACACGTGCATTCTCATCGATGGAGATGACGGCGGGCTGGTAATAGCCCTTTGGATGGCTGGCCCAGCTCCGCTCGCGCAGATGCCCATAGTCTTCGTTGTAGAAGACCTCAAGCCATCCACGCGCTTTCAGATCCTCTCTGATCTCATGGTGTGGGTCGCCGATCACCGGGATGCTCATTTCCCAGGCGTCTTCGGCTTCAGATGCCAACGAATGCGGCTCACTGGTGATGCCGAAGACCTCGCCTCCTGCCGCCCGAATCTCTTCGACCACTCCCGATTTTTCGTAACCGCGTAACTCGCGGCGACAGGGAGGTCACCACAACCCACGGTAGAAGAGCAACACCAAGAATTTGTGGCGTGCCATCTCTGCTTCGAGCCAACCGCTTCGCACCCCTTCCGGAGGATCGAGAAGCGGGGGAATGTCTCTCTGTACAGAATCGACAAAGCTGAACTGAAATTCATCACCCGACAGACCGACTCGAATCTGCTCGCGTGCGCAGATCTCACCGTCACAAAGAATGAGCCCGAGTTCGTAACCCTCCCCGGCCTTTGCACGCAACGCCTGCTCGTAATCGACCAAGCCCGTCAGCTCATAGGAACGCTCCTGGGTTTCGTTGATCCACGACACCGCTGCTTCCGCCTGCGGACGCAAGCGGGTAGGAATGCCTTCGTCTTGCTGCATGAGGAATCTGCCCTCCAATAGTCTTTAACGCGCTGCCTGCGGTTCGATACTCACCGAGTCAAACGAAAGGTGCCGAACTCTTTCCAGCAACAGGGGGGATAGGACATACAAGCTGGGTTCTGGCACAACGTCCGAGTATGGGCGTTATGTTAAATCCTTAGGGGAGCAGTGACGGGACCCCGGCGTCACAAGAGGAGGGCTTCTCGGAGGGGATGCCACCGAGACCTCAAAACCACCATGATCTACACCCACGTAACCAAAAGCGGCCCCTACGGCGTAAAGAGCCCGGCCGACCAACTCTAGGACGATATCCCGCACCATTTCGCGCAAATATAAATTATGGCGGCGTAAGGCCGAGGGCATCCAACAGCCTGTGATTACAACAGAATTGATAAATTCGAGAATCGCAGCAAACATCAAAACTACGTTTTCCCGCACGACGAAGCCGCATATCGCGACTACAATCCCAACTGGTTATTAACTAGTTAGACGGCGCAGCGCGAGGGCCCCGCATGTTGTCAGCATCTGTCTTCGCGACGTTCGCCGAAGACGGGTACGTCGTCACACCCGTGGTCTTCTCCAGATCGGAGATCCTCGTCGTCCGGAAGGAGTGCGAGCGAATTCGCGCACGAACGGGGGGTTGGATTGTTCTTGGGGCAGCCCGAGAGAACGCTCGCCTGTTCGAGTTCGTCAAACATGACGTTTTTCAGCGCATCTGCACGATGACGATAGGTTCAGATGCCGACCTCTTCTTTGAAGGAATCCTCCACAAGCCTTCGCGCGGGGGAAGGGAGCTTCGGTGGCACCAGGACTCGGGCTACGGGCGCACGGATCCCTCGTTTATTTCGTGCTGGCTCCCTCTTAGTACGGGCTCGGCTGCTGCGGGGGGGCTGTGGGTCGCCCCAGGCTCTCATGTGCTGGGGCCGATCAAGCATACAAGGAGCCCGGCTACATCTGAGCAGTACGCGGGTCCGGTCTCCGAGACGATTCCGGCGCCATCTCGCCCGCTGGATCTGGCTTTGGGCCAGGTCGTAGTGCTGCACTCGGAGCTGTTACATCGAACGGGACCCAATGAAACAGACATCGACCGACTCTCATTCCAGTGCGGCTTTGCAGGTGCTTCGACACGTTTCTTGGACGACGGTCTTCCTGCAGATCACAGGGTCCCGATATTTCGTTCGCCCACGGAGAGCGCGGTCTAACCAGGCGTTGCAGCGGACGTGCTCACGCTTAGTCGCTAACGGTCGTGTTACTATGCATGCTCTTCAGGTGTGTCAGCCGCGGTGGCAAGTCGCCGCAAGCCGCTGAACGCCGATCCGTTGGGCGGCGGGATCCGCGAAGTTGCGATGTTCAATAGCTTGCGGTTCCGAGAACCATTGCCCCGACGCAGCGGGACCGGAGTGGTCGTGAGTGTTGCCAGGCGCAGCAAGTGGTTGGTCGCAGGAGGTTGTGTCTTCATCCTTGCGGCGGCACAACGCATCGCTGAATGGTCTATCTACGGATTCAGCAACTCGCAAGGCCGCCACCTCCCCGCGGCCCAAGGAACGCAAGCCCTGGTGACGGGGGTCGTGATCGCGATCTGCGGAGCATGGATGATTTTCGTGGGCATGCGGCGCAAGTCCACTAGTCAGGCCGACCTCTCATCAGCCGAGCCCGTTGCGCGAAGTTCGTCTCAGACTTCTCGAGTAGAAGCATCTCAGCCTCGGCGCGCCGCCGCCCAACAAGCCGATGAAGCGGACGTTGAATAGCTCGGTTCAAACTTCCGCTGTACAGTTTGGCATCAACCCTTTTAGGCTCGGCGATCTCGGCGGCGCTATTCAACGCCGCTTATCGCCGATCCGTTGGACGGCGTTAGATGATTCGAGTCATGATCTTGGTGCTCGCCCTGCTCCCCGTCGCGCTCGGATGCTCGACGACAGTTAAGTCAGTCGCCCT
>DUCH01000195.1:2251-4630 GCA_012959865.1 Myxococcales bacterium | reverse complement strand
AGGGGCGGCTCGTGGCTGGCGGGACAATGGAGCAGCTCGACGACGAGCTGGTGGCAGCGCATCTGAGCGTCTGAACCGGCTTCCCCGCCACGGGACTCCCAATAGGGATTTAACATAACCCCCATACTCGGACGCCCGGCCAGGACCCAGCTTGAATGTCCTATCCCCTGGACCCCAGACGCGCCCAGTCGAAAAGCTCGGTAAAACTCTGCTTGCAGAGGGTTGGCAGCCTGGATCGCTGCTCGAGGAGGAGCTAGAGCCGTTCAAGACCCAGGAGGCTGGGCGCCCGACCCTCGTGTCCCCGTTTGATAGGACCCTAGGCGTATCCTAGTCAGCAAGCTCTGAAAGCTTCATCACTTTGGTCTGCAATAGGGGATGATCCGAAGCCCCAATCCATCGCCAACACATGGTCCCCAAGCTGTGTCCCGCAGTCTCGATCCAGTTCGGAACCCCAGGATCGGTGTGCGAAATCACCAGCCGAACCCCGCCATTCGGTCGGTAGGTCGCGGTGTATTTGTTTACGTGAATGGTGTGGTAGCGGTAATCGAGAGACTCCATCCACCAATTGTCGAGCTGGAAGTTCCAGGTTTGGCATTCGGGGATCTCTTCCGCATCGATCACTAGGACTTCGTCGTCCGCAATCTCCCAGGCGCTGTGGAAGTAGAAGATGTTTGGATCGCCACCGATCGACTGGCAATAGGCTTGATCGGCGGGAGGGAGCTCGTTCATGGTCGGAACGAAGCTCTCGGACCAGTTTTCGAACAGTTGCGTCGTCCCGCGCAAGAAACGGGTCGCACCTGCGAGGCCGCGGTCGAGCTTTTCGGGCGTCATTGGGGCGGGACGATCTTTGTCTGCGCCCACGCGTTCGATCGTAATTTCCGCGCGTTTCTCGTTGATGCGATCTTGAAATGTTTGTCGGACGTTCAGCGAGTTGGATTCAGGACCCATGGGTAGCCAATTGCCCGGATGCTCCTTTTGGCTCACGATGATCTCGAGATTTCCGTCGGCGCCGAGCTTGATCTCGCTGGAATCGAGAAAGCCCGTGGTCTTCATCCCGCCGCCGGTGCTGTAGCGATTAATGACCGTGCCGAAGCCCAAGTAGTCCACTGTTCCGCGGCTGCCGGTAATCCGATAGTCGTAGTTCGGATCGAGGGAAGTGCTCTGGTAGTAGTTGTCCGGGTTGTCTGCGCCCATCTTGATCGTGGTGTGACACGGGCACCGCAGTTGAGGGAAGGCCGGGTCGCCGTGTTCGAGAAAACTCTCGAGGCCGGCCCGGAGCATGCGTGACAGATAGCGGTAGCCCTCTGCCTTGTTGAACGCGTCATCGGGCGCAGCGGAGGATTGGACGACTTGCCCCGCTTCCTTCAGTGAGTCGCAGAACTCATCCCACGCCTTGCCGCTGGCCACTCGATCTTCTGATTCGGTCATTCGGGTTCGCCTACTTTCGTTCGATGGGGGTGGAAATCCTACCACGAGGGGTTTCTGGGTCGCCCGCAAGATACTGACCGGGTGCACCCGGTCGAGCCTTGGGGTCGAATACGTCTTTTTCCCGGGCAGGGAGCAAGGGTTGGGAGCCTCGGCCCTGGTTTCCAGACCGTGTTGGTGCCAGGCCATCAGGCGCACGGCTTCGTCGAGGCTCGTGACGCTCCCATCGTGGAACCCGGGACGAGAAGAAAATCGGGGTTCGGGTCGGTTCCAGGTTGAAGTTTCCTATGCTGCGGTCTCTTGGTTAGCCAGGGAAAAGGAGTCAGTCATGGGTCGTCTTCTCCGCTTCAGTTTTGGTTTGTTCGCGTACGTTTTCTTCTTCTCGAGCTTTCTCTACCTGATTGGTTTTGTGGCCAACGTCCTCGTGCCACGCAGTATCGATTCCGGGCCAGCTACAGCGGCCTCATCGGCCGCGCTCGCCGTAACGGTCAACCTCGCACTGATTCTGCTCTTTGGTCTTCAACATAGCGTCATGGCGCGCCCCGGATTCAAAACCGTCCTCACTCGCCTATGGCCGGCGACGATCGAGCGCAGCTTGTATGTGGCGCTGACCTCGGTTGCCCTCTGTCTGCTCTATGTGTTCTGGCGTCCACTGCCGGCGGCTGTATGGTCGGTGGACAGCGAGAGCCTGGGGGTATTGCTGCACGTCGTGTCTGCCCTGGGATGGGCCATGGTCTTGATATCGACCTTTCTGATTAATCACTTCGAACTCTTTGGGCTTCGCCAGATCTGGGCCGACATGCGGGGCGCCGAGATTCCCGAAGCCAGCTTTCGGAATCCATTTTTTTACAAACTCGTTCGCCACCCGATCTACACTGGGTTTCTGCTGGCATTTTGGGCCACGCCGGACATGAGCCAGGGGCGCCTTCTCTTTGCGCTGGGTATGACGGTCTA
>DUCH01000195.1:0-2191 GCA_012959865.1 Myxococcales bacterium | reverse complement strand
CTGATTGAAAGCCTAGGTGCTGATTACAGCGAATACCGCCAACGCGTGGGCATGCTTGTGCCGGGCATCGGCAAGAAGGCATAGGCAAGAAGGCATAGGCAAGAAGGCATAGGCAAGAAGCGATAGGGCAGAAGGAATAGGCCAAGGAGCGCTAGCCATTGCCGGGTCGGGCCTTCAATCGGTTGGCGCGCAGAGCTTCACGATCAGAGATTCATCGGGCTGGATCGCACCGGGAACATCGACTACGCCCACGAGGCCACGTAACCCCATTGCATATTTGGGGAACATCTTGCCGGCAACAGGCTTTCCGGAGCGAGTCGTGTGCTGGGCGACGATCTGGTCGGCCATCCAAGTACACGGTGGGTTGTTTTCTTCGACGAGCAGGACCGCTCCGGAAGGGAAACAAAGCTTCGTGCCCCGAGGAAGTTGCGAGAAATGGGGGATCCCTTCGACGCATATGTTCGCGCCGAGGGTGGTGGCCGTCAGCGGCTCGCGAAGGTCCAGGCGAGCCCGAATTGTTTCCAGTTCCTCCACCGAAACCCCCGACCACTGGCGTTCGTTGCGTCGGGGTGTTCCGGTTGGCTCCGAATCCCAGGACTGAGCCGTCCGTTGGAAGCCTCGATGCTTGTCCCCGGGAAAGCCTTCCAGGTCCACTTCGATCCATGGGCTGGGCGGCTTGCTGTAGTCCTCATTGTTTCCGGTATGCACCGATCTCAGCGTGGCCGTGATTTCCATCATGGAGTTCTCTCCAGATCCTGGCGAACTCAATGCTCGCGCTGGGGGTGTCCTCTGTTGGGGACGGCGGCTGTAGCCTCTTTCGAGTGTCGACGAGGGTTCTTAGGGTGGAGGGCTTTCTTCCGGCCCGATTGCCCTCGCGCCGATTTCATCGGCCTTAATATTTCGCAGAACGCGGTGCATCAAGATCATACAGGTCAGTCCAGTGAAAAGGCCGAGACCAGCCAAGTGGTCGTACCCGCCTCTCTCCACCAAGGAGCCGGCGATTCCCGGCCCCAGTCCATCGCCGAGTGTCCAGGTTGCGTCCACGGCCACGACCCACCGGCCGAGATCGTCGAGGGCGGCCATGGCGCCCATGGCGTATGGAACCACGAAGTAATAGGCGGCACTCCAGAGCCAGTTCATCGCGATATAGGTCGTGGGATCTTCGCTGGTGGCGAGGAACATAGCGGCGACGATGTTTAGCGAGAGGCCCACGATAATGGGGCTGCGTCGTCCATACTTTGTGCCGAGAATCGCCGCGAAAGCCGCACCGATCAGGCCGGCAAGCCCGGTGCCGGTGAGGGTGGCACCGATCTGGTATTCGGTCATTTGGGATCTCAGGCCGATCTGCTCGATAAAGATGTAGATCCCGCCCTGGCCGATCTCGAAGATTAGGAGCGCCAGCATTGCGATGACCGCGATGCCGCGATTGGGTGCGGTCAGCAGGCTCGGGTTGGCCTCTTTGGTCTTCCGAGGTGGGGCCAGCCAGACCTGAAAGGGCAGCAGTAGGGCGCAAACACCCCCCACCAGCAAGAATCCACCCGTTGATCCGAAGGGCACCGTTGCCAAGGGGAGGACCATGGGCCCGGCCGCTCCGACGAGACCCCAGACCAGTGTCACGGTCGCGAACATCCGATCGGGTTCGCGCCCGGAAGCCGCTGCCGCAACGCCAGCGGCACCGGCCACACCGGCTGCCGCGCCGGCCACAATGCGCGCCATCGCCAGGGCCTCGAGAGTTTCAACGAACGCCGATGTAAGGTTGGCCGCTACGGCGATTGCACCGGCGACGACAGCGGTTCGTGCGCGCGACCACCGCGCCAGGGGGCCGGCAACTACCAGCGCCGCTAAGGCGAGAATCGTGTTTTCCAGGGAAAAGACCCACCCGGCAGCCTCCTCCCCCAATTGAAAATCCGTCATGATGGGCCCGAGCAATTGAGCCTGGGCGTAGTAGCCAAAGAGGCCGATCATCCATGAGGCCGTGATAGCGGCGACTTGCCGAGGGGGCAGGCTTTGGCGGGGCGGGAGTTGGCGGGGCGGGAGTTGGGGGGGCGCGGGGTCCGGCGAAGGTGCCGTCATGTCGGGCCGCCTCCTGAGTTTTTGAGGATCTGGAGAGTCGCCCATCGTATCATTGTTCGCCCGGGGTGGAGGTCGGCCAGGGATCTCCAGATTGTGGGGGAGAGTCGAATTACCGGAA
>DUCH01000194.1:10282-27855 GCA_012959865.1 Myxococcales bacterium | reverse complement strand
TTCTCTCGTCGCTGCGCTCGCTCTGCGATGCCCACGGTCTGCTTCTCATTGTCGACGAAATCTACACCGGCTTCGGACGGACCGGGCGCTGGTTCGCCTGCGACCACGAAGGGGTTGTCCCCGACCTGCTGTGCCTGGGAAAAGGCCTCGCGTCGGGGATGCCGATTTCTGCCTGCGTGGGTCGCGAGAAAGTCATGGAGGCTTGGCCCCTCTCCACAGGCGAAGCCCTGCATACCCAAACCTTCCTGGGCCACCCCCCCGGCTGCGCGGCCGCCCTGGCCTCCATGGCGGTCATCGAACGCGAAGGACTCGTCCCGCGCGCCGCCGAACTTGGCCGTACAGCCCTGGCCCGGCTCCGTGAGGCCCTGGGCTCGCTCGACGCCGTGGTTGATGTCCGGGGGCTGGGGCTCATGCTCGGCATCGAATTCAATAACGGCGATCTCTGCGCAGCGGCGGTCCGTGAATGCCTTCAGGGCGGTGTGATCGTGCTTCCATCCGGGCCCGCGGGCGAAGTCTTGTCGATGACACCTCCGCTCTCCATCGATCCTGGCGCCCTCGACTATGCGCTGGACGTGATCATCGCGGCCTGCCCGAACGCCTCTTCCCGGCGAGAGATCCAAGAGTCAAGCGGAGCGGGTTCGTGAGCCCGGCCCCCGAAGCCCGCGCCGCTCTCGATCGGGAATTGCTGGACTGGATGGCCGAACCCGAATGGCAGCGAGATGAGACGCGTTTCGAAACGTTGGCGCTGGGTGTCTTTGCCCATCAGTTTCACCACTGCCCCCCCTATGCGCGCTTCGCCGAAGCCCGGGGCTGCACGCCCGAACGCGTGACCGACTGGCGGGAAATCCCGCCAGTTCCCACCGGCGCCTTCAAGGAAGTCGCCCTGCGCGGGTTCTCGTCGGCCGAGACCGTCAAAACTTTTCGCACGAGCGGAACCTCGGGACAGAAACGGGGCGCACTTCACCTGGACACCCTCGCCCTCTACGAAGCCTCGCTCCTCGCTTCTCTCGAGACTCTGCTCGTTCCCGACCGCCGCTCCAAAAGCGCCGAGGGCGGGCAGTCCGAGCCCATCCACATCCGCGTGCTGGCGCCCTCGGCCACCGAGATGCCCGAGTCCTCCCTTAGCCACATGTTCGAGACTTTCGTCGCGAAGTTCGGCTCGCGGGCGAGCGGCTTCGATATCGTGGAGGGCCACTTGTGCATCGAGTCGCTGATCGAGCACCTCCAGCACGCTCAGGAGAGCGGGGAGCCCGTCCTGCTTTGCGGCACAGCGTTCTCCTTCGTCCATTTGCTCGAGAAACTCGGCCCCCAGGGTCGCGAATTCTGTTGTCCCCCTGGATCCCGGTTGATGGAGACCGGCGGTTTCAAAGGCCAATCCCGGGAGATGCCGGCGGCGGATCTCTACGCCGGACTCGAACGCCTCTTGGGGATTTCGCCTTCGCACATGGTCAATCAATACGGAATGACCGAACTCGGCAGCCAGTTCTACGATTCGGTCTGGATCGATCCCGAAGGGCCGCGACGAAAAATCGGGCCTCCTTGGACGCGGGTTCGCCTGCTCGACCCCGAAACTGGCTTAGAAGTGAAACCCGGAGAGCCGGGCATGGTAGTCATTTACGATCTCGCCAACTCGGGCAGCGTCGCCGCCATTCAGACCGCCGATCTTGGCCGTGCGGTCCCAGCCCCGGGCGGTGGGCCCACGGGCTTCGAGATCCTTGGGCGACGGCCGGGAGCCGAAGCCCGAGGCTGCTCGATCGCGGCCGACGAAATGCTGGGCACGGACGCTTAGGGGAACAAAGCCACTCGCCCCGAGAGAATCCCTCGCGTAGGATTCACCCGAGCGTGTCTGCGCCAAGGAGCGCGGCGGGAGTGCGTCGCCGGGTCCGGGAGAATCCCAGCGCCATGAGCAACCTGACGATCCAGTGGCCCGATGCCGATGCCGAACAAGTCGAAGCCGCCAAGGGGCGCCTAGATGTCGCTCGCCGACGACTCGTGGCGCGCAGCCAAGAGGGCATTGTCTCGGTCTTGGGGGCGGTTCTCGATCAATGGCGTGACCGGGATTCCAAATGGCGGCGGCGCTTCAGGGCCGAGTTCCCCGGGCAATCGGGCTTCTCGGTGGAAGTCGTCGACGCGGGTCTCGATCTGGCCCTCGAGCGCTGGACTTCGGATGCCCTGGCCGAGGCCGTTCGAACGGAACTGGCCCTTGCCAACGGCTCTCCCGAACACCGAATTTCGCCTTTTTCGATGACCAGCGTGCTGCTCGCCGGCGCAATCCCGATGCCGAGCTTGCTGGCTTCGCTGTTGCCCCTTTGCGTGCAGTCGCCGGTTTTGGTGAAATCGGCCTCCCGAGATCCCCTGACACCGCACCTGCTCGCCGAGTCCCTCGCCGCAGTCGATCCCGAACTGGGCCGCTGCATCGAGGTGGTTTCGTTTCCGGGCACCGACGGCGAAAGTCTGGGGCGTTTTCTGGCCGCCGAGTGCGTTGTCGCCAATGGGTCCGACGAAACCATCCGGGAAATCAGTGCCCGCATCCGGCCCAGCCAGCGCTTTGTCGCCTACGGGCACAAGCTCTCCCTCGCCCTTGTACACGCCGAGGGCGCCCAGGGCGAAGCCGTGAACCGCATCGCGGATGCCCTCGCCCTGGACGTCTCCTTGTGGGATCAACTCGGCTGCCTTTCGCCGGTCTGTGTGTTCGTGGTGGGCGAGGACGCCCGGGCCACCTCTGTGCGGCTCACCCACGCGCTGGCAGCTTCCCTCGCCCGGCAGGAGTCCGCGTTGCCGCGAGGCACGGTGAGCCTCGAAACCACGGCGGCGATTCGTCATGAACGCGAAGAGGCTCGCGTTCGTGAAGCCGACGGAGCGCGGGTGACTCTGTGCGCGAGCGAAGGCACCGACTGGACGGTCATCGGCGAGCCCGATGCCGAGTGGCGCCCAAGCCCCCTGCATCGTTTCATCCGGGTGCACCCGGTGCCGCGATTCGCCGAACTCGGTGATGCCCTGCGGCCCGTGGTTCGAAACCTCTCATCGGTGGCCTTGGCGGGGTTTGAATCCGACGAAGGCAATCTCAGCGAGACCGCGCGCGAACTTTCGCTTCTGGGCGTCTCCCGAATTTGCCCGGCGGGCCGCCTCCAGGCCCCTCCGATCGGGTGGCATCATGACGGAGTCCCCGTCGTTCTCCCCCTGACGCGGTTTACCGGGTTCGATTTCCCTGCCCCCTGAGCGGGCACCTCGAAGCGATCGCGCCGAGCCTCCCCGAATGAATCAGCGCCGCTCGCCGAGGGGGGAAGGGGCAGGGGAGCGGAAAATTCCCGGCAAGACCGCCGAGAGAAGAGAGAGTCGAAGCCGGGCCAAGAACGGGAGAAGGAATCTCCGGTCGCCCCAGGCAGCCAAAACGCTCTAGGGCTCGACCCAAAGAAGACAAATATGGTCCTATATTTACAGGACCTATTTGGTCCTGTATCCTAAGGCTCCGCCTGGCACCACTAAACCCACCAGGCCTTCTGGAAATAACCCGCGACTTCCCCGCAGCGATTGCGGGCAGCGATCCACGGCGCTCGGAACCCCCCGGCGCTCGTCCACGGAGTCTCCCACATGTTTCGACTCAGCAAACTCACCGACTACGGGATCGTGATCCTCGCCGAGTTGGCCCGCAGCACTCGCCCCAACCGAGCGGTCTCCGAGGGTGCGCGCTCTGCCAGTTTGAACGCCCGGGAACTCGCCGAACAGGTTGACCTGCCCTTGCCGATGGTCAGCAAGGTTCTCAAGGTCCTGACCCGGGCGGAAATTCTTGAGTCCCAACGCGGCACCAAGGGGGGCTACTCCTTGGCGCGAGCCCCCGAGGAGTTGACCGTGGCCGAAATGATCGGCGCCCTCGACGGCCCCCTGGCCTTAACCCAATGCAGCGAGGGCCCATCGGTCTGCGATCTCGAGGCCACTTGCGCGATCAAGAGTCCCTGGCTGGTCATTAATCATGTCGTTCAGAACGCCCTGGCGAGTATCACTCTCGCCGATCTAACGAACCCGGTCTTTAGCGCCCAGCACGCTCCCCTGGCCGGGTTGATTCGCCTCGGCAGTTTGGGCGACGCGATCTCGAGCGAGGAGCATTGAAGTGGCTACGGAAAATCCTGAACTCAACCGTCTGGCCAACGAGGAATACAAGTACGGCTTTGTGAGCGACATCGAGGCCGATCAGATCCCCCCCGGTCTCTCCGAGGATGTGGTCCGCTTGATCTCCGCCAAGAAAGAAGAGCCCAGTTGGCTGCTGGACTTTCGTCTGAAAGCATTGACTCGCTTTTGCGAAATGCTCGCTGAAAAACACGAACCCGGCTGGGCGAAGGTCGACTACCCCGAGATCGACTACCAGAAAATCATCTACTACTCGGCCCCCAAGGCCAACGTCGAAATCGAAAATCTCGACGAGGTCGATCCCGAACTCCTGCGGACCTACGAGAAATTGGGCATCTCCCTCACCGAACAAAAGCGACTTTCGGGGGTAAAGGTGGCGGTGGACGCCGTTTTCGACAGCGTCTCGGTGGCCACCACGTTCCGTTCCGAACTCGAAAAGAAGGGCATCATTTTTTGCTCTTTCTCCGAAGCCGTGAAAGATCATCCGGAGTTGATCAAAAAATACCTCGGAAGCGTCGTTCCCTATTCAGACAACTTCTTTGCCTGCCTGAACTCCGCGGTCTTCAGCGACGGATCCTTCGCTTACATCCCCAAAGGCGTTCGCTGCCCCATGGAACTTTCAACGTATTTCCGAATCAACTCGGCGGGCACGGGCCAATTCGAGCGCACGCTCCTGATCGCGGATGAACGCGCGTCGGTCAGTTACCTCGAGGGTTGCACGGCCCCCATGCGGGATGAAAACCAGTTGCATGCCGCGGTGGTCGAACTCGTCGCTCTCGACGATGCCAGTATCAAATACTCGACGGTTCAGAACTGGTATCCCGGCGACAAAAACGGGGTTGGAGGCATCTACAATTTCGTGACCAAGCGGGGCGCCTGCCGGGGCCGGCGCTCGAAGATCTCTTGGACCCAGGTCGAAACCGGTTCCGCGATCACTTGGAAATATCCGAGTTGCATCCTTCAGGGCGATGACTCCGTGGGCGAGTTCTATTCCGTCGCCATGACGAACAATTGCCAGCAGGCCGATACCGGGACCAAAATGATTCATGTCGGAAAGAACACCAAGAGCACCATCATCTCCAAGGGAATCTCCGCCGGGCGCGGCCAGCAATCCTATCGGGGGCTCGTCAAAATCGGTCGCAAGGCCGAGGGCGCGCGCAACTACTCGCAATGCGATTCGCTTCTGCTCGGCAGCGAATGCGGGGCCCACACCTTCCCCTACATCGATGTAGAGAATTCCAGTGCCACCGTGGAGCACGAAGCAACCACATCCAAGATCGGAGAAGACCAGATCTTCTACTGCCTACAGCGAGGCCTCTCGGAAGAAGACGCCATATCGCTCATCGTCAACGGATTTTGCAAAGAGGTTTTGCGGGAGCTCCCGATGGAGTTTGCCGTTGAGGCGCAGAACCTTCTCTCACTGAGCCTTGAAGGCAGTGTCGGCTGAGCCCACGCCACGCCTCACGAAGCCCACGAAAATCAGGAAGCCCAGAATGCTCGAAATCAAAAATCTTTACGCCAACGCGGGGGATACCCCCATCATCAAGGGGGTCGATCTGCGGATCGGCGCTGGCGAGGTGCACGCCATCATGGGCCCGAACGGGTCGGGAAAGAGCACGCTCTCCAACGTGTTGGCGGGCCGCCCGGGCTACTCGGTCACCCAAGGCGAGGTGCTCTACGCCGGCAAGGACCTGCTCGCGATGCCCACGGAAATCAGGGCGAGAGAGGGCGTCTTTCTCGCCTTCCAATATCCGGTGGAAATCCCCGGCGTAGGCAATCGCTATTTCCTCAAAACTTCGGTGAACACGATCCGGACGCATCGCGGAGAAGACGAACTCGACGCCATGGATTTTCTTTCGCTCTGCGAAGAGAAAATGAAATTGGTCGAGATGCCCGGCGATCTCATGAACCGCTCGATCAACGAAGGCTTTTCCGGAGGCGAAAAGAAACGCAACGAAATCCTGCAGATGCTCCTACTGGAGCCCAAGCTCTGCATTCTCGACGAAACCGATTCGGGGCTTGATATCGACGCGCTTCGGGTGGTTGCCGGCGGGGTCAACGCCATGCGGTCGCCGGATCGCGCCTTACTCGTCATCACCCACTACCAGCGACTCCTGGACTACATCGTGCCCGATCGGGTCCACGTACTCTCGGGGGGCAAGATCATTCACTCGGGGGGCAAGGAACTCCCGGGTGAACTCGAGGAAAAGGGTTACGGCTGGATTGGGAATCCGGAATGAAGACCGAGGGCCACAGATCCCTCGCCGAGACCTGGGTCGACGCCTTTCCCGCTTTCGCCAGCGCCCTGGGCGATCCGCCTTGGCGACGGACCCTGCGCGAAGAAGCCCTGGCCTGCTTTGCCGAGCTTGGGCTGCCCCACCCCAAGCTCGAAGCCTGGCGCTCCACCCGCCTTGGCGCTCTCGAGCGGATGATGCCGCCGGCACCGGGCGGCCATGAACCGGATCCAGAAAGCCTCCTGGCCTCGGGGCGGCGGGTTCTGGCCCAGAGTCCGCTTCCCGAAGGATTCGGTCCGCGCGCGCTCTTCGTCGATGGCCACTTCTGTCCCGCACTGTCCACTTTCTCTGCTGACGAGTCGGGCGTGCGTTTCCAGGCTTTCGGTCGAGCCACCGATTCCGGCGGCGAAGAATCCGTTCGGCCCCCGGGCTTCGGCGAATTGGCCTCCCCCAAACAGGAGGCCTTCACGGCGCTCAACGCCGCCTTCGCCCAGGGCGGTGGCGTGCTCGATATCAGACCCGACTATCGGACGACAGAACCGATCCACTTGATATTTATCTGCAGCGGCTCTGCCCCGATGGCATGTCCGAGACTGCTCGTTCGAGCCGGGAAGGGAAGCCGCGCCACGCTGGTCATTGATTTTCTTTCTGAGAACAACGGCGAGGGTAGAGGCAGGGGACTGGTCAACGAAGTCAGCGAAATCTTCGTCGAGGAAAATGCCAATCTCGACTGCATCGTGCTGGAACGCGAAGGCACCGAAACCCTTCATATCGGCAACCTGCAAGTTCTTCAAAAACGCGATAGCTGTTTCCGTATCCACACGCTCAGCTTGGGTGGTGCGTTAGTACGGAACTCTCTCGGGGTGACACTGGCCGACACCGGAGCCGAAGTCGATCTGCGCGGCCTCTACGTCGGTTCGGGAAGCCAGCACGTGGACAACCACACCCGAGTGGACCACGCCATGCCCCACACCACCAGCCGACAAGTCTACAAGGGCATCCTGGGGGAGCGCGCGCGCGGCGTTTTCCGTGGACTCGTGCACGTCCGACCCGACGCCCAGAAAATCGACAGCAGTCAGTCCAACATGAATCTTCTGCTCTCGGATCAAGCCCGAGTCGACGCGCGGCCCCAGCTCGAAATCCATGCCGATGACGTCAAGTGCAGCCACGGATCGACAACGGGCAAGCTCGATGAAGAGGCGCTTTTCTACCTGCGCTCCCGGGGACTCTCGGAAGCCGAGGGCCGAAGATTGCTGACCCGCGGTTTTGTGGCCGAGATCTGCGAAGCGCTGCCGGGCGAAACGCTGACCCGTTTTGCGCACGATCTGGTCATGGATGCATTGTCGGATTGTACAGGCGACGAAACCGACTCCGAAACCGGAGGCCATCGCTGATGGCAATGGAAACCTTCGACGTCGCGGCCATCCGCAAAGATTTCCCGATTCTTGAGCGCGAAGTACGCGGCAACCCACTGGTCTACCTCGATACCGCAGCCAGCGCCCAAAAACCTCGCGCAGTCCTCGAGGCGATCCAAAATTTCTACCAAAACGGCTACGCGAATATTCACCGCGGGGTCTATCAACTCTCGGCCGAGGCCACCGCGCTCTATGAGGGCGGGCGCGATGACGTCCAGCGCTTCATCGGCGCCAATGACCGACGCGAAATCGTGTTTGTCCGCAACGCCACCGAAGCCATCAACCTGGTCGCCCATACTTGGGCAGAGCAGAACCTCGAAGCCGGGGACGAGATCGTCATCACGGCCCTGGAACACCATGCCAATATTGTGCCCTGGCAGATGCTCGGCGAACGCCGTGGAACAAAGCTTCGAGTAGCCCCCATCGACGAAAATGGCGATGTCGTTGTTGAATCGTTCGAGGCGCTCCTCGGTGAGCGCACACGGCTCCTGGCCCTCACCCATGTCTCCAATGCCATCGGTACCCTGACCCCGCTGAAGAAACTGATCGACATCGCCAAAGCACGCGGGATCACGGTGCTGGTGGATGGCGCCCAGGCCGTACCCCACACGCCGGTGGACGTCGTCGCCCTGGGCTGTGACTTCTATGTTTTTTCGGGTCACAAGCTATTCGGGCCCACCGGCATCGGCGTCCTCTATGGCCGATTGCCCCTGCTCAACGCCATGCCTCCCTTCATGGGCGGAGGCGACATGATCGAGACCGTAAGTTTCGAACGAACCACCTACGCAGAGGCTCCCCAGCGCTTCGAAGCCGGCACGCCCGATATCGCGGGAGTCGTCGGACTCAGCGCCGCCATTCGCTATGTCGAGGGCATCGGACTCAAAGCCATTGAAGCCTGGGAGCAAACCCTCCTCACTTACGCGACGCGCGTGCTCGGGGGCATGGACGGGTTGCGAATCATCGGCAACGCCCGCCGCAAGGTCGGAGTTGTTTCCTTCGTGCTCGAAGGCATTCACGCCCACGATGTGGGCACCGCCCTCGACCAGACGGGGATTGCCGTGCGGGTGGGCCACCATTGCGCGCAACCCCTGATGGAATTTTTTGGCGTTCCCGCCACGGTGCGCGCTTCCTTCTCCCTCTACAACACCCCGGCAGAAATAGACGCCCTCGCGGCTGCGCTCGGGGAGACTCAGGAACTTTTCAGTTGATGGACGAACTTCGCGACCTCTACCAGGCGACGATTCTCGATCACAACCGAAAGCCGCGGAATTTTCGGACGATCGAGGCACCCGATCGCTACGCCAATGGCCACAACCCCATCTGTGGCGACAAGCTCGTCGTCTTTCTCGCCCTCGACGACAATCGAGTCACAGACGTCGCTTTTCAGGGCATCGGTTGTGCGATCTCGGTCGCTTCGGCTTCTCTCATGACGGACTATGCCCGGGGCAAGACTCTGGACGAAATCGAACTCGAGTTCGAACGGTTTCATCAAATGGTCACAAGTTCGCCGAACTCGCCCCTCGACACTCAGGGCCTGGGGAAACTGGCGGTGTTCTCCGGCGTTCGCGAATTCCCCATGCGAGTCAAATGCGCCACTCTCGCTTGGCACACCCTTCGTGCGGCTCTGGATCAGGACGCCGACGTGGCACGAACCGAATAGATCCCTCTTGCCAAGAACCCCGATCGGAAAGAAGCAGGTCAAGATGAACGACGAAAAAATTCCCGAAGAAGGTGAGAACTCGACTCCTGCGCCCGGCCAAGAAGGCGAGGCAAGGAACGTCGATGACATCAAATACGATCTCATTGCCGCTCTCAAAACGGTGTACGACCCCGAGATCCCCGTCGACATTTACGAGCTCGGATTGATCTACGAACTCAACGTCGATGAGGAGGGTTTCGTCGGTGTAGTCATGACGCTCACGACTCCCATGTGCCCCGCTGCCGAGATTCTCCCGCCCGAGGTCGAAGCCAAGGCGCGCGAGGTCGAAGGCGTGCGCGATGTCAAACTTGATCTCGTATGGGAACCGCCGTGGGATATGGAGATGATGTCTCCGGCGGCTAGGCTCCAACTCAACGTCTAACCTCGAACCCGAGGAAAGCCGAGGCGATTTCGTGCCTGCCGACCTTTTTCCCGTGGCCTTTCAGTTCCGCCTTTCAGTTCCGCTATGGTGCAACCATGTCGCCCCTACCCCAAAGAATTCTGGTCACCGGCGCCAACGGGAACCTGGGGAGACAGTTGATCGGCCGGCTCTGCGACGTGTCCGACGAAGATGGCGGCGAACGCCCCATCGTCCGCGCTCTGGTGCGCTCGGAAGCCGCCGCTAGCCGAGTCAGAAACCTTTCGGCCGCCTGCCGACCCGAGGTCATGGTGGGCGACTACGCCCAGGTCGAGTCCATGCGCCAAGCCGTCGCCGGCTGCGCGGGCGTGGTTCATCTGGTGGGTATTATCAAGGAAAGCGAACGGGCGACCTACGCCTCGGCCCACGAAGAAACCTGTCGCATTTTGGAAGAGGTCTGCGCCCAGGCGGGCTGCCGACGCATCGTCTATCTCAGCATTCTCGGCTCCCGGCCCGGCGCTGGCAATCCCTGTCTCAATTCCAAAGGACTCGCCGAACGCGTACTCCTCGAGGGCAGGGTTCCGGCCACGATTCTGCGGGTTCCCATGGTGCTTGGGCCGGATGATTTTGCATCCGCGGCGTTGCGCGCCCAGGCGCAGAGCCGGGTTGTTCCCCTGGTTCGAGGGGGTCGCACGCTTCAACAGCCCATCGATAGCCGCGATGTGGTCAACGCGATCCTGGCCGCGCTGACCGACGAAAGCAGCGCGATGACCGCACTCGACCTCGGCGGCCCGGAATGCCTCCAGCATCGCGAACTGCTCGCCCGAGTGGCCGCCCTTCACGGCAAGACGCCCCTGATTTTCCCGATCCCCGCCCCCCTCGCCCGGCTTTTCGCCGCCGCCATGGAACGCCTTTCCAAGAATCCGCCCATCACCCGAACGATGCTCGAGATCCTGCAGAGCGACGACCGGATCGAAGACGCGTCGTGTTGCAAACAATTGGGCATCACGTTGACTCCGCTTAGCGAGACTTTGCGCGCCTATATGCAACCCGAGACGCGACCCGAGACGCGACCCGAGGCTTCGGGCAAGAAATTTTCCTCGACACCCTCCAAGGAAACCAAGACCAAACCCGAGGCCAATATCCATGACTGAGGATCAACCCCAACCCGGCAACAGCCCCGACGCGGCCGGAGGAGTGAGCCGATCGCTTTGGCTGCGAATGCTGCCTTGGCTGATCACCGTGGCGTGTTTTACATACCTCTACGGCAAGCTCTCAGGCGCCGCCGGGCGCGAGGGCCTGACCCTCTTCGCCTATCTGGGCGGAGTCTTTGCCCACGTCGATTGGGGTCGCTGGTTGCTATTGATGATCCCCTACTCATTCCTCTTCTTCCTGATCGACACCGCGGTGGTGTGGCGCGTCGTCAACGCCTTCAACACCCGGGTCCCCTATCGCGACATGCTGCCCATTCGGGGCAGCAGCTACATCCTTTCCATCCTCAACGAGCAGGTGGGAAAGGGCGCCATGGGGCTCTACCTCAATCGTCGTTACTCGGTGCCGGGCTGGGAAGTCGGTTCGAGCATGCTCTTCATTATGTTCTGCGAGTTCTACTATCTGCTGATATGGGCGACCGTCGGATGGTGGATCGGACGCGATCAGCTCCCTGAGGTGTTCGGCTGGATTCCCTGGGTGGCAACGGGCGCTGGAATATTTTTTGTCCTGTGGCTGATGGTCTTTCGTGGAAATACGGAAAGGGGCGCTTCATTCCGGACGAAGCCGGTCTTCAAGGCCTTTCGCGAAGCCAGCCCTCGCCACTACTTGACGATTGTACTCATCCGCTCCCCCGCACTGCTTTCCGCCGTGGTCGTCTACACCCTCGCGCTTCGGCTGTTCGGCGTGGACGTCGGGTTTGTCCAAATGCTCGGTTATTTGCCCGTGATTTTCTTCGGCGCCGCAACGCCCGGACCCATGCGCACCGTAGCCATCACACTCTGGGTCGTTCTCTTTCCGGGGAATCAGGAAGGCGAAATGGCGGCTTTTGGCCTGGTCCAACACAATTTTTTCATCTTCTTCAACGCCGCCATTGGGCTTATCTTTCTTCGCCGGGCAAATCGGGAACTCTTCGACTGAGCAACCAAGTCAGCGCGCGGTCACCCATGGAGAGCAGGGTCGAGGCCACCAACAACCCGCCCAAGAGCGAAACGAGCCCGGCACCTGGCCATTCCCAACCCAACAGGTCACGCACCAGCGGCGTTCCAAGCATCACGAAATAGGCGACGCCATTGAGGCGTCCCAGGCCACTGGTGCGTAGTTTCATCCCCGCGAGCACCTTCGAATCGAGGGCATACTGGACAAAGGCCAACACTACCAGCGGTGCCAGGAGCCACGGGACCACGCCCAATACGGCAAGCGCAGCCAGCCCAGAAGCTACGAAAAGGGCGTCGCTGGTATGGTCGAGGAGTCCACCAAGGCGCGAAACTTCGCCGCGTTTCCGCGCCACCCGCCCGTCGAGAAGGTCACTCGCCACTGCCACGGCAAAGCACACAAAAGCCAGGGTCACCGCTCGGTTCAGGATCGCCCAGGCGCAGAGAGGAGCCAGGGGGAAACGAGCGCTGGTGATCGCGTTGGCCAGGGTGAGCCAACGGCCGTCGTCGGCGGCGGCGGTCGAGGCCTGGGCAGCGATAGGGACATCCGAATTCGCTTCCCTCGGCGTCAACCCATCCCCCGTTCAGCGCCGCTCGTCGTGCACGGCCTCGGCAATTCCCACCGCCGCATGGGCAACTTCAAAGTCTCGGGTGTCCCCTGCCCTGCGCCCCTTCAACTCTACGACCCCGTCGCCGAGACCCTTGGGGCCCACCGTCACCCGAAAAGGGATCCCTACCAGGTCGGCGTCCTTGAACTTGACACCCGGGCGCTCATCGCGGTCATCCAGAATCACGTCGATGCCGCGCTCCTGAAGGGCTTCGTAAATGCGCTTGGCAGCTTCGAGACAGTTCACGTCCTTGGGCTTGATGACGCTCACCACGACCTCAAAGGGCGCCACATTAACCGGCCATACGATCCCGGCCTCGTCGTTGTGCACCTCGACTATGGCGGCGAGATTCCGATCGATTCCGATTCCGTATGAACCCATCACCACCGGCACCTTCTTGCCGTTCGCATCGAGAACCTCGGCGCCTTGGGCCTTACTGTGCATGGTGCCGAGCTTGAAAATGTGCGCCACTTCGAGACACTTGTAGACCTCGAGCGGCTCGCCGCAAAGTGAACAGCTTTCCCCGGCCTTGACCTCGCGCAAATCAAGCCAGCCCTTGACATCAATATCGCGCTCGATGTCGACTCCGCGCAGGTGAAATCCGTCTTCGTTCGCTCCCGTCACCATCCCCACACGACCGCGGAGCGCTTCGTCGGCGATAATAAAAAGATCCTTGACCCCAACCGCTCCGAGGCTCCCCGGTTGTGCGCCCAGGGCGGCCTGAATTTCGTCCCCTGAGGCTGGACGAAGGCTCTCCGCTTCGATGTTGTCGAGCAACTTCTGCTCCACCAGGGAATCGTCTCCGCGAAGAAGCACCAGCACGACCTTGCCGTCCACCGAGTAGACCAGGGTCTTGATCTGGGCTTCGGCCGGAGCCCCGCCCTCCATGGTCGCCAGGTCGTCGATGGTGCGGGCTTTGGGGGTCGGAAATTTCTCCGGGGCCGGGAGCGCCGCGAGATCCTCGGTTGCCGGGATCCGGCTCATGGCCTTTTCAAAATTTGCCGCGTAGCCGCACGAGCGACACGCGGCGACCCAGTCTTCGCCCGCGTCGGTCTGGAGCATGAACTCGATCGATTGGTTGCCCCCCATGGAACCCGAGGAGGCCTCGACGGCCACGGTCTCAAGGCCGAGCCGCTTGAAGATGCGCCGGTAGGCTTCGAAATGCGCCTGAAAGGCACGGTCGAGGCCGTCTTCGTCCACATCCATCGAGTACGAGTCCTTCATGGTGAACTCGCGGACCCGGAGCAGGCCGCTCTTGGGGCGGGGCTCATCCCGAAACTTCGTCTGGAACTGGTACCACGCTTGGGGAAGTTCTTTATACGAGCGCAGCTCCCGTGCGAGATGCGCAAAAATTTCCTCGTGGGTCATCCCGAGACCCACCTCCGCGCCGCGCCGATCCTTGAATTGGAACATCTCACTGCCCATCTTCGACCAGCGCCCGCTGCGCTCCCAGATTTCGCGCGGGTGAAGCGAAGGCAGGCGAAATTCCTGGTTTCCGATCCGGTTCATCTCCTCGCGAACGATGCCCTCGATTTTCTGCAGTACCCGATAGCCCAGCGGCAGCATGGAGTAGACCCCGGCCATCAGCTGGCGCATGAAGCCTGCGCGAATCAGGAGTTTATGGCTCACTGCCTCGGCGTCGGCGGGATCGTCGCGCAGGGTGGGGATGAAAACTTCCGACCAACGCACAGGATTCTCCTCCTCAACCGTACCGAACCCGCCAGCGGCGGGACCGCGAGAGTAGCCGCCACTGGGCCGGGTAGCCCGCCCAGTGGCGAATCACGCGGGGCAAACCCGATTTACCGTCGCTTACGCGATGGCGGTTCCGTGCTTCAAAACAAAGTCGGAAAAAGCCTCTTCGATCCGCCGAGTGATCGAACCCCGCCCGGTCTGCCCAATCGCGGAACCGCCCAGCGCCTCGCCGTCCAAAGTCGCCACGGGAACAATGCGGGCGCCGCTGCCCGTGAGGAAAACCTCGTCGGCGGCGAACAAGTCCAATCGGCCCAGGGCGCACTCCCGGGTTTCCATGCCGAGATCGGCTCCGATCTCGAGCACGCTGGCGCGGGTGATTCCTGGAAGCGCCCCCTCGCTCGGCGGAGGGGTCATCAAGACACCGTCCCGGCAAGCAAAAACATTCGCAACACTGGCCTCGGCAATGTAACCGCGTGCGTTCAGAATCAGGGCTTCGTCGGCTCCGCGAAGTCGAGCTTCGCGCTTGGCGAGCACGCTGTTCAAATAGTTGAGACTCTTCATTCCCGGATCGATCGTATCGGGGGCGGGTCGTCGCAGGCTTGACGTCACCAGATCGATCCCCCGGGCGAGCTTTTCCTCGGGATAGAGATGAATCCGCGTCACGATGCAGATCTGTTGGGGGTTTTCGCAGGTCGTCGGGTCGACCCCCAAGGCCCCCTGGCCCCGGGTGAGGAGCAGGCGGATATAAGCCTCATCCCGTCCGTAGGCCCGGGCGGTTTCGAGCACGATCTTGCGGGTGGCCTCCACGCCCCCATCCAGGGAAATCCCAATCGCCCGGGCGCCGTACGCAAAGCGGCGCAAATGGTCCTCCAACCGAAAAACCGCCCCCCCATAGACCCGCATGCCCTCGAAAATGCCATCGCCGTAGAGCAGGCCATGATCGAAGACCGAAATCCGTGCCTCCCGGGCATCCACGACCCGGCCCTCGATCCAGACTTTGGCACCCTCTTTATCGTCCATAACGAAACTCCCCCGCGGCCACCGGCCGATTCCTCGCTAGCACGCGAAGCGCGCGAAAACCCCCGAATGGGTATGAACCAGCGGCGCCCCGCCCAAGGGGTTTGGGGCCAGCTGAAAAGCACCCATCATACCGAGCAGGGGCGCTGGGCCCAAAGCCCGGGCCAGGTACCCGCTCTCCAGGCCCGCGTGTTGGAAGAGGGCCTGCCCTCGGCTGCGACAGGAAAAGTACAGGCCCAGGCTCGCGGGCTCGGGATCGAGGGCCGCCAGGCGAATGCCCAGATCCTCTCGAGCGGCGACGGAATCCATCCGGACGAAGCAGAGCCGGTCACCCTCCACTGGGACAACGGGAACGGCGAATCCCTCCCGCTCGGGATCGATCCCGGTCAGATTGCGAACCACGCCGGATCCGGGCGTATTCGCCGCCCCGGGCTCTCGAAGCCGGGCCAAAGTGCCCGCGGTCAGAGCGCTCGGGACCCGGGTTCCCGCCGCTTCGCACAGCCGCGGCAGGGCGGGGCCGCCGTCGAGGCCCAGCACCCAATGGCCGCGAACACGAGAAATCTCCATTTCTTCGCCCAGGGCCCGCGAGCCGTTGGTCACGACAATTTCGGGGGGCCGGGGCGCTCTGATCCAGAGTCCCGAACACCCCGCTTCGACAAAATCCCCCGCTCCCCAAATTTGGGGCGCACCTCCGGGTATCTCGCTTGCCCCGAATCCCATCGCTTGCCCCGGGCCCGCGACCCTCCCCAAGCTCCCCGCCAGGGGCCCCAGGGCCAGGCGAAGCGAGTCGACGAAGACGATCAGCCGATCGCCGGCCTCGGGCAAAGCCGAAAGCTGGTCGGCGATTTCTTCGCCGGCTTCGGCCTCACGGCCTGCCAGATTCTCGCAGCTGAAGAGCTCGGCTCGAATTCCCGACAGGGCGGCTACGGCAAAACCCGGCAAACCGACGATTTCCTGATCGGCCAGCAGCAGCCCCTCGGCGCTGGCCCCGAGCCAAGCCTCGCAATCCACTCCATCGGCGACTCGCGCGACCAGTTCGCTCAGAGCTCGATTTCCCAGGGCAGCACTCGCCGCCACGAGGACCGCGTCGGGCTTGGCCCCCCCAATACCCGCCAGCGCGGCCTCGACGGCGTCCTCCACCGCCGCAGCGCCCGGCTGTCGCGTCGCTATGCCGAGGCCAGCTCTCACAGGGCAGAGTTTCAGCAAAATCCGAGGAAAGCGCCAAGATTCTCGGCTTCGGACGAGTTCGGGTTTCGAGGCTCCCGGGCGTCGGCTAGCATCGGCGGGTCCGGAAGACCTCCGTGACTTCCTACACGGCCCCCCCGTAGGCAACTCTATTTAGCCCGCATGGCCTCCGGGAACTTGCGTAATTGGGCGAGGGAGCACAAACGGTCGTGTCCGATTTCGACATCATTACCGAGGCGGCAGACCTTGAGTCCCTAGCCGCGGATCTTCTCAAGGAGGAGATCGTCGCCTTCGATACCGAGGCCGACAGCTTTTATCACTACTTTGACAAGACCTGTCTCGTTCAGGTGGCCACCCGAGATCACGCCTGGCTGGTGGACCCCCTGGCCCTAGGCGGCCCCGCCAATTTGGCGCCTCTCGGTCCAGTTTTCGCGTCCCCCAAGGTGCGGGTTCTCTTTCACGCCGCCGAGTACGACATCTTCATCCTCAAGCGCGACTGTGGCTTCTCCTTCTCGAACCTCTTCGACACCATGGTGAGCGCGCAACTGCTCGGCTATCCCGCCGTGGGTTTGGCAGCGCTCATCGAGCACCATTTTGGCGTCAACCTCCCCAAAGACGAACAGCGATCGGATTGGTCCCGCCGGCCGCTTCGCGACAAACAACTCGAATACGCGGTTTCCGATGTCCTCTATCTCATCCCCCTGGCCGAAGCCATCGAGAAAGAACTCGAGGCCAAGGGCAGGTTGGGTTGGGCGATGGATGAATTCGGCACCCTCACCCAACGCTCCTGGCCCGAGCGTGAATTCGACACCATCGGGTACCTCCGCATCAAGGGCTCCCGCTCGCTCGAACCGGTTCCTCTCGCCGTCCTGCGCGAGCTCTTCCTCGTCCGAGACGCCCGGGCCCGGGAGATCGATCGCCCCCCTTTTAAGGTTCTGGCCAACCGGACCCTTCTCGACCTCGCCAATATCCAGCCGCAAAGCAAGGAAGAGCTCGGACGCGTCAAGGGAGTCAGCGAGTTGATCCTCCGGCGCATGGGCACTGATCTCCTAGAGGCCATCAAGCGGGGAATCCAAAACCCCCACGGACCGATTCC
>DUCH01000194.1:0-10241 GCA_012959865.1 Myxococcales bacterium | reverse complement strand
CGACGCATGGACAAGCGAACCGAGCGCCGTCTCGTGAGCCTGAAAGCCTGGCGCGGCCCACGAGCCAAGGAATTGGGCCTGGATCCCGGCGTGCTTTGCCCGAACGCCTCCCTTGAGGCAATCGCGCTCGCGAACCCCAAGACCGCGGAGGATGTGGTGGCCATCCCCGAACTCAAACGCTGGCTCGCGGAGAGTTTTGGCGAAGAGCTCTCGAGTCTGGTCGTCGATCACGAGGCCCGGAAGGGCAATAAGTCCGGGACTGGCAACGAAAAGGGCCAATGAGTCCATAGCCCGGGCCCCGGAAACACGGGGCGCACGCGCGGGAATTCGAACCCGACGGCATAATTTTCCCGAGGCCAATTCGGTGCGATAGACTGGCCACGTGTTTGCCGAACGAAGAAAGCGCTTGCTGAGCGCCATGGGGCCCGACGCCGTAGCCATCGTTTCGGGCGCCCGTGTGATCAACCGCTCCGGCGACACCAGCTACCGCTTCCGTCAGGACAGTGACTTCTGGTACCTCACTGGGTTCGACCACCCCGATGCCACCGCGATTCTTTCCACCGTGCCTGGGCGGCCGGCCTACTCGCTCTTCGTCCAGCCTCGGGACCGGGCCGCAGAAGTCTGGACCGGCTATCGGCCCGGAATGGAGGGAGCGCAATCGAACTACGGAGCCGACGAAGCTGCGGATTCTGCCGAGCTTCTCGCCCGGCTGCCCGGACTCGTCGAGGGAGCGGCTCGGCTCTACCACGCCTTCGGGCGCCGACCCGATCTCGACCAGAAGCTGATTGAAATCCAGGACGCCCTGCGCTTGCAGAGCCGGCGAGGTGCCAGCCCGGCGGCCGAATGGGTCGATCCCCGCTCGATCGTCCACGAGATGCGTCTCTTCAAATCCTCCGACGAGATCGAACTCATGCGAACCGCCGCCGACATCAGTCGCGAAGCCCACTCGGAAGCCGCGCGCCATATCGCCCCGGGACGCTATGAATACGAAATCGAAGCCACCCTGGATTGGGTCTTTCGAAGACGGGGCGCCTGGGGACCCGCCTACTCGTCCATCGTGGCCGGCGGCCCCAATGCCGCGGTGCTCCACTACGTGACCAACGATCAGCCGCTTCGCGCGGGGGACCTGCTCCTCATCGATGCCGGCTGCGAATACCAGAGCTATGCCTCCGACGTCACCCGCACCTACCCGGTGGGCGGGCATTTCGAAGGCCCCGGGCGCGCGCTCTACGATGTCGTCCTTACGGCCCAGCAGGCCGCCATCGCCAAGGCCGTCCCGGGAACGAATCTCCCCGCGCTTCACGACCTGACTTCAAGAATTCTCGTCGAGGGCATGGTGGAACTCGGACTCCTCGCCGGAGATGTCGACGAGTTGATCCAATCCGAGGCCCATCGCCGCTACTACATGCACGGGACGAGCCATTGGCTCGGCCTGGACGTTCACGACACCGGTCGATATACCGATGGCGAGAAGCCCCGAACCCTCGAGCCCGGAATGGTGTTCACCGTGGAGCCGGGTCTCTACATTTCCGAACACGACGAAACAGCCCCCGAGGCTTTTCGGGGCATTGGGGTGCGCATCGAGGATGACCTGGTCATCACGCCCGAGGGCAGCGAAAACCTCACCGAGGCCATCCCCAAGCGCCCGGCAGATGTCGAAGCCTGGATGAGCGCTTCCCCGTAGACCTCGCTCGGCGACGCCCTCGCAACCCATCTCATGATTTTATCGAAGGAGTTTCTGCGCCATGGCCGACATCAAGTCTCTGCTCAAAGAAACCCGGATCTTCAAGCCCGATCCCCAATTCTCTCGGGAGGCCCACTGGAACAAGAAGACCGTGGCCGAGTACCGCAAGCTGGGCGAGAAAAACCCCCAACGCTTCTGGGCCCAAATGGCCAAAGAGAACGTCAGCTGGTTTTCTCCCTGGAAGAAAGTTTTGGACTGGAAGCCCCCGTACGCGAAATGGTTTGTCGGCGCCAAAACCAATGTCAGCTACAACTGTCTCGACCGACACCTCGAGGGTGAAAACGCCTGGCGACGAAACAAGGCGGCCATTATCTGGGAAGGCGAACCCGGAGATACCCGGGTCATCACCTACGCGGAATTGCACCGTGAGGTCTGCCGTTTCGCGAACGTGCTGAAGAGCAAGGGCGTCACCAAGAAGGATCGCGTGATCCTCTATATGCCGATGGTTCCCGAAGCTGCGGTGGCCATGCTGGCCTGCACCCGAATCGGCGCCACCCACAGCATTGTCTTCGGCGGATTCTCGGCCGAAGCCCTGGGTGACCGAATCGTCGATGCGGGCGCCAAGCTTGTGGTGACCTCAGACGGTGGGTACCGAAAGGGTGAGCCCTTTGGGCTCAAAGCCCAGGTCGACGCAGCCGTCAGGAAAGCCCCCTGTGTCGAGAGTGTCGTCGTCGTCCAGCGCACGGGCCAGAAAGTCACAATGAAGCGCGGTCGGGACTGCTGGTACCACGACGAAATCGACAAGGCTTCGCCGGTTTGCCCCCCCGCCAAGCTCGACGCCGAGCATCCTCTGTTCATTCTCTACACCAGCGGAACCACGGGAAAGCCCAAGGGCATCCTGCATACCACGGGCGGTTATCTCACCCATGTCGCCACGACCACCAAGGCCGTTTTTGATCTAAAGGAAACCGATGTCTACTGGTGCACCGCCGATGTGGGCTGGATTACCGGCCATTCCTACGTGGTCTACGGCCCGTTGGCATGCGGCGCCACCACGCTGATGTACGAAGGCGTGCCCACCCATCCCGGACCGGATCGCTGGTGGTCGCTGATCGCCAAATGGGGGGTCACGATTCTCTACACCGCCCCCACCGCGATTCGAACCTTCATCCGGCTGGGCGATCATCTTCCCAAGAGCCACGACCTCTCTTCCCTGCGACTACTGGGCTCGGTGGGCGAGCCCATCAATCCCGAGGCTTGGATCTGGTACCACGAAGTCATCGGCGGAAAGCGTTGCCCCATCGTCGACACCTGGTGGCAAACCGAGACCGGCGGGATCATGATCTCCTCCTTGCCGGGCGCAGTCTCGACCAAGCCGGGCTCGGCCACCTTCCCGCTACCGGGGATCGACGCCGCCATCCTCGACGAAGACGGGCACGAAGTTTCCCCGCCGAACGGCGGCTTTCTCGCAGTGCGAAAGCCCTGGCCGGGAATGCTTCGCGGCATCTGGGGCGACAAGGCACGCTTCAAGGAGGTCTACTGGAGCAAATGGAAGAACACGTACTTCCCGGGCGACGGCGCCCATCGCGACCGCCAGGACTATTTCTGGATCATGGGGCGAATCGATGACGTCATGAACATCTCGGGCCATCGTATCGGTACCATGGAGGTCGAAAGCGCGCTGGTCTCCCACAAAGACGTAGCCGAATCGGCCGTAGTGGGTCGTCCGGACGAAATTACCGGCACCGCCATCGTCGCCTTCGTGACGCCCCGGAGCAACGTTACCCCGGGTCCTGCCCTCGTTGCGGCCCTCAAATCCCACGTCTCCAAGCAAATCGGCGCCATCGCTCGACCCGCGGATATTCGCTTCACCAATGCATTGCCCAAAACCCGCTCGGGCAAAATCATGCGGCGCTTGCTCCGCGACATCGCCTCGGGACAAGAAGTCGCCGGGGATACCAGCACCCTCGAAGATTTCAGCGTAATCGCGTCGCTGAAGGAATCGGAAGAAAACTAGTCGGCCAGGAGCCGCCACTCGCCGCCGGACATTCGGGCCAGGCGGAGAACCTCTCCGAGTTCGGGCTCGCCGGCAGGGAGATCGCGGCGCGTCAACGCCGCCACCAGAACCCGAATCACCCCTTTGTGGGCAACCAGCAGAATCGAACTCGCTTGCCGGGACAACAGCCGCTCGAGGCCCCTCTCGATTCGAGATCGGAAATCCGCTCGGGCCTCCCCGCCCGGATAACTGAAAGCCTGCGGGTTCCGCTGCCACTCGGCGTAGAGGTCGGGATCACGCTCGGCGATTTCTTCCCGGGTCAGGCCCTCCCAAACGCCGAAATCGACCTCACGAAAATCCTCTTCCAAATCGATAGCCTCGCCGGGGGTCAGAATCGTGGCCGTCTGCCAGGCGCGCGCTAGGGGGCTGGCGATCACACAGTCAAACTCCTGATCCGCCAAAACGCAACGGGCTTCATGGGCCTGGCCGCGGCCGAGATGCGACAGCACCACATCGGTAATCCCGTGGTAGCGAATGCTCGACTCTCCGACGGTTTCACCGTGGCGAACTACCGTAAGAAAAACGCGTTCCTGCATGGAACCTCCTCTATCCGATCGAGCATCGGAAACACTCGGTTCAGCGTCAATCCTTAGGTCATCTGTTAGACTGCGCCCCGAATCCAAGTGGGAAGGAGTCGCCATGAAACGCGGGGCATGGGGAGTGATCGCCGTTGTCATCGCCTTGGCGGGCCTGGGAATTTTTTCGGTCCAACGTCTCGAGGGCTCGGCACCCATTTTAGTGACCGATGAAAAGGTGGTTCTCGGCCCCAAAGGTTGGAACCTGATCATTGACCTCGAAGATCATGATTCCGGTCCGCGCAGCCTGCAAGTGCGGCTGCTCGATCAGTCCGGATCGCGGAGCCTCGCCGAAAAAAGTTTTCCGGGCGGGTCGCTCGCGGGGGGCGATTCCGAGGCGTCCCGCCAACATTTCGAACTCCATCTCGATCCCGCCGATCTGCGTGTTCCCGACGGCACAGCGACCCTGGTCATCAGTGCACGGGATTGGTCGTGGCGCGACGGGTTCGCGGGGAATCGCAGCGAACTCAGCATTCCGGTCCTCGTCGATACCCGTCCACCCCAAGTGGCACTCGTCAGCGGGCTCACCTACATCAAGCGCGGCGGATCCGCCGCCGCCGTCTATCGCCTGGGCGAAGCCACCGCTCAAGATGGGGTACGCGTCGACGATATTTTCTATCCGGGTTTCCCCCATCCCAGCGGTGAAGAGGACTTGCGGGTAGCCCTCTTCGCGGTTCCCGTGGAAGCCAGCGAGCAGCCTTCCATCCGGGTGGTGGCCGTCGATTCGGCGGGCAACGAGGGGCAGGTGCGTTTTCCGGCCCGGGTTCAGCAGCGGATCTTTCAGCAAAGCGAAATCGAAATCGGAGAACCTTTCGTCGAGCGCGTCGCCACGCCCCTGGCCCACACCGCGGGCCTGCCCGAGGGCGATCCCGCTGAGACCTTCCAGGGCGTAAACGAGATCCTGCGCGGACGCAACGAAACCACCATTCGCGAAGAACTCGCAAAGGCTCCCTTGGGCGACCGGCGCTGGACCGGCGCGTTCCGCCAACTCCCCGGCTCCGCGGTCATGAGCCGATTCGCCGAACTCCGCAACTACTCTTTGGCGGGCCAACCCGTATCCCAGGCGCGCCATTACGGTTTTGATCTGGCGTCCACCGCCCACGCACCCATCACCGCCGCGGCGGCGGGGCGAGTGGTATTCGCCGAGGATCTCGGTATTTATGGCCTCTGCGTTCTAGTCGACCATGGACTGGGCCTTTCCTCGCTTTATGCCCACCTTTCGGAAATCGACGTGGAACCGGGAGACGATATCGAGGGCGGCGCCATCCTCGGTCACTCGGGGGCAACGGGCTTGGCGGGGGGCGACCATCTGCATTTTGCGGTGCTCGTTGGTGGGACCTACGTGAACCCCATGGAGTGGTGGGATCCAAAATGGGTGCGCAGCCATATCGACGTTCGGCTCAAGCCGCCGCGATCCTGAGGCTACCGATCGAGGCCCAGCTCCGCGGTCGGCTGATCCGCCGCTACAAGCGCTTCCTCGCGGATATCGAAACCGAATCGGGGCAGGTGCTTACCGTCCACTGCCCCAATCCCGGCGCAATGACGGGAACCGACCGACCCGGTTCTGCGGTGCGCTGCTCGACCAGTGACAATCCCAAGCGCAAATTGCCTCAGACCCTCGAAATGGTTCGGGTGGGACGCATCTGGGTGGGGGTCCACACCTTGCGGGCCAACCAGTTGGTCGCCCGCGCCCTAGCGGCGGGGGTGCTCCCGGGCCTGGGCGGCTACGCGTCCTTTCGGCCCGAGGTCGCGGCACCCGGAGGCTCGCGCCTTGATTTCGGGCTCAGCGATCACGCGACGGATCCCAGACCCGCGTGGCTCGAGGTCAAGAGCGTCACCCTGGCCCGGGGCGATACCGCGCGCTTTCCCGATTCGGTGACCACCAGGGGGCGGCGGCATCTGGAAACCCTGACCGCTCTCCGTGCCCAGGGCCAACGGGCGATCCTCCTCTTTGTCGTCCAGCGCGGGGATTGTCAGCGGGTCGAGTGCGCCCAAGAGATCGATCCCGCGTACGGGGAAGCCCTGCGGGTTGCGGCGGAACGAGGGGTTGAGATCCGGGCGGTCCGGGCCCGGGTTCGCAGCCGTGAAATCCTGCTGGAGAAAACCCTTCCAGTCGTGGTATGACATGCAGACCCGCTGGCGGTCAGGAAATCCCATGCGCGCAAAGTCTCAAAAAATGAATGCCTCGAGCACCCAGGCGCAGCTCCGCCGCGCCCGGTCCCGACTGCTGAACTGGTACGACGCCAATGCCCGCGACCTGCCCTGGCGTCGAACCCGGGACCCGTATGCGATCTGGATTTCTGAGACCATGCTCCAGCAGACTCGGGTGGATACGGTCATTCCCTACTACGCGCGCTTCCTTGCGCGCTTCCCCGACTTGGCGAGTCTGGCCAATGCCGATCTCGAAAGCGTCTACACCCTGTGGACCGGTCTCGGCTACTACTCCAGGGCCCGCAACCTCCACAGCGCTGCGCAAAGCGTTATCGACGATTGGGGAGGACGGCTCCCGGATCAAGCCGAGGCCCTGCGCGAGCTCAAGGGCATCGGGCGCTATACGGCGGGTGCCCTGGCTTCCATCGCCTTCGACCGCGAGGAGCCGGTGGTCGATGGCAATGTGATCCGGGTCTTGGCCCGCTTCCTGGGGATCCGAGCTGACGTCGGCGAAAGCCAAACCGTGAGCCATCTTTGGGATCTCGCCGGCGCGCTTGTGGTGGGGCCCCGGCCCGGGGATCTCAACCAAGCCCTGATGGAGTTGGGCGCCACGGTGTGCACCCCCCGATCGGCGAACTGCGGCGCGTGTCCCCTGGGCGGTGACTGCACGGCCCGGGCGGACGGAGAGGTCGCGCGGCTGCCCATCAAGAAAAAGCGCACCGCCGTGCGCCGGGTTGAAGCCGCCGTGGCATGGATCGAACGCCGAGGGCGTGTGCTCGGCGTGCGTCGGCCCGAGGGTGGTCTCCTCGGAGGCCTTTGGGAACTGCCGGGAGGCGATTTGGAACTGAGCGAGGCTCCGGCGGACGGGCTGCGACGTTGCCTTGCCGAATCCCTGGGCCTGGAGGCCGCGGGCCTCGAGGCTGCGGGAACCGTCGAACATCTGTTCAGCCATCGGCGGTTGCGCCTGCATGTGTTTCGCGCGGCCAGCGTTTCGGGCCGAGTCAAGCGCAGCGGTTTCGACGCCCACCGATGGCTGGCGCCCTCGGGTCTGGCCGCGCTGCCCCACGGCGGGCCCACCCGCAAGGCGCTAGCGCTGCTGGGCGAGGCCAGCGGCCTCCCCCATCGCGACCGGCTTCGCGAAACCGCCCGGGCAAATCCGAAATGACGGGTGCGGGCGGTAAAGACGGTTCGGATTCATCGGGCAAGTCGCCCTCCTTCGCCGATCTCGCCGGCGATATCGACGCGCTCGAACCCCTCGCGCCGGGTCCCCGAGTCGCCCCCGAGATTTCCGAGCCCAGCGGGCGAGACCCCGTCGAGGCGCCAAAGGCTTCGGGGCACGAGCTTTATTTTCCCGACCCCGACGAACCCCTGCTCGGGCGGCGCTCCTCAATCCGTCAGCGGGAGTTCACTCGGCTGCGCCGGGGCAATCTCCCCTATCGGGTGAAAATCGATCTTCATGGCGACAAATTGCCCTCGGCCCGCTTGCGCGTCCGGGAAGAGCTGATCGCGGCGGCGGATGCCGGAGAAACCTGCGTGCTGATTGTGCACGGCAAAGGTCACCACTCCCAGAGCGGCGTGGCCCGGCTGCGCGAAGCCCTACCCGATTGGCTCACCGACCCGGCGCTGGCAGAGATCGTCCTGGCGTGCGCCCCGGCTCAACCCCGCGACGGGGGTCGCGGCGCCGTCTATGTGATGCTCGCCCAGCGCGGCCGAGCGCCCAATATGAAATGAAATTTGCACCGCTTCGCCTGAGCGATTCTCCGAACCCGACCCGGCATGGTGGTGGAGCGGGGCATCTATGGCAGTCTTGGCACCATGCCCCCTAAGACACAGCGGGACCCGGCGGACGCCATCGCGGCCATCGCGCAGCACATGGCCCGAACGGGTTGTCGCGCCCTGATCGTGGGCGGCTCGGTGCGTGACGGCTTTCTTGGCCGTCCTTCCCGGGACCGGGATGTCGAGGTCCTCGGCTGCACGCTCGATCAGTTGGCCGAATACCTGACCGAATTCGGTCATCCAATTCGTATGGGGCAGAGCTTCGAGTCGCTTCGGCTCCCGGGCCTCGACATCGACTTCGCGGTGGCCGAAAGTCCGGACCTCGACTTCCCCGAGGCGGCGCGGCGGCGCGACCTCAGCATCAACAGCATGGGGATGGACCCTCTCACCGGGGAGATCCTCGACCCCCACGGCGGACGCAGGGATCTCGCCCGTGGAGTGCTGCGGGCCACCGACCCCGCGCGCTTCGGCGACGACCCCTTGCGGGCGTTGCGCGTCGCCCGCATTGCGGCGGAGCTCGAAATGCAACCCGACGACGAGCTGATCGGTTTGAGCGCTCGGCAGGATCTCTCGACGGTGGCCCGCGAAAGGATCTTTGACGAGTTCCGCAAATTCCTACTGCGGGCGGCCGCTCCCTCGACGGCCTTTCGCATCCTCGAAAAGACCGAGCAATTGGTTCATTTTCCCCAACTCGACGCGCTGCGCGGTGTCCCCCAAGACACGCGTTGGCACCCAGAGGGCGACGTCTGGGTCCACACCCTCATGGTGGTGGACGAAGCCGCGGCCTTGCGGCGGGGGGACGAAGACGACCTTGCCTTGATGTTTGGCGCCCTGTGTCACGACATGGGGAAACCCGAAGGAACCCAGCAGCAAGGGGAACAGATCAGCGCTCGAGGACACGAAGCCCTGGGAATCGAGGCCTCCGTGGCGTTTCTGGAGGGGATGCGCGCGCCCGCACGGCTCGTCCGCAAGGTGGCCGGACTGGTCGAGCACCATCTGGCGCCCGCCCTTTACCCTCGCGGCTCGGCGGGACCCCGTGGCTACCGCCGATTGGCCCGGCGACTGGAAGCCGCTCAGCTATCCATGGAATTGCTGGCCCGGGTCGCCCGGGCCGACCACCTCGGACGCACCACCGAAGAAGCGCTGGCCCGGGTCTTCCCCGATGGCGATCGCTTCCTCGAGGCGGCCCGTGCGCTGGGCGTCGCCGAAAACGGAGAGGTGGACATCGTCCAGGGCCGGCATCTGATGAAGCGCGGCATCTCGCCCGGACCCGAATTCGCCGAAGTCCTCGAACGCTGCCGCGGCTATCAGGAGGAAACCGGCGAAACCGACCCCGAGAAAATCCTCGACCGGGTGCTCTGAAGCGCTCAACGCGAACCCGCATAGCCGACGGAACCCGGGCTCAGTCCGCATCCTCCCAGGCTTCGCCGTAGTGAATAGTCACCTCGTAGCCCGGCTGAATATTGCGCGTCGCGTGAAGTTCCAACCCGAGGAACTCGGCGTTGGGATTCACCGAGTGGTTGAGAAATCGAAGCTCGTTACGCCCCTCGATCCCGATCTCCCGATCCTCGTCGTCGTCCTCGAAAATCCAAAGTACGTGGATGCCGTCGCGCTGGGTGGGACGTCCCTCAAAAGTTGCGATATGGCCACCGGCCCGCAGGCGGCGAAGGGCAAAAACGCCCCGGCCGTGAATCGGGCTCACACGCACTTCAACGCGCTCCTGGTCGGTCACCCCGCTCCCCTTTCGACAGGACCACCTGGGAGCGGCTTCCACCGCCGACGCCGACGGAACTCGGACGCTCCCTGGCCCTGATCCATCCTAGGCCGAGCGCGGTCGGTTCGACAACCGGGGCTTGAATGCGGGTCGGACCGCCGCCGAGGCGATCGGCGACGCGACGTCCCATATCTCAAGGGTTGGCGTCGTGTAGACTCGGTGGGTCAGCCGTCGCCGACCCCCCACCTCTCTACCCCTACCCGCCTTACCCCTACCCCTACCCCT
>DUCH01000193.1 GCA_012959865.1 Myxococcales bacterium | reverse complement strand
CTCTGAGGATAGGGCATTCAGACAGGGTTCTCGGTGAAGGCCCGAGCGGGGGTCTTAGGGCTGGAGGCCGCCTGGGCCACGGTCGGTTACGGGACGGTTGGGCCTGCCACTTCCGCCACTCCCGCCAGTTCTTGAGTTCGGGATTCCAGGGCGGGCGTCCCAGTCTGAACTCTCTAGAATTTCACGACTGAGCCGAGGGATGTGGTATCACTGGGTCTGGAAAAATTTTGTCTCCTACTCTCATTGGGGTGTATCTCCTGCGGACCTTCGTGTTGGCTCTGATAAAGATCGCAATCGGTGTTGCGATTGGGCTTGCTTCTGTTGAGGTCGGACTGCGGAGCTTTGGCATCAGTTATCCCATTTTTTTCGTCCCGGATCCGATCGCCGGGGCTCGTATGTGGCCGAACTTGAAGGCATGGTATACCCATGAAGGGCGGGGGTACATCGAGGTCAATTCGATCGGTTATCGAGACCATGATCACCCGAAGAGCAAGCCCGACGGGGAGTTTCGCTTCGCTCTGCTGGGTGATTCGATGACCGAAGCGTTGCAGGTACCCTTCGAAGACACTTACTGGAATGTCGCCCGACGAGAGTTGCAAGGGTGTGAGGCACTATCGGGGCGCACTCCCGTACCATTGAACTTTGCGATTTCGGGATTCGGAACTGCTCAGCAACTCGAGGTCCTGGGTAACATCGTCTGGGACTACGATCCGGATCTCGTACTTCTGGCGTTCGTGCCCAATGATATAACGGACAACCACCCTGCCTACGGCTCCACCCATCTAAAGCCGTACTATGTCTTCGACGATAGTGGTGCCCTAGTACTGGACGATTCTTTCAAGACGAGCCCTGGGTTTCTGAGGCGGATGTCGCCTCTCGTCTCCCTGCGGAGAAACCTGATCCAGAACTCACGGGTTCTTCAGTTGCTCCTGGAGATTCGCACGGAGTACTACCGAAGAACCGGGCTCGCCCTGCTGAAAAGCTGGGCCGGTAAATTCAATCAGCCACCCCAAACGGAGACGGTACGAGAAGCCTGGAGCCTCACTGAGGCGCTGCTGGCTCGCGTTGCCGAAGACGTAGCGGCGCACGACCGTGACTTTCTACTCTTGGTGACGACGAGCGGACACCAGGTCCACCCCGATCCCGAATATTTGAAACGCCGGCTCGAGATCGAGAGGACAAGTGATCTCTACTACTGGAACAGGCGGATTTCTTCATTCGCCGCCGATATTGGCATCGAACATCTGAGTCTTGCGGAACCCTTCGTCACCTACGCGACTGAGAACGAGACTTGTCTGCACGGTTTCGAGAACTCCGTCCCGTGCGGCGGCCATTGGAATTCGAAGGGGCATCTCATCGCGGGGCAGTTGCTTGCTGACGCTATCTGCAATCAACTAACTGCTGCCGATGGAGTGGAACCGGCGTCCTAGCCTGGAAGAAGCGTTCGGCCATCAAACGATCGCTTTGCTCGACCAGTTTCACGGTCTCGGCTTTGAACTCTTCAGCGAATCGTCTTCTCGTCTTCTTCCTTTTTTACATTCTGAACTCCCGGAGAAAAATTTTCTTCCTCCCTTGAGCCCAGTTTTCCGTGCAGGGTCAGGTACCCCAATGTCCCTGACCGACCAAGCCATCGGGGCCTTCAGCAACGCGTAGTCGTCGAGGCCATCTACGCGCCCGCAGCACTGACTGCAAATTTGAAATCGGTGGAGGACAAGCCATTCAAGCTAGGTTCTCGCACAACGTCCGGGTACGGGCGCTATATCAAGCAGCTACCTAGAGGTCGGTTACGGGGCGTCGGGCGCCCAGTTGCCGTGGAAGCCGAACGGTACGCGGCACGGCAGCTCGATGACCGCGGCCGGATCCCCCTGGAAATCCTGTGCGTTGAGGATCACGACGTCGGCAGCATTGCGGCGCTTGTCGTGCACGTAGCTCAGTAGCCATCCGTCATCCTCGGCCGCGCCTTCGTGGCGGGGCACGAAGACTGGCTCTTGGAACTGACGATGCTCGCCCTCATTGCGTTCGAGCGTCTCTCCGGTTTGGAGGTCGTGCTTGAGGAGACCCCCGAAGAGGAGCCCCTCGCCGACGTGGCCCGTATAGCCGTAGCGGTAGGGCTTGCCGATGAGGCGCTCGTCGTGGCGCGGGAATTCCTGGCCCCGTTCATCGAGCCGCGTCTCCTTGACCGGGCCGCCCTTCGGATCGATCAACCAGCGGTCGAGGGTCGGTCGGCCATCGTTCGGGCCGGTCAGGTCCGTCGCGAACATCTTCGGATGCCGCACCACGTCCAGAACCACACGGCCGTTGGAATCCTCATAGGAGTTCATCGGATGGAACAGGAAGCACGGTTCGACCTCGTGCCAAACGATATCTTCCGCGTTGCCTTCCCGGGGGAGCAGGCCGACGCGCGTGCCGTAGTCATCGAACCAGCGATAGGGCAGCGGGAGTCCGCGCTCGAGCAGGTCCGGATCGAACAGCACCGGCATGTCGAACACGATGAAGTAGTTCTCGGTGATCGAGCAGTCGTGGACCATGGTTTTGCCGGCAACTGGGATCTCGACGGTCTTGCGCACCCGACCGTCGATACCAACGACGTTGTAGTGGAGCGCCTCCAGCCCGACGTGGTAGCCGAGAACGTGCAGTTCGCCGGTGTCGGGGTCGCGCTTGGGATGCGCAGAGAACGGACCTGGGAGCGTTCCGTCGAAGTCGCTGCGCGTGACGGTCTCGAGTTCATTGGTCAGCTCGACTGGGTTGCCGCCCGCCTCGACGATCGCGAAGGTCTTGCCGCCGTGGGCGATCAGATTAGTGTTCGCGCCGCCGCTGCCGATCTCGCTGTAGCGCGGCCCAGGAGTCTGGGGCCAGCCCTTCGCCTCGCAGACCTCATCGTCGCGAACATAACGACTCCGGTACCACTCGGCCTTTCCGTCGCGCAGCTGCAGTCCGTGAACGAGCCCGTTCCCGACGAACCAATGATGGTTCGGGCCGGGCGGGGTGACTGGGTTGGGACCGATCCGCATCAGTCGACCGCGTAGCTCCGCCGGGATCTCACCTTTGACGGGGAGATCGAACGCGGTCGTCTCGTCGGCGACGGGCGCGTAGTTGTCCTGCAGATAGATGTTGTCCTGCAGATAGATGTTCTCCGTCATGGGGGATCTCCTTCGAGCGCGTGAGAGGGAAAGCGCGTGGCCAATGCGGCCTTGAGGATGGAATCGAGCGGGGTACCGATGGTATTACCAAACGCACCTTGGGACCAGAGGGCCGCGATGCCGTGGATTTCGCTCCAGCCCGCGGCTGCCAGGGTTCGGGTCTTGCGTTCGGGCTCGCGGCTAGTGCCCCGTGCACTCACCGACTCCCGGAGTGCGCTCGGATCTATCGTGGCAGGATGTTGTAGGCGCTCCGCAGTTCGATGACCGGTTTTTCGAAATCGTCCCAAGGGTCCCAATCGGCCGTTAGGTCTCGATTGACTTGGGTGCCTCGTACGAGGGCCTTGAGCATCAGATCTGGGTCGACTTGCATGGATTCGGCGTCGGCAACGGGCGTCACCTGAATGCCCAGTTGAAACTGTGCCAGCATGAAAAACATTCCAAACATGGGCTGCTTCTTCATTAAGCCGGCTTGAAACGAGGCGATCTGAGTTTCTTCGAGTGGAGATGTTTCGTACCCAGCCAGCACGTGTAGGCAATCATGAAATACAACGGGCTCGGGCGGACCGCCGATCTCGCCAGGCACCGAGAAGCCGTTCTTGCGAGTGAAGTCGAGATAGCTGCGCCCCAAAGTGCCTTCGGCACAATCCCCGAGACCTCGGTAGCGATCGGCCACCTCCTGATTCTCGGCCTTGCGTAATCCTTGAATCAGATGCGAGATCCCACGAAGCCCACTTTCGGCGACGAACTTTTTAACTCGCTGACCCAAGAACGAGCGGCGGGCGACATCAAATCGGAACAGAAGCAGATGATTGTCGACAAGCCGGTGCAGGTTTGTGAGCTCCGGGCTCTTGATGCCAAAGACCTCGGCGTACTCATCCAGCAGCAACCTCTCGGCGCTGGATGCCTCGCCGTCGATGAGGGCGGAGATCAAGCACCCATTGAAAATTTGCTCTCTGAGCGGTTCCGGTATTCCATCAGCGAGTTCGCGTGGGGTGATCGACTCCAGATCGTCTAGCTCGAACTGCGTGCCCAGGATGTGCTTTTGTGCCGCATCCATAAGTCCGCGCTCGAGGGTGTGAAACTCGCCGTCTGCGGTTGCCACCATTTTGATCCCCCTAAGGCCAACTCGGGCGACCTCGGGCGGGGGTTGCTGGATTTGCATCGGAGGTCCTCGCGGTTACAGGAAGTGGGGGATAGTACATTCAAGCTGCCTTCAGGCACGCGATCCGGGTATGGATAGTCTGTGAAGTTTCTATGGGGAGACCCGTGACGGTGCCGAGTACCCGTAGGGACCGAACTGGCCCACTTGCACCCCTCGCGAATTTGGTCTTTGGCGTCTTCGCCTTGGGCCACGGCATGGCGGATATCCGCCTCACCCTCGGTGCACACGGCAATGGTTTCAGTCCGCTGGTGGTTGGGGCTCCGCACGCCAGTTGGGCTGCGCTTGCGCCCCCCTTATTTCGTGGCCAGCGTCTGTATGGAGGACTCGGTGGTTGCG
>DUCH01000192.1:4384-4667 GCA_012959865.1 Myxococcales bacterium | reverse complement strand
CTCACGTTGAGCCCGAGTACAGAGATGCCGGGCGGCCCACGGGTCGCCCGGCATTTTTTGTTGGGACGGTGAGCGTTCGGGGAGAGGGTATATTGTCCCGATGACCGCGGCATCGCCCACGCAGCCCCGCTGGCTCTGGGGATTTTCTCGTGACCTCCTCTTGGGGTGTGGCGCCTGGTATCTGCTGCTCTTTCCCGCCCTGGTCTTCGCCGGCCCTGCAATTCGCAGCCTGCAGCCCCTGTACCTCGCGCCGCTGCTGATCTTCTTGATCTCAACGCCCCAC
>DUCH01000192.1:3964-4222 GCA_012959865.1 Myxococcales bacterium | reverse complement strand
GGCCGTCGGTACGCTTCTGTTTACCGCCTACCTGACCTGGTCTCCCTGGCACTACACCGGGCAAAATTACGGGATCGCGGTCATGTTCATGCGCCGCCGTGGCGTAGACGCCGAGGCGGCCAAACGCTGGCTTCATCGCTCCTTTGTTCTCTCGTACGCGCTGACTTTCCTGGTCATGCACCAGGCCGATGGAAACCCTCGTGGCCTTGCCGAGGGGGGTGTTCACCTAGCGCGCATCGGAATCCCCGAATGGTTTTC
>DUCH01000192.1:0-3919 GCA_012959865.1 Myxococcales bacterium | reverse complement strand
GCCGGGCGGTTGATGTTGCTTCGCGGGCGGCTCCGCGACCTGCTTCCCATCGCTTTGCTGGCCCTTTCCCAGGCCCTCTGGTTCACCGCGCCGGACCTTGCGCGCTACTTCGGCTCGCCCGGCGGAGTGGAGGTCTTCGATTTCGATTACCGCGCGCTTTACTTCAATTGGGTGGTGGTCGCCCATGCGGTCCAATACCTGTGGATTACGAGCTTCTATGCTCGAACCGAATCGGGCGGGTCGAGCACTGGGCAATATCTGCTCAAGACCCTGCTTGCCGGCAACCTGGCGTGGTTCGTACCCGCCCTGATTTTCGCCCCGCAGCTCCTCGGCGGGGAAGTCTCCGAGTGGACCGTGGGTTTGCTCGTTGCTTCTCTGGTCAATCTTCATCACTTCATTCTCGATGGAGCGATCTGGAAACTGCGCAAATCAAAAATCGCAGACATTCTGATTCGCGCCCGATCCCAGGCGCCGAGGCCCCGGAGCGCGGTGAGGCCCGGCGTTGGCCGCGTTGCCAAGATTGTCTGGGGCTCGGCTTCGGTTCTTCTTGCCGTTGCGTTGGCCGAGTTCGCGGTTCAGCAGGTCGTGATTCCGTCGCTTATTGAGCGCGGCAACTATCGCTCGGCTTCGTCGCTTCTCGACGGACTGGCCTGGGTGGCCCGCGATAGCGCAACCGCGCGGGCCCAGCTTGGAAATGCGCTGATGGGAGCCGGACGCGAAGAGGATGCGGCTCGCGCCTATGCGCGCAGCGGAGATCTGACGCCGAGTGCGGACACCTTCGGCGTGCTGGCCCGTATCGAATTCGGACTTGGATTCGAGAAACGCGCGTTGGCGAATATCGAGCGGGCGATAGAAATTGCACCCGATCGGACCGATGTTCTGAGCCTGGCCGGAGAGATCGAAATGAGCCTCGGCCATCGCGGCCCCGCGCGAAGCTATTTCAAGCGGGCGCTGGGATTGAACCCGAATTGGGAGCCTGCACAGCGGGGCCTCGCCGAGATCGATGGCCTCGGCTCATCCGACGACACGTCTTTCTAGCATCGTCTCCAGGGGCATCCACGGGCCTCGGCCTCGCCCGCCCGCGCGACTACTCGCTCTTACGTGCGTTCACTCGTCCTCACTCGCACTCGGGCTCGGGCGTGGGCTCGGGTTCGGGCTCGGGCATGGGATTCCCGTCGAAGTCGCCGGTAAACTGGGCGAGCTTTTCTGGATGCTCGCCCTCGGGACGCGATCGATGCGGCCAATGCTCGGGCAGTTCGCCCCGGCAGTGGACCCCGGGGCGCAACCAGTATTCGTGGCCGGGGAGGGCGCGAACTTCGCCGGCCGCATACCGAATGGTTAGCCCCGCCCGGCGGCGCGGGGAGCGATTGGGTTGAGAACCGTGGAGAAGGAGGTCCGAATGAATCGAGATTTCCCCCGCCCGCATGGAATTGCTTGTGCGCTCGCCGTAGCTCTCGGGGTCCACCACCTGGCGCTTCAGGACCCGGCTGCCGTCGAGGGGGAGGTCTTCGTGGGGGAGCGGTCCGTGCAGGTGGCTTCCGGGGACAAATTCCATTGCGGAATTTTCGGGATCGGCGTCGTCGATGGCAATCCAGACGGTCACCGTGCGTGAAGGTGTGATGGGCCAGTAGGAGGCGTCCTGGTGGAGAGGCACTGCCATTGGGTCGCCGGGCAATTTGCAGAAGAGATGATTTCCCCAGGATCCGAAGCACGGGCCGAGGAGGCTCTCGACATAATCCAGCAGGACGGGGCTCAGAACAAGGTCGTAGATCCCGGCGCAGACCAGGTGGTAGGCATTGATCGAATACGCGTTGCGTCGGTCATCGGCGGCAAGAACGGTTTGGATCAGATCGTCGAAATAGGATCGGATTTCCCCGATCTCGCGGCTGCCGAAGGCGGGCAGTCGGTTTAGAAAGCCTTCGCGATTGAACTGCTCGAGTTCTCCCTTGGACAGGCGGCCATCCCCCGAAGTCGCGGCGGGAAAGAAACGCAAATCTCGCGTGTCTTCGGCATCTCGGGAGTCGTAAAAAGTTTTGATGGCCATTGGGATCTAGGAAGTCTAACGGATCGAATGTTCAGAGATCGTCCGCTCGATTTCTGATTCGCTTGAGATCGGTGTTGCTCCGCGGTTGGCTCGCTCTTCAGGGGGAGTTCGGCGTGGAAATCAGGTGGAGATCCTGCTGGGGGAAGGGAAAGGAGCACCCGCTGGCCTCCATGCCTTCCTTTAGAGCGCGGGTGAGATCTCCGCGAACTGCGCCGTAGTCGCCCGAGACGACCCAGGGACGAACGAGGATGTTGACGCTCGAATCGGCCAACTCGGTTACGGCGACCGAAGGCGCGGGATCCTGCAAAATCCTGTCCTCCGCCGCGAGGATTGCTCGGATCGAGTCCATGGCCTGCCCTATATCGTCGCTGTAGGAAATGCCCACGACGATGTCGATCCGACGTTTCTCGTTGGTACTGAAATTCTTGATGGTGGCTCCATACACCGCCGAGTTGGGGATGATGATCCGAAGATTGTCGGAAGTATTGAGCGTCGTGACGAAAAGAGTGACTTCGATCACGACGCCCGTCGATCCGCTCACAGAAATGGAATCGCCGATCTTGAAAGGCCGCATGATGAGAAGCATGACGCCGGCCGAAAAACTGGAGAGGGTCCCCTGGAGGGCCAGCCCGACGGCGAGTCCCGCGGCCCCAATGACGGCAACGAGTGAAGTCGTTTCGACGCCAAAAAGCTGAAGAACCGCGACGATGACAATGACCAGCAAGAAGTAATGAACGGCCTGGCCAAAGAACGGAACAAGCTGGGGGTCCGCGTTGGCCCGAGTCAGCGAGGACCGGGTCAATCGTCCCGCGCGGGCGGCGATCAATCGGCCCACGATCAGAAGAGCAACCGCGCCCACAACTTGAAGCCCCCAACTCGATAGCATCTCGATTACGGTCTCGACCATCTGCTGCCCGGTCTCTGTCATCGTGTTCGGACTCATCAGGAATTCTCCTTCTGGAATGGCGAGAGGGTGGCAGATCGATAGAGTTGTTGGCAACTCAAACCTCGCGCTCGCGGCAGGCCCCTATGGCGTGGTGCGGGTTCTTGTCGCTAGGCTGCTCTCACCCGCCAGCCGTGTCCGAAGGTATCGCTCAATTCACGCCCGCGTCACGCCGGCGGCCGGCCCCCTCCCTGGGTCCCGAGTGAGGTTCGCACGGCACGGTGTTCATCGCGTTTCTGCGCTATTCAGCGAACCCTAGGGATGATCCTGCTGAGAACGTCAATCGATCCAATTACCCGGCATCGTGGCTGTCCAAGGCTGTATGATCGAATTTTCGACTTTCGCTCATTCATCAGTCAGGAGAGGGACGCGATGCTCGGGACAGGAAAATACATCCGGCGCCCGAGAAACCGATCGAGGATCGCCCGGGGCCTGCTTCTGCTTGTCTTCCTGGTATCGCCGGTCTGGCCCCTAGCCCATGCCGCTCCGGCTGCCGCCGAAGGCAGCGTCTCGTCTCCTTCGCCCGACGAAGGCCTCGCGGACATGGAAGAGTTCGCCGGCGCCGAGGCCCCCATTAGCGAGCAGCCGCTGACGGAACTCGACCTTCAAGGCAGCGCGGACGAAGACAAGTACCGAGGCGTGGAAGAAATTCTCGTAACGGCCCGGGGGGGCCGGCAGAACGTCCAGGACATCAGCGCCTCGATTGCCGCCTTCGACGCCGACTACCTCGAGGCGCTGGGCGCTGAGAACATTGCCGACCTCTCCCAGTTCACGCCGAACCTAGAAATCCGAACGGTATTCGCCGCATCGAATCCTACGCTCTTCATTCGCGGCGTGGGGTTGCGCGATTTCAACTCCAATTCGTCCTCGGCGGTGGCGGTCTACAACGATGACATCTACATGAACTCGCCGGCCGGCCAACTCGGCCAGCT
>DUCH01000191.1 GCA_012959865.1 Myxococcales bacterium | reverse complement strand
ATGGACAGAGTCGGTTCGGGCTCCCAGATGTGCTCGAAGCAGGAATGACTCAGGATGAGATCGTAGGGCGCTTCGGCGCGCGCTGCGAAGCTCCTTTGATCGCACACCACATAGTCGATCGGGGGGGCCACTGCCGCGGCGGCGACCTTCTGCAGAGTACGCGTCGTTCTGCTTTCCGGTTCGCCGCGCCGGTCGGCTTCTTCGAGCAGCTCCCCGGCTGCATTCTGCAGCCAGGTGGCATCGGGCGTCATGTTCGGGTGGGCATCCCAGAGGGTCACCGACACGCCCTCCCCACCGCAGGCCGCCCACCAGAGGAGACCGTTGCCGACACTTCGTCCGGGTCCCACTTCCAGGATGCGAGACACGCGCCAGTCGAAGCCGAGCTGTTGCAGCCGGCTTGAGTGCCGCTCGAAAAGACGCCAGCTATAGCTCGCGGTATCGGAGCTGAAAGCCTCCGCGAGTGCTTGTCTGGGAAAAAACAGCCGCCGGCCGATCGGCGTGCAGGAAGACAAGTTCCGGCCGGTACGCCAGAGGGCGCGAATGATCTTTCGAGACGACGTGGGCATTGGAAGTGGAGCTCCGGTTGTCGAGTGTGTAATGCGAGATGGAACGAATCGGGGCGGATAGAAAGTTCGAAGGGCCATTCTACAGACTGGGGCAGACAAGACACGAGCTAAAGAGGAAAAACGGGGGATCTCGAGAGCAATCCGGGGCCCGTAGGCGGCGACATCGCGGGGGACCACCAGGCGATACTCCACCACCCCCTCGCCGAGGTCCGCGCCGAAATCGGCATCCCCGAGCCTGAGGCCGGGCCCCACATGTTCATCCTCTAGGAGCCTCGGCGGCCCCCCGAAGAAGTGGGGCCGATACGGCCTCGGGGCCCCTCGGCCATTCGCCCGCACGGGGGCGCATCAGAGCCACCGAGTAACCGGCGCCGAGCGCCGCGTAGCGCGGACCCATGCGCGGGAGAAAACTGCCCGTCAGCACGTAGCCGCCCCGGGGCCAGACCCTGCGCCGAAGCCCTAGAACAAGCTCGGAGAGCAGTCGCTGGGTCCGTAGAATTCGACGAAGCGGCCCATGGGCCAGAAGACCAGGCATTGGCCCCCCGCCCCAGCAATCGCACGGCGATACGCATCCCCGAAACCGAGCCCGCGCCCCCACTCAACCGGCCCGCTGGCTTCCAGCGGCCCTGCACCCGCCAGCCATCGAGCGCGAATACGCCTGCCAGCCAATCGTGACGGATCAACAAGCCCCGCCACGCCCCAAAACTGCCCCCATGGCGCAGGTGGCCCGAATGGGAGACCAGCACCTGTTGCAGGGTCGTGTCGTTCCAGCGCTGCCGCTCCGGGGCGGGGCTCGCACTCCCGTGCGGGAGCGCCACCCGCAGCCCAGGCCCCGAGAACACGGGCCGCAGCATGCGCCGCTCGGCCTCGTGCACGCGGCTCTCCTGCCCGCCCGGCGTGCGCCTCCGCGGCACCCGGTGGCTCCACCACGACTTCCAGCCCACGAGGGCCACCCGGCGGGACACACGGCCACGATCTCTTTCGGTTGCACCCGCAAGCACAGCTGCAGACGCTGATCGAGGAAGGCAGCGATTGCTGCGCGCCAGGCCACCAGCTCTTCGCGGCTCTCCGACAGCAGCACCGTATCGTCGACATAACGCAGGTAGTGGCGGCAGCGCAGTGTGCGCTTCACGTACTGGTCGAGCGCGTTGGCGTCGGGTTCACCAGGGGCTAGGTCTTCAAAGTGTGAAAGCTGGATAAACACCTTCGGAGATCTGAAAGGAGATATTTCCGGTCGCGTCCCGAGGGCCACGACCTGCTTGCTTGCCGGGCGGGAAAGCCTTATCCAGAGGGTGATATCGGCGTTCTGCGTCAGATCCTGCACGACGCTTTCTAGGTACTGTGGCGGATGCCGATCGGTTGATGGTTGATGGAGCGAGTATGGCGGCCTCACTGGAAGTCAGATGCGGGAAGCATGGATAGAGCATCATCTCTTCTCGAAGTGTTTCCGAACAAGCAGAAGACCCTGGGTTTCTGAACTCATGAAAGAGTGGACTCGGATTTCACTTTGAGGGAACAGAGTGGTGCAGTAGAATCTCGTAACCGAGGCTGAACGGTTGCGATCTCGAGTAGGAGTACAGCGATTGGATCTCTCGCAAGTCACGTTGATTTCCGTAATTGGAACGACAGACCGCCTGGGTGGGGCCGAAAAGGCCTTTCGGACGATTACCACCGGGCTCCGCTCGGAGTTCGGTCTGAAGCTCAAGACGTTTTCGCATATTAGGCCGAACGATCCCGATCCGGATTTTGATGTCACAGTTCTGAGGGCTCCAGATGGCGCTTCACTCGCCCGTATGTTCCTCAACCTCCGCTCCGAATTGCTGCAGCTGAACGGTCCTGCGATTCTCTTTCCCTTTCAGATTAATTCAAATGTGCTCGCAGTGGGTGTCAACCGCTCGCTACCGAACGAGAAGCGTCTTCCGACCATTTTGAATGATCGAGCCTGTATTGATGAACTACTCGCAGCGGGTGCAGCTGCATCTCTTACCGGGAGGCTCCAGGGCCCTTTGCGGAGGCAGCTTGCGTTGCGGGCATACCGAATCGGGGACCATGTGGTCTGTAACGCGCAGGCCAATGAGCGCGCCGTACTGCGTTTTACAGGACTGGATTCATCGCGCGTCAGCACAATCTACAACCCTCTGGCCGCCGTAGAGATACAATCTCGATTTCCCGCAAGAGACCGTCGAGTATTGGGAAACTCGGAAGCGCCGCTGCTCGTGGTGCACGCCCGGATGGATAAGCAAAAAGGACTCGATAGCCTCTTGCGCGCCTTTGATCGGGTGAAAAAAGTGCATTCAGGGGCTCGCCTCCGCATGGTGGGAGATGGCCCGGAACGACCGTATCTGGAGGCGCTAGCGTTAGAACTGGGCGTTCGATCCAGTTGTGAGTTTCCGGGATTTCTTTCTGATCCCCTCGCTGCCATCGAAAACGGTGACGTCTATGTGCTTCCTTCGCGCTGGGAGGGTCTTCCCAATGCACTTTTGGAAGCCATTGCGGTGGGCTTGCCGGTCGTGGCTACACGGTGTCCGACTGGGCCAGACGAAATTTTGCTGGATGGCCAGGTGGGGCGCTTGGTGGCCGTCGATGATGTCGAAGCCATGGCGCAGAATATCCTGGAGTTACTCTCTGACGGTTCGGTTCGTCAGCATTTCGGGGAAAAAGGACGTGAGCGCGCCAGAGATTTCAGTTTTCATCGTAACATGAGCGCCTACGGGGCTCTGCTCACCCGCTTGCTCGAAGAATCTCCCTGACTTGAACAGACCTCTTCTTGCTCGACTTTCGGCTTGGTTTATCCAAGAAAGGGTAAGAGGGTGTCGATCGCCCAGAGTCTGGGCCACATGACTTGTGCGTTTGGAAAGCCGCGGTCACGATCAGCGGCGATTGTGACGTGTCAGACAGGGGAGAAGAGGTCCGTCTCGTATTCGCATTTGTTGAACCAGAATCCGAATTCGTTCAAGTATCGCTGCAAAGATTTGGGACTGACTCGGGGATGGATCTGTTGTGGGAGATATAGGCGCCTTGCAACCATGTCTTGAAATTGCCGAAGACAATGTGAGCCCAGGGTAGAGCGCCCTCCGCTCCGGAAGCATGTCCGACTCTGGATACACTTTGTGGAGCGGCTTTCTCGCTCATCGCTACTCTCCGCATTCCATGAAAACCCAAGCAATTCTCTTCGACCTAGGCGGTGTACTGATCAAACTCGGCGGCGTCGTTCAACTCGGTCAATTTATTGGAGTCGCCGATGAGGCTGAAATTTGGCGTCGCTGGCTCATGTCAAACTGGGTGAGACGGTATGAGCGGGGTCTTTGCGCACGTACCGAGTTTTCTCACGGAATGGTCGAGGAGCATGGGCTCGAAATGACTCCGGAGGCGTTTCTGGAGGCGTTTCGTCGCTGGCCGCTCGGCTTCTTTCCTGGCGCAGAAGCCCTTGTCAGATCGGTAGACCCCCGTCTTATCGTGGCTTGCCTCAGCAACACAAACGAACTCCACTGGACAGAGCAAGAGGATGCAGACCGAGTGCATCGACTTTTTTCCCTGCAATTTCTTTCTCACGAAATTGGCCTCATTAAACCCGACCGGGAAGTCTTCGATTTCGTCGCGGACGCGATTAACTGCGCCCCTTCTGCGATCCTTTTTCTCGATGACAATCTCATCAATGTCGAAGGGGCGCGGGAGGCGGGCTGGGAGGCCGAGCACGCAGTCGGCGTACAGGAAAGCCACACAATCTTGACACGACGGGGTTTTCTCGTCTGAGCAAACCCACCTACGGAGATCGGCCCACTGTCGCGATCGGGCGATAAGCCCGTAGGCAGAGGGGAGTAGCCCCAATTCGAAAGACTTGATCGACGAAGCCGCCGGCGGCGCACTTCGTCCCAGTCTCAAGAGCCCGGCGTGCCCCCTCCTGAATCCAGACCCGTGACGGGGCTCACCGTAGAAACCTGACATACCGCCTATGCCCGGACGCCCTGCCAGAGACCGAGTGCGAGCATCAGTCCAAAGGTTCTAATCGATGAGATCGCAAGTCGATGATCCACCGCTCCAATTGCGAGAAAGAGACCACTAAAATCAAGTCGAATGTCGCATTTCTTTAGTAGGAGAACTGGTCCTGCCTCTTCAGTCAGGCGACCCAGTTTTC
>DUCH01000190.1 GCA_012959865.1 Myxococcales bacterium | reverse complement strand
ACGCGACCAAGTACAAAAGGTAGATGAAGTTGATCCGAACGACGCCGGGGAACTTCAGTGAGGACAGTCGCTTGAACGGATTGAGCGAGCGCGTATTGGGGGTGTTGCCACGATTGGCGCTCGGTAGAGTCTCCTTGAATTTAGTCGCGACCCAAACCAAGTTAATGATCGCGAGCACCATTGCGATCAGCGCTGGGCCCGAGAATGGGTTGAGGGCGAACATTGCGCCTGTGGCTTCGGCACTCTCGTTGGTGACGTAGAGCATCATGCGGCTCAGCTGATCGCATCGTCGTCGAAGCATTGCCGGAACGAAATTCACCTTCGGCGAGCCATCTCGCTCGAGTGGCTTCGGATCGCAAGCCCACTGACGCCAAGCCTCCTCGCCCTCGATCCCGGGGGACCACGCAGACCAGGCCTGTACCGAGACCGCGATCATGCTCCCCCCTGGCCAAGCACCAGGGTGCAATTGCTACCCCCGAATCCGAATGAATTGGTCATGATTGCCGCTCTGCCCGACACGGCCTTCCGTTCCCCGACTCCCACCAGCGAGAGAGACGGAAGGGCGGGATCGAATTGCCCGTCATAGACATGCGGAGGCAGAAGCAGTTCGTCGCCCTGCCTGTTTGCCAGGATCAGCCAGCAGAATGCGGCCTCCACTGCCCCGGCGGCGCCCAGAGTGTGCCCAACCAGAGGCTTTGTCGAACTGCACGGGATGCCCTCGCCAAACAAGCGACTGACCGCGGCGGACTCCATGGCATCATTCTGCAACGTGCCGGTCCCATGGAGGTTGAGGTATTCTATCTCATCGACTCCCAGCCCACTTTCTTTGAGGCTGGCTCTCATGGCCAGGTAAGCCCCGCTTCCGTCGGGCGACGGCGCCGAGATATGATGCGCATCGCTGGATTCACCTGTACCCAGGAGTTGGATGCCGCCGGCCTGGCGGGTCACGAGGAAGAGCGCAGCGGCCTCGCCCAGGATCAAGCCATCGCGATTCATGCTCATGGGGTTCGTGACACCTTTCGATAAAGCCTGAAGTGAGTGAAAGCCGTTTGCCGTCAACTTGCAAAGCGAGTCCGCCGCTCCTGCGATCACTGCGTCACAAACCCCCAGATCGAGCAGTCGCCTAGCGACCGCCAGCGACTTCGCGCCCGCCGAGCAGGCCGTCGAGAGGGCATAGCACGGCCCCTCCGAGCCGCTCAGCTCTTGAATCAACTCGGCTCCTCCACCGTACTCGAGCTGGATCAGCTGGAAATCGCTCCCAATCTCTGCTTTTGAACTGGGAGGTGTGTCAAGGTTGACTTGTGGATTAGCCAGGAGACGGTCCTGACGATTTCGAAAGGCAACCTCGGCTTCGGCCACACAGGCCGTACTGGATGCCACCACGACTCCAACACGATGAGCGCCAAATTCAGAGATGGCCGACATCACACCCTCGTGCAAGGGCTCGTAGGCTGCCAGCGCCAGCTGACTGTTTCGCCCGGCGTAGAGGCTCAGCGAATCTGGAATCGCCGGAAGCGGATCAGCAACCGCTCCAAAAAAACGCTCCTCACTGGGAATCAAATCGTCGCGCAGGCTGAGCCCCGTGGTGTCGCCCGCTAGCAAGCGGCGCCAGTTCTCCGCTGGAGTCAAGCCAAGGGCGGTCACTACGCCAAGTTCGGCGAGCCGGCAGGTGCCTTCGCTGGTGGGCCGCTTGCTCATGGACTGCCCTTCGCGGCTTCGGCTTGCAACAGACCGCGCAATATCTTCGCCGACGGTGAACGCGGCAATTCTTTACGTACTTCGATGACCCTCGGGATTTTGTAAGCGATCAAATGTTCGCGCAGATGCGCGCGCAGCTCTGCTATGTCTACACTCTTTCCCTCGCGGGCCAGAACGATCGCCTTGAGTCGATCCGCCGTATCCGAGTAGGGAAGCGCAACCACCACCGACTCGGACACACTCGGATGCAGGGCGATGATGGCTTCAACCTCGAGGGGGTTGACCTTCTGGGCTCCTACGTCGATCAAGAGCTTCACCCTTCCCGAGAGCCGAAGGACACCCCGCTCGTCGACGGATCCTATGTCTCCGGTACGCAGGAACCCCTGACCGTCGGGGCCCTCCTGCGCGTCGAGGTATTGCGTCATCATGCTCGGCGCGCGAATCGCCACCTCGCCTGCCTGCCCGCTCTTCATGGGCTCATCGATGTCGGGCCTCTCGAGACTAATGATTCTCGCCTCGACTCCTTCGAGGGGGCGTCCCACCGCCGCGGGGTCGAACGGGAAGATCGATGGCGAGTTGTAGAAGACGGAACCGAACTCGCTGGTCCCATAGATCTGTCCTATCGGAATATTGAATGCGGCCACGAACTGGTCGTAGACCCGGACCGGCATCGGACTACCGGCGGAGATGGCCAACCGAAGTTGATGAGATATTGGCCCAGCCGTCCCGCGCGAGCTCGTGTCGAACATCAAGGGCACCCCAGGCCAGACCGTGATCTTACCTTCGTCCAGGGACGATCGTGTAGTCGTGGGTGAATACTGCGGATGCAACTCGATCTCACTGCCAGCTATGGTTGCCGCCATCAAAGCCAGATCGATGCCATAGGAATGGCAGAGCGAAATCGTAACCAGCATGCGATCCGCCGGACACAGTTCCAGCACATCCACTAGATTTCGTCCCACCGCAAGCAGCGATGGCATCTCGCGGCACACCAGCTTGGGATAGCCGGTGGTTCCGGAACTTTGTAGTAGAACCGACGAATGCAGGCTCTCATCCGGACACTCTTCCGATGAGGCAAACTCGCTGGCGGCAATCGCCTCAGAAGTGAGCGTTGCGGCAAAGATCCCTTCCAGATCGTTGGCTTGCCGTTCGCCGCAGATCAGGATGCACTTGCCCAGCTTGTCCACTTGGCTGGCGAAACCGCTTGCCGGGGTCAGCGGCGAAATCGGGAATGTCCGCGCTCCGCTCCACAGGGATCCAAGCAAGGCAACCTGGGCTTGCGCGCAATTCGGCAAAGCGACCAATACGACGTGATTCGGATAGTTCGCCAGCAGATGCCGCGCCAGGCCTTGAGCCGCCTGGCCCAGTTCTGCCCAGGTTAGGCAAATCCGCTTTCCGCGAGTCCCCAGCTCCCATAGTGCGACTTCCTCCGGTTGCTCGTCGACGTGCCTCAGCAGACACTCGATCAGGGTTGCCGGGGTGTCTTTCCCGGATGATCCTGCCTTGGAAGATGATTTGGATTCGGGCGACTGTGACATAGCGATTTTCAGGCGATGAATGTGATGGTGCCCTCGATCTCCACCTGCAAATCACTACGACATAGATCAGCACGTACGAGTTCGGGACACGAAATATGGGGAAAGACATCCCTGAGCCAGGACGATATGCCGGCATCATCCTTCTCGTCCGGGATGTACACACGCAGGTCGCTGTAGCGCTCGAGTGCCTCTTGCTCGGTAGAAGCCTGCTTGTCGGCCAGGGCGTCAGATAGGCTGGCAAGATTCAAGCGAATCTCGCCGAGCTGGCGAGCGAGATTGCCGGTATGGCGAGTCTCTTCGCCAACGATGCTGGCAGTGCCGGATACGAGAGCTGAACGCTCGAGTAAATTTCGCTGGGCAGGGGATAAACCGCAGGCCCGGGCGGACCGTAGCGTTCGGAGTAGTGGTGAGGAGCGGTCTGGCGCGGATTCGCAATCGGCTGGGCAGGCTCAGAACTCGACAGGATATGCAAGGTCAAGTGTTCGTCCGCCGCTCCAACCGCCGTGGCGACCGTGGTCTTCTCCGAGGTGAGCTCCCCATAAAATTGTTTGAAGGCTTCGAAGCGACCGCCGTTGAAGATTTCATAGCCCGATAGCCCGGTTGAATGAATTCGCGAAATCCCCGGCACGTAATTCCAGAAGCGAATCGCATGCGAGTTCTCTTCGGCAATCACGCTGCAAACACTCAGGTAGCATGCGCGCACCACATCACGATAGTCATCGCCATCGAGCAAGCCAGCATCCGGGACGCAAACACGCATCAGCGAAAGAGGCTCCCGGCTCTCGATCTGGAGGCGGAAGTCGCCCATCTGGATCTCATGACTAGAACTCTGGGAGGCAAGGAGGTCCAGCCAACCTGGAGGCGTCGGACCCGATTCTCCGAACAGAAGACTCGCGGTCGGCAAGGTTGCGGTCATGAGTTTTGGTTCTCGCCCTTTGGGTTCGGAGCTAGCAATGTCAGCACCGACTCAGGGGTTCGGTGATGCATCGTGCCATCCAGGGTCGTCGTCACCAATGCCGTATGGCCCCGCGCGGCTCGGAGATTTCGGGTCAAGTTGGTAATCTCGTAGCCCACCATGATTCGAAATTTGAGATCCTTGAACCAGGCCGCGACCTCGAAACGATCGCTATAGCGAAGGGGAGAGACGTGGCGACAGCGACTTTCGATGACCAACAAGCCCACATTCAAGCGACGTAGATCACGGGCATCGCATTTCCTGGAGCGAAGCAGCTCGGTTCGCGCGATTTCCAGGTACTTGTAGTAGTGGCCATGCCAGACGATCTGCAAGGCATCGACATCGTGAAAGGGAACTTCGAGTTCGACACGCACCTCGTGCAGGCGTGTTGATTCGCGCGGAGCAGGTGCCGCGACTGCAATGCTGAGGTGAGTGTCGGACAAGCACATTCTCCGAGTCCCGCACGCCCCGATGACGCCCGGCTGCCGGGAGCGCCCCTCAGGGCGTCGC
>DUCH01000189.1 GCA_012959865.1 Myxococcales bacterium | reverse complement strand
CGGCGCTACAACGCTTTCTATCGCGAGTGCGTCCGGCGCCAGCTCTACCTCAACGGCCCCGAAAAGATCCACCTGGCCAAGAACCCGCTCTGGGCGGGGCGGGTGGCTTCGCTCCTCGAATCGTTTCCTGATGCTCGCTTTGTCGTGAACGTACGGGATCCGCGGGACACCATCCCCAGCCTGCTCAAGCTGGTGAAATCGGGTTGGAGCCAGATGGCCTGGGAGGAGAGCCGGCAACTCAATTGCCTGCGCATTCTTGCCGATCAATCTTGGCACTCGTATCGCCATCCCCTGGAATGCCTCGATGCCAACCCGTCGACACCCGGATCTGTGGTCGACTACCGCGACCTGACATCCGATCCTGCCTCTACGATCGAGAGTGTCTATCGAGAACTCGGCCTGCCCGTAAGCGACACCTTTCGCGAAATCCTTCGTAGCCAGGGAAAGCGCGAGCGGGATCACACGACCCGCCACAGCTACAGCCTCTCCGAGTTCGGACTCGAGGGTGACGTGATCCGCGAAAAACTCGGAGACCTGTTTGACCGCTTCGAGTGGGACACGGAAGGAGAACCCCTGCTTGAGACCGAATTCCAGGGAGAATGATCGTGGCCGACAGTTTTGACGACCAGCGCACTCAGGAATCCGCCGACGAACTTCGTTCGGCTTGGAATGACATGATGGGAAGTCTCGAAGAGGCACGTAACGCCATCGACCATCCCGAGTTGATGCCCGCGCCCCAGAACCCCCGAAACCTCGCAGAGGGCTACCGCTACCTAATGGGCTTCGCACACAGCGCCATCGAGCGCGCTTTCCACGAAGATCGCGACCGGCCGACTTTTCGAAATGCCCTTTCCATAATCAACCGAGCCACCATCGACAACTCCGATGCAATTTATTTCTACGCCCCCATCGACGGAAGCGAGCCGTATCTGATTCGGGGCCGAGTAGAAGACTCCCGCGAATGGAGAGGCGAAGCGCCTGCTCCTCAAGGTCCCCGCGCCCCCCACTACCTGATCTTCGAAGCCAGCGCGGGAGTTCTCGCGGGTGACTCAGGCAATCTTCGAGAGCTTGCGCCTGGAGTGAAAACCATGACGGGTCGCCTGGATTCCAGCGACATCCAAGTCGAGAGCGACGGAAGCTTCGAAATCCTTCTCGCCCCCGAGCGACCCGAGTCCTATACGGGGAATTTCATTTCCACCTTCAAGCTCGTCGAGCAACCGCATCCCTTCGATCCCAGCGCGCCAAAAGAACGTTTCGCGGGTTACGTGAGCGGACGTCAGATATTCAATGACTGGCAGCACGAAGAGCCCATCCATTTGTCGCTCACCCGGATCGGTTCCGACCTCCCCAATCGATCGCGCTACAGCCCGGAACAAGCCGCCGCCGAACTTCGACGCTGCGGCGAACTCGTGCGCGGCCAGATGCATTTTTGGAATGCTTTCTGGACCGTCTTGATGGGGGTCTACGGGCCGCGGGACGGAAGCATCCCGGGCGTCGAATTTCCGCGCAACGGCTTCAACACGATCAATGCCGCGACGGGCGCTACCGGCGGCGGAATGAGTACGAACCTGTACGCCGGAGGTGTCTTTGAACTCGGCCCCGACGAAGCTCTTCTGATCGAAAATCGGATACCGCTCCGGCCCCAATATTACGGCTTTCAGATTGCCAATTTGTGGGGCGAGTCCATCGAATACGCGAACAGCTTTGGCAGTCTGAATGGCAGCCAGAGCGAAGTCGATTCCGACGGTGTGATTCGCCTGGTGGTCGCCCATCAAGACCCCGGCGTTCCCAATTGGCTCGACACAACGGGGCACGCCGAAGGATTTTTGACTCCGCGTTGGGCCTACAGCCAGACTCCGCCAACCGATCAGTGGCCCGAGATCTCGGCCAAGAAGGTGCTCTTTTCCGAGATCCGCCGACATCTACCCGAAGGAACTCGGACGGTCTCTTCGGACGAGCGCCGGGAACAGATTCGCGCCCGCCAAGCCCACGTGCAGAAACGCTTCAGAGTCTTCTAGAGCGATTGCCCGACTCAGAGGTCGAGTCGTAATCGAAGCTCAAACGCGATATCGAAGCCAGAACGCAATGATGCCGCGCGTATTGCGCGGCATCATTCTTGTCCAATCGCGGCAGTTCACCGAGGCACGAGAGTGTTCAGGTGCTTCGACGAGGCCCGCCATTTTCGCCCGGCCAGCGGGAGCCGCCAATGGTATCGACATGCGGCCAGAAGGCCTCCGGGTCCAGCGTACCTTCCAGCGTAATCTCCCGGCCGAGCCATGCCGGTGTATCCAACTGGGCTGACAGGTACTCGCGGACCGGGAGAAGAGCTTGAATGGGATCCCAGGGACTGTCCAAGAGATTCAAAGTTCCTTCCACATCCTCGCGGTAGGTGGTCGCATAATTGCTTCGAACCCGCACCACATGGGGAGGGAAGTCATAACTTTTCTCAGCACCACCAACGGCGCGGGAAACCTTGACCCACCACTCATTTTCCTCGTACTCCGGAAGATCTGCCGCCGGCCCGGTGACATCTCCCGAGAACTCGATGAAGGTGTAACCCTGGTGGGTACACCTCGCCGTCACACGATCACCCATCCGGTAGTAATCGAGGGCGCAGGGGTATTTGGGTTGACCGTTCATATCGTGGCTAACCATAATTGCTGATTCCTGATCGATTCCATAGCCGATGGAATAGAAGCCTTTGATACCACGATACTCGGCGTCGACCATGATCAGGACGCCCTGTTCGGGTTCGTCCGGGACCGGAACATTGTAGATATTCAGGGAAACGTTGGAGGAATCGCTGGGTTCTATTCCCGGCGGCAAGAGTGCAGCGATATTTTCGGCGTCCGTGCGGTATTTGATTTTCAGGATGGGCCAACCGGCGATTTCACCGGGCGCGGTCTGGGGAGCTGACATGAAATTTTCTCCTTCTACGGGTGGGGGGCTAAGTCGGATTTAAAAATTCGGCGGCAGCCCCAGTATAGAGAACCAGAAGGCAATATCCGCAGGCCTGAATCCGGCCGGCCACCCCAAATAGGGTCGACGAGTAGACCCGTCGAATGTGCCTTTTGGGGACAGCGTTGGCGATCCAATCGCGATCTCCGTGATTTGCCCCCGGCCCCAGGTGCGCTAGTCAATTGGCATGGCGAAGGAACCCGTTCAATCCCTCATTTATTCGGGCGTGATCCTGCTCATCGGCGGCGGCATCGCCTGGGCGGGGAGCCAGGGCGGAGCCACCGCGGGGGGGTGGCCGGTGTTTGCTCTTTGCGCGGGAATTTCTTTTGCGCTCAACGGGTTGGTTTTTATCCATGCCTTGCGAGCTCGAACCGAGCGTTTCTTCGATCTCACAGGAAGCCTTACCTACCTGACCCTGCTGACTGCTGCATTGTTGCTCAGTGGGAATATGGGTACCCGAGATTTTCTTCTCGCTGGGATGGTGGGATTCTGGGCGATTCGATTGGGGTCATTCCTCTTTGCCCGAGTCCGAAGGGATGGATCTGATGGTCGATTCGACCGGGTCAAATCACGGCCCGCCCAGTTCTTCATGTGGTGGATGCTCCAGGGACTCTGGGTGCTTCTGACCGCCGCCTGCGCGCTGGCCGCAATCAGTTCCAAGACAAGCCCGCCCCTGGGTTTGGCTGCTGCGGTGGGCTTCGGTATCTGGCTCTTCGGCCAGCTCATCGAAATCGTTTCTGACCAACAGAAGAAAACGTTTCGCGAGCTCCCAGAAAATCAAAATCGCTTTATTTCCAGCGGCCTCTGGGCCTGGTCACGTCATCCCAACTACTTGGGTGAAATCATCCTCTGGCTCGGGGTCGCGATTGTCGCGCTACCTGCACTCTCGGGATGGCAATGGGCCACACTGATCTCGCCGGTCTTTGTTTTCGTCCTGCTGACCCGCGTGAGCGGTATACCTCTGCTCGAGGCTCGTGCCGCTCGGCGGTGGGGCGACCAAAGGGAATTCCAGGAATACTTGGAACGAACTCCCATTCTTTTCCCGCGCCCATCGCACTAACAGAATCTCTTGTCGCGCTCAAACCCCATGGGCAGTAACTGAATGCGCTTGAGCGCGCTTCACTCTTCGTCCACCACTTTCCAAATTTGAATCGAGGCAGATCCCAATGCGCGCGTGTGAAAAAAATGAAACTCTCAAGCGACTCCTTTCCACATCGGCATCCTTTTCGATCTGCGGGCTGTTACTCGTGCTTGTTGGCACGGGATTCTCCGGAACGAGCTTGGCCGATTCCGAAACCGGCCATCCCCCCAACGTGATTCTGATCATCGGGGACGGCATGGACGATCAGCAGATTACCATCGCGCGCAACTACCTGGTGGGAGCCAACGGGCGGATGACCCTAGACACACTGCCAGTCCGAAGCACCGCGCAGGTTCTGACGGTGGACGAAACGGATCCTTCCCGGGCCGTCTACGTCGCCGACTCGGCCAATAGCGCCACGTCCATCGCCAGCGGCATCACCACGAGCCGAGGGCGAATCGGAACCCGGGCCGGCAGCGACGAGGATGTCGTCACAGTTCTCGAACGCGCCCAGAAACTGGGTATGAAGACTGGGCTGGTTGCCACCTCCAGTGTCACAGACGCGACGCCGGCCGCTTTCGCGGCCCACATCAAGGCCCGCTTCTGCTCCGATCCAGCACACATGATCGATATCAGCTACAAGGGGTTCGATCTGGGGGGCTGC
>DUCH01000188.1:4454-4746 GCA_012959865.1 Myxococcales bacterium | reverse complement strand
TCGCTTCGGGAATCCTTTCTCCGACCTCCCTCCCCTAGACGATCTACTGCCCATCCGCGTTCCCCTGAGTCTAACCCCCACCGGCTATGTGGCCGTCCAAGACCCCCAAGCCGCATCCGCCGTCACCGTTGGGGGCCCGCAAAATCTCGCTTTCTTCCACGCCAGCGCTCTGGGCGCCATCGCGCGCGCGCTGCTGGCTCGACTTCACGAGAGGGGGCTGCTCGGGGTCTATGTGCGACCCAACCCCGAAGACATCGCTCTGGTGGAAGAGCGCGACCTTCGCGAAGAAGGA
>DUCH01000188.1:0-4431 GCA_012959865.1 Myxococcales bacterium | reverse complement strand
GTTGGACGTATCACCGAAGTGCGAACGGTCGCCGTCGGCGATCGGATCCAAACCGACTGGAAGATCAACAACCCCGCCCATCAGGACATCCGCAAAGGCTCGCCCCTCGGACCAACTCTAGAGGGTCGGGAAGGCACCACCGATCGCGTCGATCGGCGTCGACTCGAGGACTATCTCTACGCGCTCAATCGACATTCGGGTCGCCAGGTCGAAGCCGCCCTTGCGGCTTCGGGGGATGAAGAGGGCGGAATCATCCTGGACTACCGGGTCTACGAAGAAAAGCCCTGGAACGTCTACGCACAGTCGGCCAATACCGGCACCGAACGCACCAGCCTCTGGCAAACTCGCGTGGGCTATCTGAATCGGCAACTCAGCCACCGCGACGACATCCTCTCGATCAACTACATGAATTCGGGCCTGGATGATGTGCATAGCGTCCAGGTTTCCTACGAAGCCCCCTGGTTCGGCCCCCGGCGCGCGGCCTGGATGGAGTCGAGCGGCCGCGAACCCACAGTATTAAAATGGCTGAATCGCAGCCGGATTCCGTGGTGGGGCGTTGCCCGGCTGCGCTGGCACGCCAGCGGCGGCTGGACGCGGATCGAATCGGATGTGGTCGAGCTCCTGCCGGGGGGGTTCGCGGCGGTGGACTCCCTGCTGAGCAGCGACTGGCACGTGGGCGGAGGGCTCAGTTACAACGTTTTCCAATACCGCAACTTCTTTCTGGACCTCACCACCAGCGCCCGCTTCCGCGGCGTCCAACTCGAGAACCGGAGCGCGGACAGTCTCGCCGACGTCACCCTGGCCCTGGTCGATCTCGGGTTGAAATTCGATCGGGCCAATGCCTACTCGTCGCTCTTTGGTCGCGTCAGGGGCGAGTACGCCTCGGCGTTGGGCAGTCCCTTCGACTACGGGGATGCCTTCGGCGGCGGGTTGGGACGGGCCTCGACGGATTCCGAGTGGTGGGCAATTCAATTCGAGGGCGGGATCAGCCAATACCTCGAGCCCTTGCTTTTCGGCGCCTCATGGCGCAACCCCAATACGCCCCGAACTTCGACGCTCAGCCACGAGATCTCCCTGGGCGGCCGCGGTCAATACGCATTCGACTACCGGCTGATTCCTCAGAGTTCCCAGGTCATCGGCGGGATGTACAGCGTCCGCGGCTTTCCCCAAGGCATCGCGGTCGGGGACAGTGTCTACATTGGCAGCGCCGAGTACCGCTTTCATCTGCCGCGTTCGCTGCCCATTTCCCGCAAACCCATCAAGCTGCCCTGGGTGGGCGATTTCCGTCTGGCTCCCCAGCAGGTCTACGGCCGCCCGGATTGGGACCTGGTCTTCAGCGGCTTCGTGGATGCGGGCAAGAGTGTTCGCAACAACCCCGAGTTGGCTTCGGGAACCGAACTCAACCAATTCCTGGTGGGCGCCGGGGCGGGGATCGAATTTGGGCAATTTCACCGTACGGGTCGACTGGGCCCGGGGAATCCACCAAGAAGTCGACTGCAGCCTCACGACACCCGACGGCAACCCGGACACCGGGTGCATCAACGCCATCGCCGAGAGCGGAACCGACTCCAGCGGGAAGTTCTACTTTATGATCAGCGGGGTCTGGTGATGCGAAGCAAGGCCATTCACCCCGGAGAAGAGAGGCCTCGAATGGGAAGAAGAAATGAAGGACCGCCGGCCTGTCGCACCCCGCGAGCGCAATTCTCGCCGCGCCACGGGTTCGGCCAGCGCCTGGCCGCCCACCTGACGCTGATCGTCTTTCTCGCCGGAATCGGCCCCGGCGGCGCTCTGGGCACCGAAACCGCCTTGGGGAATGTCAACACGACCCACGGCGAGGGCGAATTCACCGCCAACACCGAAGGGCTGACCGAGTTCAGCCAGCACAGTCCCCAAGCCATCCTCGACTGGCAGACCGACATCCAACAGCCGGCGCACCACAGCCTCGAATTCCGCCAGGCCGAGGGCTTCGTCGTGCTCAACCGAAGCCCGGGCGAGCGCGCCAGCGATTTCTGGGGACGCGTGGTCTGCGACGCCACCTGCATCTTTGCCAACCGAGCCGGCATCAACTTCCAGAACGGCTCCTTCGTGGATGTCGGCCAGGTCATCGCCGCCGCCGGGGATCTCTCCACCGCCGATTTTCTCTCGAGCGAGTATCGGTTCACGGGCCTGGACGGCCGAGTGACCAACGCGGGTCGCATTCGAGGCCAGAGCATCGCGCTACTCGGGCGCTCGGTGGCCAATTTTGGCCAAATCGAAACGCCCGACGGCGCTTTCGTGATGGCCGCGGGCGACGAAATTTTCCTCCGCGAACACGACAGTCCCATCGTGATCCGAACGTCCCTGTCGGCGCCCAGGGATTTCAACGACGGACCGGCGGTGGAAAATACCGGAACTGTCGAAGCCGGTACCGGCCATGTGCGCCTGGCGGCAGGGGACATGCTCTCTTTTGCGATCCGCAATACCGGGAGCCTGCGCGGAGGAACCATTCGTCTCGAGGGGGGCGCAGGCGGGTTGGTCGAGGTCGGGGGCACTCTCGACGCCTCGGATCGCGGCGCGGCGACGGGCTCCGGATCCGCGACTCGGGGCGGTGAAATCGATGTATTCGGCGATTTCGTTTCGCTCCAGGATGGCGCGCGGTTAGATGCTTCGGGCGCCGGCGGCGGCGGCCGGATCCGGGTGGGGGGTGGATACCAGGGAGGCGACGGCGCGCCGACTGCCCGAAACACCTTCGTGCACGCGGGCGCCGAGATCCGCGCGGACGCCAGCGAGCGCGGCGACGGCGGCGAACTCATCGTTTGGGCCGATGAAATCGCCCAGATCTACGGGACCCTCTCGGCCACCGGCGGGCCCTTGGGCGGCTCGGGGGGCTTCGCCGAAACCTCGGGCAAACTGTGGCTCGACGTTACGGGCGCGCCGAATCTGCGGGCCCTCAGCGGCGCACCCGGGGATGTGGGCGGTGACTGGCTCATCGACCCCAACAATATCTCTATCGTTGAATCGCCCTGCGGCTCCGCCAACGGGTCCGATCCCAGCTGCCTGGATCCAGCCCTCGACCCCGACCGGACCACGAACCCACTCTTCGAGTTCAACGGCGGACCGGTCATCCGGCCCACGGTCAACGACTCGGTGATTTCTGCGGGTCTGATCGCGGGCGCCCTGGAAGACGGCATCAGCGTCACTCTCCTGACCGACACCATCGCGGCCGAGCAGGGAAATCAGAACGGCGACATCTCCGTGCTTGCCGCCATCGCGCCCGAAGCCGCCAACGCATCGCCGGGCAGCCAAGCCACCCTGACCCTATTGGCCGCCAACAACCTCATCATCAATTACGACATCGGGGTCGTCGCGGATCCCAACGCTGACCTGACCGCGGCCTCAAACCTGGTGCTCAACATCATTTTAGCGGCCGGCGATCTGAGCCAAAATCAGAATCCCACCCCCGCCAATGCCATCCCCAACAGTTTCGTAGGAACCCTGCAAATCAACGTCAATACCGAGGGGGTCGGAGCCATTATCGACTCGGCGGGTGGAGCCATCTCGCTCTCTGCGGCGGGAACCGGCGAAATCGATCTCACCGATCCCGAGCCCTTCGGAGTCGTCGCCGCGGCGGGAACGACCATCCGAACCGACGGCGGCGCATTGGGGATCAGCACCTTCGCCGGGGACATCACCCTCGACGGAACGGTCGACACCACCACAACGACCCGGGACGACGAGGGCAATGCATTGCTCGGCGGCGCGGTTGCCCTGTTGGCTGAAGCCGCCCGGGTTCCCAACAGCGTCGGAATAGACCCGGACACCGGCACCGCGATTGGTACTGCGGTTCGGGGAGGCAACATCGCGCTGGGCGGCACGACCCGCACCGATGGCGGAACCGTCACTCTCTTCACCACGGGCGGAAACGTGAATATCGATGGCGTGACTGTCGATGACGTGACTATCGATGGCCAAGTGGACACGTCGGTGGTGGAAGCACTCGCCATTCCGGTTCCGGGGGGCAATGTCGAGATCCGCGCCCGGCGGACCGAGTACGCGCCCCTGGCGAGTGGGGATAGTGCCGTCACCACCGGTGGCGGAATTACCCTCGGCGCCAACGGGATCCTGCGGACCCAGGGCGGCATCGTTGCTCTGGGACTGGACGCCACGTCGAGCACCGCCTCGGCCCACCAAATCGTGGTGAACGGACAAATCGATACGACCGGCGCCAGCGACGCGGTCGGGGGCGCCGTGTTTTTCGACACCGCCGGGGAAGGGGCTTCGGTCACCATCGCGGATCTTTCGCCCACCGACCTCACCGACACGTCGATCGTCACCGCGGGCGGCCGGATTCTAAGTGTGGGCACCGGAAGCTTCCAGATCGAAGACGCCACATTGGATGCCCGCAGCAGCCTCCCGGGACTCGATCCCGATCTGGCGGTCAGCGATATCGGA
>DUCH01000187.1 GCA_012959865.1 Myxococcales bacterium | reverse complement strand
CCGCAACCGCCGAGACGACACGGACAACTCCATGGACTACGATCCATGGCATCATGGTTTCTCTGACATGAGCACGGATAACAGCGAAAAACCTCCGAACCATGCGCTCAGCGCGATGCGCTGTCCCGCTTCGCTTGACGATGTCGACCTCTTCGGCCCGGGCAGCCAGGAACACTGGTACGAGGCCTACGACATTCTCCACGCGGAGGCCCCGGTGCACCGGCTTCCCGGAGAAGGCCTCTCTCCGGGGACCGACGCGTATATCCTGAGCAAATACTCGGACATTGCCCGTGTGGTCAAGGATCCCGACCGTTTCCGCACGCTGATCAGTGCCGCCATCGACTCGGTCCGGCCGGCCATCGAAGAAGCCAACGCAGCGGGCAGAGAGCCCGATCTACCGGCCAACACCAACGCCATGATCATCTCAATGGCCACTCTGCGGCCGACCCAGCAACTCTATCGCGCCCATCGCCAGGAGCTCACCGATCCCTGGGTGGGCCCCGGGGCCACTCGACACACTGAGATGATCACACGCACTGCCGATAAGCTGATTGACAGCTGGATCGACCGCTCAGAAATTGACTTCATTTCCGAGTTTGCCCGTCCTCTTCCCCAAGCCGTTCTGGCCGCGATCCTGGGTTTCCCACGCGAAGATCTCTCGCAGCTCGCTCACTGGGGAAATTTTCAGGTCATGCCCTTCGTAGAAGGCAACGGCCCCCGAAACAAGCTCACGAGAGAACAGTTGACCCGCCAAGCCGAGGCACTCGAAGACTTTGGAGAGTATGTCCAGGACCAGGTAGCCGAGAAACGCAAACGGCCCAAGGAAGACATGATCACCTTTCTTACCCAGGTCACCTATCAGGCTCTCGGGCGGAAGCTGAGCAACATTGAGATCATCGGTGTCGTGTACGCCATGGTGCTCGGCGGGCTTGAGACCACCCAGTACGCGCTCGCCGAACAAGCTCAACTTCTGTGTGACGCCCCGGAACTCTTCCAGAAACTGCAACGGGACGCCTCCAAACGAAGAAGCTTCATCGAGGAAGCCATGCGCGTTCGGGCCCCGACGCAGGGGTTGTCAACCCGTCTCACCACCCGGGACGAGGTCTTCCAAGGTGTGCATGTGCCCAGCGGCTCACTCCTGCACCTCCGTTTCGCCGCGGGCAACGTGGACCCGGAGGAGTACCCCTGCCCTCACCGAATCCAACTCGATCGCAAGCGAGTGGGCGGCCATCTCAGCTTCTCCCAGGGGCCGCGCATCTGCCCCGGCGCTGGCCTATCACGAATCGAACAGACCCTCGCGTGGGAGCGGCTTTTCGCTCGGCTCGAAAACCTTCGCTATGCGCCCGGCAACAGTTTCCTTCACCAACCCGGCATCATGTTGGGAACCCTCAAACTGGCCGTCGAGTTCGATCCGCGCCACTAACAGAGCTTCCCCCGGCGCCTGCAGACCTCACTTTCAAGCACGGCGAATGGGAAAAGTGCAGGTCTTGCTTCGGTATCCCTGAGTGGTGTAGCGCTCGTGGCCCAAGCGCATTCCGTGGCGCTTGGGAGTCAGAAGGCGAGTGCATCTCGTATCGCATTGAAGAATTCTGTGAGAAGTCCTTCGTCGAGACACCCGTTCCGGCAAAGACGGGGGCAAGCGTCAACCCCGAAAGGCTGAACATCAGCAATCGCCTCTGCGGCGTTATCGGGTCCGAGTCCGCCCGCCAAAAAAACTGGACAGTGGACTCCGCGCACGATCTCGCTGCTGACTCGCCAGTCGTGAACGTTTCCGGTGCCTCTCAATGCGCGAGCCGGACCATCGGGATTTCTTGAATCGAGAAGGATGAAGTCCACATGTCGCTCCACATCGAGAGCCTGCTGGAGCGCCGCTGGACCCGTCACATGGACGACTTGAACCAGCGAAACCCCGAGCAAATCGACTCGTAGCCGCTCCAGGTCGGTGGTCGCCATTCGTTCAACGAACTGGACCGCATCCGTTCCAGCCTCGAAAACCCGCCACGGGGTCCCCTAGGGATTTACATAACGCCCAGGCTCGGACGTTGTGCCAGAACCCCGCATGAAGGTTCTACCCTCCTGAATTTTTTTGTTCCGATTGGTCCAATGCGCCCGCCGTCGACGACTCCCTCATAGACGTTCATCGATGACCGAAGTTTTGGGCCGGAAGGGAGAGATCAGCTATGAAACAATTTACTGTGCTCGCGGGTTTGGTCACAGTGCTTGCCGCGCCGACGACAAACGCGGTCAACATCGATTGGGTGACCGTGGGCGATCCAGGCAATGCCTGCGACTCTCAGCCCCAGGGCTGCTTCGGGTCGGTGGCCGACGCCTACCGGATCTCGAAATACGAGGTGACCAACTCCCAGTACGCCGAGTTCCTGAACGCGGTGGCGGCCGCGAACCTACACGGCCTCTACAACCCGACGATGAATTCGGGGCCCGCGGGCGGCATCACTCAAGGCGGAAGCCTGGGGAGCTACTTCTACAATCCGATCGCGGGCCGGGAGAACATGCCCGTCAACAACGTATCCTTCTACGACACTCTGCGCTTTGCCAACTGGCTGCACAATGGTCAGCCGACGGGGCCCGCGGACTTCACGACGACTGAAGATGGTGCCTACCTGCTCCTCGCGACGAGCCCGGGGGCGCGCAAACCCGGGGCCCAGGTCTTCGTGCCCAACGATGACGAGTGGTACAAAGCGGCCTATTTCAATGGGACGAGCTACTTCGACTACCCGGCGGGTTCGGACACCCCAATCACTTGCGCGGCGCCCGGAGCGACACCCAACACCGCAAACTGTCTCGGCGGCGTAGGAGATCTCAGCAACGTCGGCAGTTATACCAACTCGGCGAGTTCCTATGGCACCTTCGACCAGGGCGGGAACGTACGCGAGTGGAACGAGACGATCCTCGGGTTGAACCGAGTCTTGCGCGGCGGGCACTTCCTCGATTCTGCGGGCACTCTTGCAGCGTCGGAGCGTCTGGACGGAACTCCCCTTTTCGAAAGTTATCTAACGGGTTTTCGCGTTGCGAGTATTCCCGAACCCTCCTCCGCTCTCCTTCTCGGCCTCGGTCTAACCGGCCTCGCGGGGAAGGGCCGTCGGCGCAATCGCTCCTGATCTGTCTGAGACCAAGGGGATCGCTGCTCGGAGGCGACCGGCGACGGCTCGCTGCGGGGGGGCTGCGATCCGCTTCGCGTCACTCACATGAAGGTGTCCGCTTCTGTTCGGTTGTGTCCGCTTCCCTAGCCCGCTCTAGGCTGCGCTAGTCCGCTCTAGGCTTTTCTGATGGCGTTCGACAACGAATTATCTGCCACCAGTTTTTGAATTTTCCATCCTCGCACGAGAAGAAAGTGGTGGAGGCGGCGTCTACCCCACTGGGCCGATAACTGGCTGATTCTAAAGCGAAAGATTGGATGGCCTCGGCGCAGGTACCCCCAAATGTACCCCCAAGCAGCACACGCCTAAGCGCCCTGCCCCGTCCTCATCTCCAGCGCCTTGGTTGCGATTGTTCGCCCGCCACGGGGCTCCCCTAGGGATTCAACATAACGCCCAGGCTCGGACGTTGTGCCAAAAGCGAGCTTGAATGTCCTATCCCCGAAACCCGGACTCGATGTCTTGGCCGTTGGATGTCTCGCCTTGTTTCACTTCTTGACGGAGTGCCACTCGTCCAGCATGTCGCGATACACGCGTCTCGCTTCATCGCCGTCGAAAGGGATGTCGAAACCCGTGATGTAGGATTCCAATGCGTCGACGAATTCGTGGAAGCCCGACATGATACCGGTCCAAGGCGTTCCGATCCCGCCCGGCTGGTAGATCTCGTGTTTGTGAGTGTCGGCTGAAAAGAACTTCAGTGCATCAAAATCGGGGGCAATCTTGTCGGTGAGCTTGAACAAGCAGCCGTTTTCCGTCTCTTCGATTTCGAAAAGCATGTACGCCTCATCGGAGTAATCTGGCGTGAACCGAATTCGGTGGGGCGGGTCGATTTCAGTGATGGTGCCCTCCGTACCGCCCTCCCAGTCAAAGCGACCGCCTTCTTCGATTTCGAATGGCGTGGACATGAACCAGTGGCTCAGGCCCTCTTTCGTGGCGATCGCATTCCACAGCTTCTCCGGCTTGACGGGGAACTCGCGCTCCCACACCAGCGTGTTCTTCTCGAGCATTCGTGCGACGTTTTCCATGCGCTTCATTTGAACTCTCCGCGGTCAGTGATCCAGGGGATCATCTCGTCTGCAGATACTCGTTGAGAGCATCCATCTTGGTTTCCCAATATTCTTCGAACTGCGAAATCCAATCGTGGACTCCCTTGAGTCGCTGAAATTCCACGGTGTACAGCCGACGGCGTCCGTCCCTTCTCACGCTTACGATTCCGGAGGAACGCAAGATCTTCAGATGTTGTGAAATCGCTGGCTGACTCATGTCGAACTGCTCGACCAGACTGTTGACGGAACGCTCGCGATTCGAGATGAGCGCCAGGATCTTTCTTCGGGTTGGGTCCGCGAGAGCGAAATACCCCGCCACGGGGCTCCCCTAGGGATTTAACATAACGCCCAGGCTCGGACGCTGTGTGGAAGGCAGCTTGTATGTCCTATCCCCCCGAACGTGTCGCGGCCTGTGCCGAAGCCGCCGCCAGTCTCGATTTTCCGTTCATGTTGACGGCCCGCGCCGAAGGGCTGTTGCGGCAGGTAAATGTGGGAAGCTGTGCCTACACGAATTGCTCCTGGGGCAGCAAATACGGCTGGAAGTGCCAGAACTGAGCCTACTGG
>DUCH01000186.1 GCA_012959865.1 Myxococcales bacterium | reverse complement strand
CGACGCGCCCAAAGTCCGCTGAATCGCGCGAACCCGGTCCCGATTCCTTCGCCCGAACCTCGAGCCTACCCCCAGGCTTCGGGATCGACGGCCTTCACCTTCGGGACGATCAACGCGTCCACCACGACGGCGCGGTCGCCCAGCATGCGCAGTGGATTGATATCGAGTTCGGCGATCTGATCACCTAGATCTTCTGGCTGATCCCTACGATGGCGACGCTACGCGGGGCAAGGAGCGGCGAAAGATCCTGCCGAGTCTTTGGCTGCTCTGCGCGTCGCATGGACTCTCCGGTATCCGCAGCTGTAAAAAACTCAGGCTTGGCGATTGAAGAACGAGCTGAGTTCGCCGTAACGATCGAATCGAGTCTCGCCCAACTTCTGTATGCTTGGCAAACTCCAGCCATCCGCGTTCCGAGCAAGCAATCCGAAAACAACGGAAGACGAGGCCATTTAGAAATGCGTGAAGCGCTTCTAGCCATCCGGGGGGGGAACTCCTTCTGGGTCCATTCGCCGGGCAAGCCCTCTCGTAGCCTTTCCCGATTTATCGCTCTGCTCGGAGCCACCCTGACCATGTTCGGATGCGCGCCCGAAGATCCCCTGGAGGCGATCCAAAACCAACACTCCAAGGCCAATTACAAGGAAAGTCTCGAACCACTTCGCGAACTCGTCGATGCCAACCCGTCCAGCGGCGAGGCCAACCTGCTCCTGGGCATGGCTCTCCTGCGCGTCGGCGATTCGGGTGCCGCCGTTTGGCCGCTTCGTGTCGCCGTGAAGGATCCCGCCCTCGCAATTGAAGCCGGGCTTCTGCTCACCGAGGCCGCGCTTCAGAGCCGTTTCAAGGACCAAGCCATCGAGGCTGCCGATGCCGTGCTGCTGCTCGAACCCGAGAACATTGCGGCCCTCGAAATGCGTATTCAGGCTTACCAAGAGTCGGGAAGAAACGAAGAAGTGCTGGCTGAAATCGAGCGAGTTCTCGCGCTGGAGCCTGAAAACAAGAAGGTATTGGTGCCCCGAGTGGTCGCCTACCTGTCCCTCACCCGGGAAGATGAAGCCGCCGAAGCCCTCCACCTGGCCCAACTGGCCTTGGAACCCGGACTCGAAACCAAGGCGCCCGAGCCCGTACTCGAGTCGGCTCGCGCAAAGCTTTGCGTGGTCACCGGGATGTTCACTTTCGAACGGGGCGATCGCGAGGGGGCCGACGCCCAATACGCGAAGTGCACGGAGAAGTATCCCGCTAACTCGCTCGTGGTTCGCGAATCGATCCTCTACTACGACGGGACGGGCCAGTCCCCTCAAGCCATCGAAGTTCTCAAAGCGGCCTTTGCCCTCGATCCGAGCAGCGAGTTCAGGATTTTAAAGGCTGAACGAGCGGAGAAAATGGGCGATTGGAACGAAACCGAGCGCCTCCTTCGAGAAGACGCCGAAGAGCGTGCTTCGAGCCAGGCCTGGTTCAAACTCGGCGACTACTTTGTCCGCCAGGAAAATTTGTCCGAAGCCGCTCTCGCGTTCGAACAGGCCGTCGAAGCGACCCCCGAACCCGAAGCCATGGTCCGCTTCGCATACGCGGACACATTGATTCAGTTGGGCGATCTCGAGAAAGCGCGACTTGCTGCCCGCGAACTCAAAGCAAGCGCCATGGGGGATCTGATCGAAGGCCGGGTCCTAGCCGCCGAGGGCAAATGGGAAGAGGCCCTGGGCGCCTTCGAGGCGGGTATCCGGCTCTGGCCCAACAACCCGGGCGCCCGCTTTCTCGCCGCCGAGACCGCCGAAAGGCTGGGCCGCTTCGACGAAGCCGCTTCCCAATACCGCGAAGCGATTCGGGCCGATAAAACCCAGACTCGCTCGGCCCTCAATCTGGCACGACTGCACGAAGCGCGGGGCGCGGATATCAAGGCCCTCGACCGATTGGGACACTACGTGCGCAGCCATCCCGACGACCCCGAGGGCTATATCGCCACCATCCGTCTGGCCCACCGCACGGGCCAGAGCGAGATCGCCAAGCAGGGGTTGAGCCGACTCGCCAAGCTGCCCGACCAGAAGGGAGTGGCTCTCTCCCTCAGCGCGACAATGGTGGGTCGGCGCAAGGGTCCAGAGGCCAGCCTCAAACTGATCACGAACTCACCCTTGGATCTGACCGACCCCGCCAACGCCAAAGCACTCGGTGTTCTCTTGCGAAACCTCGATCGGCTTGGACGCGCCGAGGAGGCCCGAAAATACATTGGGTCGGCCTTGGAAACCCACCCCGAGTGCGCCGATTTCCATGCCCTCCTTGGCATCCATCTGAAGCGGAGCGACGGCTCCGCCGAAGCAACCCACGATGAGGCGACCGAGGCGTTTCGAAGAGCCCTCGCCTTGGACGAAAACCACGCCGAAGCCCTGGCGGGACTGGCGGGGATCGAAGCCGAAGCCGAGCGCTACGCCCAGGCGATCGAACTCTACGATCGGGCATCCCTCGCCGACGTCGACCGACCCGGAGCCGCTCTCGCCGCCCTCGCCCTGATCCAGAAATCCGCACCTCTGGACGAACAGGAAAGACGCGGCGAGGAGTTCCTGCTGCGTCATCTGCACAGCGCACAGCTGGCCAGCCAGTTGTCCCAGGTGATCGCCGCCCGAGGCAAGAATCCCCAACGCGCCCTCGCCCTCGCCCAGCGTGCGGCCATGTTCGACCGGGGCAAAGGGGTATCCACCCGCAAAGCCTTCGACGCGGTGGCCCGAACGAACGCAGAACCCGAAGCCAGCATCGCCCGGGCAGCCTTGAAGAAAGCGAAGCCGCCCTCCCAGCCCGAGTGACGCGCAGCCGACGATTTCGCTAAGGCCTGCGCGGCCTCTGGGGGCGACTTTTCGGCCGGCCGGTTCCCGTCTTCAGAGCCTGTTCACGAACTGCGTCGGTGAGCTCGGCCGTCGCAATCCATTCGTCGGCGGCCGCCGGATCCCGGCGGCGCCAGCGGCCCAGGGATTTGATCAGTGTCGACGATCGAAGTTCCGGATCCTGGATCCGATCTGCCCAATAGACCGCAAGGTCGGGCGTCTTCTTCAGGAGGAACTGCGCCAGGGACGCGACTGCGGGGTCGTACTCCGGGGGAATCGAATCCTGAGAATTGAGCCACCCCAGGGCGGCATCGGAATCCCGACGCAGCCACCACTTCATGGCCTGGCCCGTGGCGCCGCTCAGTTCCGCGTCAACGCTTTGGTCCGGGAGCGGAGGAAGGCCCCCCAACCAGACAAAAAAATCGGCGGGCTGGTGGTGATCGATCCAGCGGCGAGCAATCACGCCCAGGGAACCCTCGGAGAAATCCTTCTCCCGGTTCTCCTCGAACCAGCGCGCCCCAAGCCGAGGATCCACCTTGGCAACGGTGCTCACTCCGCGATTGAAAGCGATTCGCTTGAAACCCCGAGGCGCGTTCTCGGGGATCGCATTCGCCCAGGCGATCACCGCTTCGGGACCCGCTTTCCCAATCTGAGCCAGCAAATGGCTCGTCATTGTCTCGCGTTGGCGAACGCTGGGCATAGCAATCAGATGGGCGGTCAGTCCGTCCACATCCCCGTTCACCCGCCATCCCGACATCAATTCGGTGAGCAACGGCGAGCCCTGCCTACCGCCGCTCGGGGGCAGGGTTTCGAGTTCGGCCACAGCCGCATGGGGATCGCGGAAACCCCAGCCATACAGGGCCGCGTTCTTCAGTCGGCCACTCCAATCGCTATCCTGGGCCTGAGCCCATTGGAATGCACCGGGTGCGTCGAAACGCCCCCAAGCCAACATAAAGACTCTCAGTTCCTGATCGGTCACCCCAACGCGGTTGGCATGGAGTCCCTCCAGGGCCTCCTCGAGATTAGTCGGGCCGAGAGTATCCAGAAACCGACCGAGCATTTGCGATCGAATCAAAAGATTCTCTTCCAGCAGCGCGGCCTCAAGGCTCGGAGTGGGAGTCCCTTGCCCGAACCCGCCGGGTCCCGCCATCAGAACGCCGAGGGCAATCCCCAAACCGAGAGCGATAACGCCGAGCGCCGCTGAAGCCCTGTTCATGGAGTCAACCCTTTCTCATGCCGAACATCGAAGTCGCTCGAGACCGCCACGAAGCATAAGTTTCGAACCCTCGAAAGCTAACACAGCCTGAATTTTCCCTATAGACTTGACCGACTGCAATTGTCGCGGGCGCTCCGGAGACTCGATTCAATGCATTTCAAAAGTCTGGCCCCGTATTGCTTGTCGGCAATTGTGGGTCTCCTGATTGCCGGGGGGAGCGCCGGTGCGGAAGACCCCTCGGTTGAGCCGTACGTCGCCGACAATGCGAACGATGCGAACAGTGCGAACAGTGCGAACAATGCGAACGACGCGAACGACGCGAACAGTGACAAGGAATCGGCACCCACCGAGCTGGATACGTCCTCGATCGAAGAAATGCTGATCACTTCGCAGTCGCGCAACACCCACGACGAACAATCGATCTCGGAGACATCCTTCAGCCAGCGGGATCTGAAGGAAATGCGCATTCAGGACATTTCCGACATCGCGCGCTTCACGCCCGGCTTGGAGATCAACACCGCCTTCGCCGCCTCGAACCCGACGCTCTTCATCCGGGGCATCGGGCTCAAGGACTACAACGCCAACGCCGCCGGCGCGGTCCCGGTTTTTTCCGATGGCATTGCGATCAACTCGCCCGTGGGTCAACTCTTCCAACTCTTCGACGTCAAGAACGTCACCGTCTTGAAAGGACCCCAGAGCGGGCGCTACGGCAGGAACGCCACCGCGGGTGCCATCATCATCGACTCGAACCTGCCCAACGGCGAGTGGAGCTCCGACGGATTGATGACTTACGGGTCGTACAATGCGGTGGAAATCACCGGAGCCATCGGCTTCCCGATTGTTGACGAAAAAATCGCGGGGCGCGTGGCCTTCACCTACAACCGCAGGGACGGCTACACGCGAAACGGCTGCGCGGGCTGGGATCCCGAAGCCAACGGTTGGCTGGAAAACTCGCGGTCGAAACTGGAGGAGTACTACCAGGCCCTCAATCCTTCGTCGAGCACAGTTGAGGTCTACCGAAACGCAACGGGTGGGCGACCCACGCAAAGATATGTCTATGGAAACGCCGCCGTGGCCGCGGAACTCTTCAACCTCACTCCCGCAGCCTCATCCGAGCCCGCTTACCTAGCGAATTTCGAGAAGAACATCCTCATCTCGCCCCAGGGCCAAATTGCCCGGCCCAAATATTTTGATGTGAACGGCAATTCCGTCTACACCCCAAGTGGGAATCGATTCGAGACCCACAGTTCTGCCGACCGAATTTGCGTCCTCGAGAACCCAGGTTATATCCTGAACAATCAAAATTCCATAGAGTCCGCCGGTCGCTTTGTTGCCGAACCCAACCGCGTCCTCTTCGAGGATTTTCAGAATCTCAAGACCTGGACGAACAACGTGAACAACTGGGCTTCACGGGCAATGTTTCTCTTCACCCCCAGCGACAACGTCGAAATTCTCTTCAACTTCCACGGCGGTCAGAATCTCGGCGACTCGGCCCACCTGCAGCCGATTATCGCATTGGCGGGGGGGCCGAGGGAGGGCGTCGGGACCAACGCCTGCGAAGATCCCGCAAACCCCTGCCAGAGCCCCGGCGATCTAGCCCCTTTCCGAGAGAAAACGCCAGCCGGACTCGGGGACAGCCTGGGGGGGTGGAACGAGGGCGTTGCCGGCGAACCGACCGAAATCATCCCCGAATTGAAAGAAAGTGGAGGTGCCGGCGCGGGCCGATCCGGAGCCGATCCCTACCTCGGATTCTACGACCGGGATGGTCAGGAGTTGCTCGATATCTGGGGCGCCTCGATCATCGCTCGCTGGGAGCTCGACGGGGCTTCTCTTCATTCGCTTACGGGCTATGAGGCCAACCAACGCCTGGTGGAGGACGAGGGCGACGCCACCCCGATTCGCGTGCTCTATACCGATTGGTCGGATTCTACCTGGCAAGTCAGCCAGGAGTTTCGCATCGACGGCGAATCCGATGACTTCAGCTGGGGTGCGGGCCTCTTCGCGCTCCACGAAGAGCTCGACGCCGAGAATCGCTTCCCCGCTGGACTGGGAAGGAGTTGGACCCAGCGATTCGACCAATCCCTCTCGAGTTTCGGCGCCTATGCGGGAGGGCACTACGACTTCATCAACGATCGCAACGCGCGCCCGTGGCTCGAGATGCTGCGGGTCAGCGCAAACCTGCGACTCAACCGCGAGCTCAAGCAATTCTCCCTGGCGGTCGATGTGGTCGACCTGAAAACCGGGAATCAGGCCGACGTCATCAACGCGGACCCGCAAAAAGCTACCTGGACTGGGCTCACCGGCGACCTCATGCTTTCCTGGCAACCGATGAATCTCGACTCCCAAGAGATCACCTTCCACGCAAAATACGCCCGGGGCATGAAGAATGGGCACTTCAATGCGGGCCTCACCCAAAACCCCGATGGCAATGACCAAAACAAAGTTGCTTCCCTCCTCGAGGCGGTCAATCCCGAGTACAACCACGCCCTGGAAATCGGTTTCGATTCGAGGTGGCTCGAGCAGCGACTGACCCTCTCGGGCGCCTTCTACCGCTATTGGTATGCCGATCTCCAAGTGTTTGATCTCGTTAACGAACCGGGATCACTCCCCACCCAGCAATTGCTCAGCGCCGACGCGAATATCCTCGGCTTTGAGGCCGACCTTCAGATCATGCCCACCGAGCAAATTCTTCTCGGCTTCGGGATCAACTGGTTGGATTCGACTTTCGCGGACGGATTCGTTGTCCAGAAGCGAAACACCATCGGCGCACAGGGTAACCGAGGGGACCCTCTCAACATCGACTACTCGGGAAATCCCACCATCGCCGCCCCGGAATTCACCTTGAACGGAACCGCCCAGTACACCTTCTACCTTTTCGACTGGGGAACCGTGAGCCCCCGGATCGACTACTCGTACCAGACCGAGGTGTTTCTCGATCCTCAAGCCTTCGAGTTGATCGGAATGCCCGCGTATTGGTACGTGGATATGCGGGTCGCGTACATGACCCCGGACGAGGGCATCGAGGTGGCCTTCTGGATGAACAACGTCACCGACCAGCAATACCTGGTGGATGTCTTCGACGTGACCCGGGAGTTCGAGGAAATTCTCCAAGTCTGGGGTGAGCCGAGAATGTTCGGAGTCACGGTTTCCTTCACCTACTGAAACGCCCGCCCGCCCCGTCGCGTTCTCACTCGATCTCGTAGCCCAGCGCCCGGAGCTGCTGCAATTGGGCGTCGTCGAGTTCAACCTCGGGCGCGTCCCCCCACGCCGGCGGCTCGGACTCGAGGTAGGCCTTGGCGAGTTCGATCATCCGCCGGCGAATTTCGGGCTCCTCGGTGTCGATCCGCCGATTTTCCTCCTGCTCGGGTTGGTAGGCGTAGAGTTCGGCGCGGCGCGGCCCCCGGCCCGCCTCGCGGTAGACCAGGCGATAGGGACCCTCGGTCACGGCCACCATGGGCTGGGGCTCTTCCTCGGTCCGCCCCCAGGACTGATCGATGTGCGCATAACGCGGCTCGGCCTCAAGCGTTTCGCCGGCGATCGTCGCCTGAATCTCCGGAACCAGCGAGCGGCCGTCGGCACCCTCGATGGGCGGCAGATCCAGTAGCTCGAGGAGGGTTGGCCAGAGGTCCACGTTTTCGCTGATAAAATCGACCACCAAGGGTTCCGGGAGACGAAAGGGAAAGCTGATGATCAGCGGGGTCGTGACGACTTCGCTGTAGACATCCCGGGCGTGCCCTTCCCGGCCGTGCTCGCCGAAGGCTTCCCCGTGATCCGAGGCCAACACGATGAGGGTCTTGTCGCGCAACCCTCGGCGATCCAGGTCGTCGATCACGCCGCCCACCAGCCGATCCACCCAGCGGATCGAATTGTCATAGATATCCGAGTAGCGGGTGCCGAAGAGCGCCGAGTCCTCGTCGTAGACGTATTGGTGAACATCCATCAGGTGCAGGTAGAGAAAAAACTTTTTCTCGCCGTGGGTTCGCAGGAATTCGGCCGCCGAAAGTGTGATGTCCTGGTCGGTGCCCGCCATCCCCACCGTCGGTTTCTCCCGCCGGACCGAGGGCGGAACCTTGGAGGCCCGGGGGCTGTGGTAGACCTCGAAGCCCTGGGAGAAGCCGAAGCTCGGACCCACCCACGCGTTCCGCCACAGCGCGTACGTGTCATAGCCCGCTTCCCCGAGGATCTCAGCGGGCATTCGGGCCTCGGGCGAGATCGCATCGGCCGACCGGGTGACTCCCGTGCGAACCGGGTAGTGGGCGGTCCACATAGACGCCATGGAGCACTTGGTCCAAGACGATTGGGACATATGCCGGGCAAAGCGCAGCCCGTCGGCGGCCAGCGCGTCGATGGCCGGGCTCGTTTCGCGCCCGTACCCGTAAGCACTCAGCCGATCGGCACGGAGGGTGTCGATGAGAATAAAGACGATATTGAGGTCTTCGATCTCGCCGAGTTGGCCAATCGCCTCAAGCGAAGCCATGGGGCGCGGATTCGTCTGAATCCTAACCTGGGAGAGCGCAAAAGCCCCAAGCATAAGCGCAAGGGCTATGGCGTAAAACGAACGCGACTCGAGCAGGCGCTTCCACATGCTTTTGAGCCTACCCTAGCCGTGAAAACAATGCGGCCCCCGGGATGTCCGCTCCCGGGGGCCGTCTTTTTTAAATCCATTTCACCGCAGCCGCCCGAAGGAGCGAAAGCGGCAGACCCTTCAGCCGCGTCGACTGCTGCGATAAACCAGCCCCAGCATCGACACTCCTGCCACCAAGAGCATGGCGCTTGACGGTTCGGGAGTGAAGCTCAAGGTCAGAACGCCGATGGCGGCCGTCTCGTAGTCCACCCCGCCCCCCGGCGTTCGCCAGTGAGTCAACATGGGGCTGACCATCTGAATATTCCCAGCTCCTCCCGCGGTGCGGCTGTCGTAGCCGCTGCGCGCGAAATTTGTCGGAAAGGGGCCGCGCGTTGCCTTCGCGGTGGCCTTGCCGGTTCCCCACGGAAAGGCCGATACGCTGATGTAGTTCGTGTTCGTCACCAAGAGTACATTGTGCTTGTTGGTGCCCTTCACGAAGTGCGTCGCGACAGCGACGGCACCGCCGAGGGTGACCGTTCCCGCGCCCATCCAGTCCACGAGCCAGTTGTCGGTTCCGATGGACAAGCCACCCGAGTTCGCATACGCGAAATGCGTCTGCATCGTGCCCAGCATACGCATGGTTCCGCCGTATTTACCGGCGCCCTGGGTCGTGGTCAGCGTCCCGCCCCCCGCGCCCACCGCGGTTGCGTTGAAGGTCACACTTCCGGGGCCGCCATTGCCGAAGAAATTGCCCGCGGCGTTTTTCAGGTCCGCGTAGCTGTAGCTATAGATGTAGGGCGGGTAGTAGGAAAACGATCCACCGGGTACGCCCCCGATCGGCTTCTTCTGAAAGACCGGCGTACTGAAGGCGGTGGGCAAGGTGCCCAACATCACCGTCAGAAGACTGGCCGGCAAAGCGATCGCGCCCCCCGGAGAGGCCGAAACCGAAACCACCCCGGTGCCGCGCAACGGCGAGCCATCATGGGCGCTCTGGTAAGACGAGGTCGCATAGCAAGCAGTGGTCCCCGTGCCGTGCGCCGAGTTGCAGTGCTGGCCGAACGGGATTCCGAGATAATTCGTCGATTGGTACGGAGCCGACAGGCCGGTCGTCGTGTCATTGCCGAATGAAACCTCGGTCAAATTCCCAATCATATACATGGGCGTGACGGCCTGAGCGCTGGCCGCGATGCCCATCACGAATACACCCATCAAAAACAATGTGGTCGCCGCAAGAACAGCCCCCGCCCATCGGCCCTTGGCCGAATGCGAGCGCGACTCAAGATCCATTCGCATACGTACGTTTCTTGATAACATTGATGCCCCTTCCGCAAGAATCTCCCTCGGAGACGAAATACCGAAAGAAATGAAAACAAAATTGCCGGACACGGCAAAGTCGTTCGACAAGCCAACCATTTGACACCCATAATGAACGTCGCAGGTTCTCGGGGTCAAGCGGAAAATTCAAAACTGAAGGAATAGGGTGTGTTTAAAACGCATCACCCCTTCACAGGGATGCGTGGGAACGGGATAAATCGCATGATCGCGGGCAAAGCGCACCCGAGAGCCCCCCAACCGCGATTTACGTCCTGCTCCGGGCGGGCGCTTCCGCGATCCTCCCCGCTCACTCGCGTGGTTTTCGGATTGGCGGGTTTGCTTCTTGCATGCGATTCGCCGCCGCTCTCGGACCCCTCCCTAAAAATCGATGCGAAAGGCGCCTCGGTTTCCCCCCTGGGGAATCTACTTGCAGACCGCGCCCAGCGGGACGCGACGGTATGGGAGACCGAGAACCTGGCCCAGGAATACGAAAACAGTCTCGTCGTCCTCTGGGACGATCTCCTCGGGGCGAGCCGGCGAGGCGATCGCACGGACAAGTTTCGTGTCCTGGCCGAAATCGGCCTCGAAGAACTGGTTGTGGGCACCCCCACCATCCCCCAGCGAATCGATCATGGCATCGAGAGCAGCGCGTTCTCGTCTCCGCTTCGCTCCCTCGACAACTCGCAGTGGCGGCTGCTGCTCGAGGGACTCGAGGCCGAGGGCTACGAACTCGTTCAGTCCGAGTGGCACCATGCGCGTTTCACCCCCCCCGGCCCCCGAGCGCCCGCCCGGTCCCAGGTCGCCGTCGTGCTCCACGGAATTCATAGGCCCAGCGAAAGGCGCATCGTCGTCGAAGGCGAACTCGGGGTGGAGTGGGCTGCGGAACGCGATCGCCGGGGCAACCCGATCCCCGCCCGGGTCAACGCTTCAAACCTGCGCGTGCTCGGCCGGGCCGCCGGACCGGCCTTCCGGGAGATCGACGTGTTTACCCCCAGCCCCGAAATTCCGCCCCGGCGGATCCATCCCCTGGTGGTCTATGACCTCGACAAGAACGGCTTCGAGGACATCCTGCTGCTCGGCGCGGGGCGGGTTCTGTGGAATCAGGACGGGGAGGAGTTCCGAGCGGCTCCGCTCGTCGCACACGCCTACCCCCTGGCCGAAGCCGGCGCCGTCGCCGATTTTAACGGGGACGCCCACCCCGACCTCTTGGCCACGCGGGCGTCCGGTGACATCGTGGTGTATTGGGGGAACGCGAAGGGACGGTTCCCCGAAGCCCCGCGACTGACCCCGCGAATCCAGCCTCCCCTGCAAGGACCCTCTTCGGTGGCGGTGGGGGATATCGATGGGGACGGCGACCTCGACGCCTGGCTCGGCCAGTACAAGCCTCCTTACGTGGGCGGCCAGATGCCCACGCCCTTCTTCGATGCCAACGACGGCTGGGCCTCCTACCTGCTGAATAACGATGGGCACGGACACTTCACATTGGGCAACGAGGCGGCGGGGTTGACGGAGAAGCGCTTTCGGCGCACCTACGCGAGCACGTTCGTCGATCTTGATGCCGATACCGACCTTGACCTTTTGGTCATCAGCGACTTCTCCGGGGTCGACCTCTACCACAACGACGGGCGCGGACACTTCGTCGACGCCAATGCGACGCTGAGCGCCGACCGACATCTCTTCGGCATGTCGGGCGCGCTGGCGGACTACGATCTCGACGGGAAGCTCGATTTCTTTGTTGCTGGCATGGGATCAACCACCGCCCGGCGCATGGAGGCCGCGGGGCTTCGCCGAGAGGATCGGCCGGAGGAAGACGCCATGCGAATGCGCATGGCCTACGGGAACCGTATGTACCTGGCGGGAGACACCGGCTGGCGACAACCCGAATTCCACCACGATGTCGCCCGAACCGGATGGACGTGGGGAACCACCGCCTTCGACTTCGACAACGACGGCGACCCCGACATTTTTGCCGCCAACGGACACGAAAGCGGTCAGAGCACCCAGGACTACTGCTCGACATTCTGGCGTCATGATATTTTCGACGCGGATTCCAAGCCCGACAAGACTCTGGAAACACTCTTCTCCCAGGAAATGAGCGGCTTTGCCAGCGGCCAGGAATCCTGGGATGGGTACCAGAAGAACCATTTGCTTCTCAACCAATCGGGCCGGGCTTTCCTCAATGTGGCTTTTCTGCTCGGCGTCGCCGACGAATTCGATAGCCGCTCGGCGATCAGCGCCGATCTCGATCGGGACGGCCGAGTGGATCTGCTCGTGGTGGAGGATCGAGGCGAGGACGGCGAGGACCTGCACGTTTACCGGAATGAATTGTTGACCGAAAACAACTGGATCGGAATCGAATTAATCGAAGAGGGGGCGGGTGTGTCCCCAGTGGGCGCTTCGGTCCGGGTTCGGGCGGGTGAACGCACTTTCGTTCGTCAGCACGTAGTGGGCGAAACCGTCATGGGGCAACACCCGACTACCGTGCACTTTGGCCTGGGAACCCGCAAAGCCGTGGACTCGCTGGAGGTGCGCTGGACCAACGGAAGCAGCCGCACCCTTCTCGACCCCGAAATCAATCGCTACCACCGGGTGAGCCCCGCGGCGCCCCCCGAGAGTCCGGACTCAACGGGTCCGCGGGTTTGATCGAAGATCCCTGAGAAATCGTATAGGCGTGATTGGTGGCCACCCGAGCGAATTCCTGCTCTTCGCCGTTGGGCCACACGACCCGCAGATCGGCGAACTCGGCATCTGCCAACCCAAAATGCTGCTGCTTGGGGTTCAAAGACAAATAGCCCGATCCACCCTGGACAATGCGAGAGTTCTCGAGCGCTTCTCCCGCCCGTATCTCGATGCGCGCCCCGATCCCATCGCGGTTGGAGCCCTTTGCCGGGTCTCCGACCAGCTTGATCTTGAGCCAGCGCCGCCCACGCTCCTCGCTGTTATTGCGAAGCAGGGTCGCTGGCCCATGAAAGTTGTTGACCACGATATCGAGATCACCGTCGGAATCGAAGTCAAAATAAGCCGTGCTCCGGGAATTTCCGGTGAAATCGGCCCCGCTCTCCCCCGAGCGGTTCTTGAGCCGGGCCTCGTCGTTGAGGAAGAAGACGTTGGACTCCCGGCTGTGGCTGAGCAGGACTGCACCGGCGTCCTCTCCTTCGACAGAATTCCTATAGATCATCGAAAACGCGTTGTAGTCGTTGGTGCCATTTACAAGATAGAGATCATCGTCGCCATCGTGATCGAAGTCGAAAAATTCGGCGTCCCACGCCCATCCCGTTGAGGTTGCTCCGCGCTCGATGTCTTTTGAGATCGTGTAACCCGAGAATTGGCCGTTCACAGAATCCGAGACAAAAAAAGTATCGGCTTCCTTGACGAGCATCCCCGACATCGCCTTGAGATCAAAATCGAGAGGCGTGCTCACATCCGGGAACGTGTACTTATTGTCCTTCACCAAGGTCGCGATATTTGAAATGTAGATATCCGGAAAACCATCGGCGTTGATATCGGTGACGCCAACATTCATGGAATGCAGCGCCTTCGACATCCCCAAATCTTCCGCAAGATTCTCGAATCGGCCTTCGCCTCGGTTTAGGAAGAAGGCGTTCAACCCGTAGTCGTTGGCGACGACGATATCCTGCCAACCGTCCCCATCAACATCCAGATGGGACACCGCCTGGGCCCACCCGCGATCCCCGGTTCCGCTCTTCTCGGTCACATCCTCGAACCGCATCCCTCCGAGATTACGAAAGAGACGGTTGGGTAGCGCTTCGTGGTTATCGCGTTCCTGGGCGGGGAAATCTCCATGGAGATAGTCGCCGAAATATCCGATGTAGAGATCGAGCAGTCCGTCGCGGTCAAAATCGAAAGCAGCAGCGGGTCCGCCGATCAATCCCTTGCCCCCGAGTCCGGCTATCGCTGTGACATCGACAAATCGTCGCCCCCCAAGATTGCGGTAGAGACGATGATCGTCGTCCACGTACGTGATCAGAATATCGGGCAGACCGTCGTTATCGAAATCCGCGATGATTGGCTGTCGCGGTTCGCCGAAGGAGCCGTCCTCCCGACGATTGTCGAGACCCGCCGCTGCGGTGATATCGACGAAGTTCCCTCCGCCCGTATTCATCAGCAAAGCATTCCCCGCCCCGCCCACGAGCAGTACATCCGTATGCCCATCCCCATCGACATCGTCGGCCGCAACGCCGCCGCCCGAAAAGGTCGGCGGCGTCTTGACCTGCTTGTGCCGAAATTCGCCCAGCCATTTCGAAGATCGGTGATCGAAGTCGAGGCCGACTTCTTCGGTAATGTCGGTAAAGAAGACTTTCGACGTTTCTGATGCCGGGGTTCGCGGAGCCGATGCGATTCCAGCCGCCCTGGATAATTTTGGCGCTTCTTCGGGGTGGGCCTTCGCTCTTTGGGCGATCACGGAGGCGCCCGCACTGAGATCGCCCGGGCCGAGCAGAAGCTTTTCTGTCCGCTGGTTGACGATTCCTCCCGCAACACGCAGAAGCAAGACTCCGTACTGCGAAATCGCTTCGGCAACGATCTCCGCCGCGAAAGGGTCCAGCGACAAGGCGGGTTCGGAACGCTTCGCGAGCGCTCGCTTCAGCGAAAGCCAATGTGCGCCGAAATCCCGGAAAGAATCGCAGTCGTAGGATTCCAGCAGAACTCTTTCATGGGGTGGCGAATTTGGGAAAACATGGACGTCCTCGAATTCGTCGATTTCCTGGGGGAGCAACTTCTCCACGGCGTCCGCGGCATCGTCGGCTCGCACCAGCAAGTGTCCTCTCCCGCGGGCAGCCTCTTCGGCCGCAGCGAGCAGTTGCTGACTGAAGACATCGAGCTGGAGATTGACTCCGGCGATGATTTTTGAGCGGGCCGCCGCATTTCGGGCGATTTTTGCCCGGGCGTAGAACCGCACGGTGTTGGTGACGAAAAGAGCACGGGTCTTCCGCTCGGAAAGATCGTTGTAGGCGCGATAGGCCGCTGTTTTCTGGTCGATCATTTCGTTCAGAAGATATTTTTCTGCCGGGTTGGCTTGATACGAGTCCGCGAAGATTTTGGTTGGCCGGGAGTCGCCGGGGTCGGGTACGAAACCCAGCCAAGCATCGCCCAGGCGACCGGCCGGGACCTCGAACTCATTAGCGGCACGGGAGGCTTCATCCGCTGCCATCAGGCTCGTGAGCGTGACGAGATCGATGGTCTCCTGGAGAACCCGGGTTGCACTCGGGGTCAGGGCGAGGGGCGACCGATCGCTGGAGAGGAGAAACTCCTGCTGGACCGCAAGAATCGCTCGCAAGGAAAATGCGATGGAGCCGTACTGTTCGCGTCTCCGGGCCGGGATTGCCAATGGCGGCCGACCCTGGAAGGAAATTTCCAAAATTCCATCGGACGACTCTCGGGAGCGAACGACTTGGGCGCACTGCTCTTCCATCACAGCCGCGGTCACCGCTGCGTCGCCGCTCTTTCGCGCTTCTGCGCTGGCCTTGAACCAAAGCGCTCGAACCAGCGCTTTCTGGAGCCGAGTTTTCTCGAGCCTTGCGGCATCCGAAAGAGGCGTACCGAAAAGAAAATCCTCGAAGCGGCTGGCGGTGGAATTGCATTTTGCATCGCGCTCGGCCTCGAGCGCGCCAATGCTCTCGAGAATAATTTGGGCCGAATAGCCGGGTGTAGGGTCGGATTCTACGGCCCGGACCTCAGCGGCGGCCTGGGACACGACCTCGGCCGAGGCCAGCCCGGCCCCAACAAGACAACCAAGAACGTAGATGGGCGCCTGACAGCGAAGAAAAAAGCGACTCATGGTTGATCATTCGCTCCAATCGGCTGCGAGGGTCGCACATCGGTGAGCTTCGCGGGCGGCGCCAGCAGACGAAGGGATCACTCTACTCGCGATTCCCTATTTCTTGATCATCCAATCGTGGAGCCAATTGAGCAACCTGGGGGATGTCCTTCCCGCCAGATCGATGGCGTCGAGCCGTTCACCCAGAAAGCCAAGGCCAGCGACGCCCAGCCAACGCAGGGGTTCGGGCTCCCAGCGCTTGAAGGCGGGACCCACCCAGGCAAGATCGACCAGGGGGGAATCGGTTTCCAGAATCAAGTCGGCGAGGGTCTGGCCCGCCAGGTTCGTCGCCGCAACGCCCTCGCCTACGTAACCCCCCGCCCAAGAAAATCGCGCACCACGATCGATTCCAACCACCGGTCGCCAATTGCGCGGAATCCCCAGAGCCCCGCCCCAGCAGTGCGTGACCTCGACGCTCGAGAGCACGGGGAAGAGATTTTCAAGACATTGGCGCACGTGCTCGAACGCAACGTCCGTCGGGGAAAAGCGGCTGTGAATCGCCGAGCCGAAAAAATATCCACCCCGAGCCCCGAAGGCCAGGCGCCCGTCGAGGGTGCGTTGGCCGTAAATCACCATTCGGCGAGGATCGCCAAATGTCTCGCGCTCATTCAGTCCAATCTCGTGCCAGATCGCTTCCGATAGCGGCTCCGTCGCGATCATCATCGAGTGAAAGGGCAAGATCCGACGCTTTCGGCCCGCAATGGAGTCGGTATAAGCCTCGGTGGCGCCCACGACCATGCCCGCCTTGACGGTGCCCCCGGGCGTCGAGACCCGGCCGGCTTCAATGGAGGTCGCCGGCGTGTCGGAGTAGATCCGAACGCCCATTCGCTCCACGCTAGTCACCAGACCCGAGACCAGTCGCTGGGGATGAATCGCCGCGCAATGCGGGCTGAAGAGCCCCCCCAAATTCTCTCTCGTCCGAACAACTCGGCTCGATTCTTCGGCCGGGAGCCAACGAAAATCCGCCTCGCCGAAGCCCAAGCTCGCCCAGTGCTCGGCTTCGGCTTGGAGTTGTTTCTCGAAGGCCGGGCTGGTGGCAACGTTGATCGTCCCTCCCTTGGCGTAGTGGCAGTCGATATTTTCTTTCTCCGACACGCGCCCGATTTCAGACACCGCGTCAAAAAGAGCCCGCTGCAGGCGAATCGCCGAATCGCGAAGGGTCGGGTCTGCGAAGCGTGTCGCCATCCCGGCCATTTCGCCCACCGCCCAACCTCCATTGCGACCCGAAGCTCCGAAACCCGGGAAGTTGGCCTCGAGGACGCACACCGAGAGCGAAGGGTCGAGACTCTTCAGGTAATAGGCGGTCCAAAGGCCCGTAAAACCCGCGCCGACGATCGCCACATCGACATCGATGTCTTCGGCAAGAGAAGGCGTTACCCGAGCGGGGCCTGCGCACGTGGCGTGCCAGAAACTCAGGTGCGCATTTTCGCTCTCCGAAGCTTGCGCCCCCGCGACCGCTCTAGACATATTAAGTCCTCCTCAAGCGCCGGCGTGGCGGCTAGGGCTCGCGAGAAATCGGCCTCAGCGACATGCCGTTGACGATCCCCGAGCGACCCCGGTTCCAGTCATCCGTATTGATCACGAACGCGAGAACCGCCCCCTCGCGCTCGACCTCGATCACGATCTGCTGGCCCGGTTCCAGCAGCTTATTGCGCTCCCGAAGCGACTGGGGGCTAAAAACGGGTTGCCCGTCATAGCTGAGAACCACATCGCCGATTTGAACTCCGCCAAGCATGGCGTTGGAGCCCGAACCCAACCAGCGTACTTCAGCGCGATTCTTGAGCCCGCGGTCGTAGAGCGATTGCTCGTAAGCCTCCACACCTATCTCATCGATCAGCGCGAATTCGATAGCCCAACTCCTCGCCAACTCCTCACGGTTCTGCTTCCGGTGATTCCGTGTCGCTTCATCCTTGATGGCGGCGCGACGTTCCTGGGCTGATTTGTAGCGTTCCTCGATCCATTCCGTAGTCCGCTGGGACGCACCTTCTCCTGGCGCGGACGAGCCGGCCGCGTGCCCGGTGCCGCCCTTGGCCGCGGCCGGCGCGGGCGTCGAAGCCAAGGTTCCGGGATCGGGGGCAGTGGAAGACTGTGGGGCAGGACCGGAACCGGAACCGGAAATGCCGGTGGACGAGGGCGAGAGCGCCGCTTCGTCCTGAGCGTGTGGGCTGCTGGGAGCCCAAAACGAGTCCGGCTCGCCCGGGCGGTCGGACGGCGCCAGCCATACCCAACCCGCGGCCAGAAGGACGAAAAACCCTCCCGCCATCGCGAATCTTCCAACCCGGGAAAGCTCAGGCATTCAAGTGCCTCGAATCATTTGGGCTTCTGGCTCCGACCCCATCCCCATGATTTCGCAACTTCGATTGATCGCCTGCTTGGTGAGTTCCACCGCCGAGCGATCGTTTCCCGCGATCTTGCGCGCGATTTCCATGGCCTGTGCGAGACAGTCCCCCTCCGGCGCTCCAAAGCGGCAGCCTTCGGCCGCCACGGTTACGTCGCAGGGCACTGACCGCGATCGGGCCTTCTACTTCGTAGACAATGGTCGCGAAACCCATGGGCTCATTCTCCAGCGCTGCTTCGAATCTACAACGGACCGACACGAAACGTCCAGAGTCATCTCACCGGGTCTACGGGGCGGCCCTCAGAATCTCCCGCGCCGCATTGTGACCCGGCAGCCCGGTCACGCCGCCGCCGGGATGTGCACCGGCCCCGCAAAGGTAGAGACCCTCCACGGGTGCCTTGTACTGCGCGTAGCCGGGCAACGGGCGCATGTGGAGAAACTGGTCGAGAGTCATTTCCCCATGATTTCCGTTGCCTTCGGGCAAACCGAAGCGGGCTTCGAGATCATTCGGGAGCAAAACCGCCTTGTGGAGGATCGAGTCCCGCAGCTTCGGTGCGTACTCGCTGAGGGTCGAAAGTACGGCGTCGACGAAGGCCTCCCGGTGACCCTCCCAGCTGCCGTTGCGGAGCCGGTAGGGGGCGTACTTGGCGGTAATCGACATGACGTGCTGGCCCGAAGGAGCCAGACCGGGATCGGCCAGGGTCGGAATTTCGATATCCAGGTACGGGTGCGGGGAATAGTCGCCGTATTTCGTACAGTCGTAGGCCCGCTGGATATACATCATATTCGGAGCAATCTGGATGGTCCCTTCGAGAGGGCTCGTATCCGCGTCACCCGCAAGCGCGGTGAAATCTGGCAAGGCGCCCAGGGCCAAGTGAATCTTTGCCGCCGAACCCCGGTACTTGATATTCCGAACATTCCGCACCACCCTCAGGTCGAGCAAGCCCGGATCGAGCAACTCGGTAAAAGTGGTACGCGGATCCGCGCCAGAAACGATCGTACCGGCACTCAAGGTCTCGCCGCTTCCAAGCCGGACCCCGTTCGCCCGTCCGGCTTCCAGCACGATACTCGCCACGGGACGGTCGGTGAAAATTTCTACGCCCAGAGCCCGGGCCGCGGTGGCTATCGCACCCGTGATGGCCCCCATCCCACCCTTCATGCCCCCCGACGAACGGAAGAGCCCTGTGTTGCTGAGCGCCCAGTTATAAAGGAGCGTATACGCAGTCCCCGATTCTCGGGGGCCCCACGTGATATCACGCACCGCGCTGGCCGAGATTGCGCCCATCAGCACATCGGACTCGAACCACTCCTGAAGGAGATCCGCCGCCGGCATGGGGAGGGTCTTCAGGAATTGACTGACCCTCTTCCGCCCGAGCTTCCGCATGGGACCCGCCAGGGTTCTCGCGCTTGGAAAGTCGCTCCAGCCCACTGCGGGAAGATCCGGCGGAGTGATCTCCAGCATTGCCCCAACGGCTTCCGCCATGGGGCGCAGGGCTGCGAGAAAGCGCGGATAGGCCTCCGCATCCGAGGCCGAAAATTTCGCGATTTCCGCGGCCGTCCGTTCGGTGTCGCGCCAGATCGTCAAGTGCGAGCCATCGGGTTGGGGCACGAAGGCCACCGCGTCGCTCGGCTCAATCGACAGGCCGTGCTCGCCAAGCTTCAAGTCCTTGATGACGCGCCGGCTCAAATAGCCCGCCCCGCCCGCGCAGGTCGAGGCACTGAAGCCCGGGGCAAATTCCTCGGAGACGGCGGCACCGCCCACCCCTGAACTCTTCTCCAGCACCGCAACCTTGCGGCCCGCCTTGGCGAGATAGCTCGCCGCGACGAGACCATTGTGGCCTGCTCCAATAACGATGACGTCGTAGTCCGACATGGTCTGTATCCCCACTTGGTTCGCGTTGCCCGCCAAGCGGGGCGAACGCGGAATCGATGGTAAAACTGTTTATACGTTCCCGTCGCGCAAGATTTCCAACGCACCCAATCGGCCCGGGCCCGCCGTGATGCCGCCGCCGGGATGCGTCCCCGAACCACATTGGTAGTAGTTCTTCACCGGCGTCCTGTAATCCGAATATCCCGGAGCCGGGCGGAAGAAGAACAGCTGATCCAGGGTCAGTTCGCCCTGAAAGATATTGCCCTCGGTGAGCCCCACCCGCTGTTCGATATCCCAGGGCGTCAGGACCTGCTTGTGAAGAATCAGGTCTTTGATGTTGGGCACAAAATCCGCCAGGGTGTCCACTACAGCATTTCCGAACGCATCCCGCTGGGCGTCCCGAGTCTCGTAGGGGTCCAGCGCGTAGTTGGCATACTGAACAAAAATTGACATCACATGCTTGCCCGGAGGCGCCATGGTGGGATCGTTGGCCGTGGGCATTTCGACGTCCATGAAGGGACGCTTGGAAAATCCACCGTAGACCGCGTCGTCGTAGGCCCTTTCGAGATAGTCCATATTGGGGCAGATCTCCGCCATGCACTGGGCCGGCCCATCGTCACCCAGGGCCGAAAAGCGGGGCAATCCATCCAGGGCGAGATTGACCTTGCCCGAAGAACCCCGGTACTTGAAGTTGTCGATGGCAGTAACGAGTTCGTCGGGCAGTTCCTTCTCTTCGAGAAGCTTGCGAAAAGTCACCTTGGGATCGCAGCCCGAGGCCACCACCTTGGCGCTGATCTCGTCGCCGTTCTCCATCACCACGCCCACCGCCGTGCCGTTCTTCACCAACACCTGCTCCACGTGGGCATTGCAGCGAATTTCAGCGCCGTGGCTGCGGGCTGCGCTGGCGATCGCCTCGCTCACACCCCCAGTGCCGCCCTGCTGGGCCCCCCAGGCCGTAAAAGCTCCGTCGAGTTCACCCATATAATGGTGGAGCAAAACGTAGGCGGTGCCCGGCGACTTCGGACCCAGCATGGTGCCAATGATTCCGTTAAGCGCCATAAGGGATTTGAGAATATCCGTCTCGAACCACTCGTCGAGAAAGTCGCTCACGCTCATGGTCATGAGCTTCGTGAGACAATGAAACGATTTGTTGCTCATACCCTGAAAATGCTTGCGCAGGTAGTTGAGATCGCGCAGGCCGCGCAGACCCGGCGCACTCGGATCCGGGGGCACGGTGGCGAGAATAGGCTTCACGGCATGGGCCATCTCGTACATCATCTGATTGAAGAGCGGAAACATCTCCGCATCCCGCTTCGAGTGCCGCCGCAGTTCGTGGTAATTGCTCGAATCATCGGGATGGGTGAGTAGGTAGTCGCCGTTCTCCATGGGAGCGAACGAGCTGAGCAACGGCATCACGTGAAGCCCATGCTTGGCGAGTTCGAGTTCGCGAATCACCTCCGGACGCAGAAGGCTCACCACATAGGAGCAGACCGTAAATTTGAAACCGGGGAAAATTTCCTCGGTCACTGCCGCGCCGCCCAGAAGGTGTCGGCGTTCCAGGACGAGAACCTTGCGGCCCGCCTTCGCGAGATAGGCCGCGCAGGTCAGGCCGTTGTGGCCGCCACCGATAATGATCGCATCGTATTGCTCACTCATGGGGATTCCCTGTCTGACTGTCTAGGTTGTCTGAATCTAAAGCTAAATCTAAAGAGGTGAGATTAATTTTCGGTTACGCGCGCTTGCGCGGCGGATCAAAGAAAGGCGTCTCCACCACGTGGGCCGGAACCGTAAAGCGCTGGCCTTCGATGGTCATTTCGATGTGGAGCCCGCTGCCGAGTTTGGCGTGCTCGGGCTTGAGCCGGGCCAAGGCCACGTAGCGTTTCATCACCGGTGACCAGGTCCCGCTGGTGGCCTTGCCGATCTGCTTCTGCTTGCCCGCGTCGGAGTAGAGGGGAATGGCATCGATCCAGGAGTGATAGGGAAGCATCAACGGCATCCCGAACCGGCCATAGAGAGCTTCCAGGGCAACCACGTCCACCTGGATCCCCACTGTGGTCCAGGCCCTGCCCCGGGCGACTTCCTCGCGAAGGGCGCGCTGGCCGATGAAGTGATCCTTCTTGAGGTTCACCACCCAATCCAGGCCCAGCTCGAATGGCGTCGTGCGCTGGATCGGGTACATGGCCTGGGTCGCCGACATGAACTCCGCGTCGATGAGTACCAGCCCCGCTTCGATGCGAACCATGTCGAGGGCAATATGTCCCGCCGGGCGAAGCTTGTACTCGTCCGACTTTTCCATCAGCGCATCCCAGACGGCAAGGCCATCGCCCGCATCCATAAAGAGCTCGTAGCCGAGATCCCCCGTGTAACCGTTGCGCGCGATACGAACCGGGACGCCAGCGACTTTATCTTCAATGATCCGGAAATACTTGAGGTCATCGAGATTCGCTGAGGTCAACTGCTGGACTATCTGCCGCGATGTCGGGCCCTGGATTGCGAGGGCTCCTTGTTCCTCCGAGACGTCTTCGATCTGGACATCCATCCCGAAGCCCACATCCTCAAGCCAATAGAGCAGGGACATCGCAGTGGTTAGGCGAAAAAAATCATCGCCCAATCGCGCAATGGTTCCATCGTCTACGATGTGGCCGTCGTCATCGCACCAGGCGGTATAAACGATCTGGCCCATGCGGCATTTCGCCACGTTTCGGGTGGACATGCGGTTGAGCAGAGCCATCGCATCGCGCCCCCGCACATGATATTTGTAGAGCGGCGAGATATCGAACATGCCGCAGCCCGTGCGCACGGCATAGTACTCGTGGCTGTGATCGAGTTCGTAGGCGTTGGCCGACAAGTAGCCCGACCAATCCTGCCAGCTCTCCCCTTCGCACAGCTGCGAAGTGCGTTCATGAAAGGGTGTGGATTTCAGCATCGCTTGTTCTCCCTTACCGATCACTTCCCCGGATAAACCGGGGCACAAGCACATCGGCCAAAATCATTGTCTTTGGAATTTCGGTTAAAAAATGAATTGAGCTCGCCAAGCGTCGAGAATGCCCTCTTTCGCGCTCGTTGGGTTCAGTGGGTTCACTGGGTTTGGGCGCCCGCGGCCGCGAGAGTCTGGACCTGGCCCGCCTTCAGCTGGGCGTTGACCGTAGCGACTCGTCCTCGGGCGGGGCGCTCCCGAAGCCGGGCAACGGGGATCAACTGCCGGATCTCGTCGCGCAAAATTCCCACGCCGGATTCGAGCTCCGAGAGAAAGCCGCCGGCATAGCGCCCGGATTTGACACCCTCGTTGGCAAAACGGCACAGGGCAAGATCTTCGTCGATCACGCTGCGAATGATGCGCTCGCTGAGGTAACGCGCGACCCGCATCGCCCGGCGTGAATCGGGCAGCCCAACTCGAAAAGTCTGAAGCTGGCACGACTCGGGCCCGGTGGGCACCACCTGATAACAGTCGGCGACGTCGGGGCAGGCCTGAACCACCGCCGAGGGAAACAGCCCGTAGTAGACCCAAGCCCGGCGAAGGCGGTCGGGCAGATGCGGCACCTCGGGGAGAAGTCTTTGATAGGCGCGTTCGCTCCAGACCGAAGATTCCTGCTCCCGCAGGACCGAGTAGGCCTGGGTGCCCTCGCCGATTTCGAAATCCTCTTCGTAACTGTTCCCGAAAAGTCGCCGAAGGCCAGGATGGCCCATGGGAATGTGATAGCCCTCGGAGTCATTTTCGACGAAGAGTTTCCAGTTGAAATCGCATTCCAGGGTTCGAATCGGCCCAAGGGGCTGCATCTGGGCAAAGCGGTAGTGACTCGCCTCGTCGGTTCGTGCGGCCATCAAGTCTGCGACACTCTCCCCTTCTGAGGCAAAGCGAACGAAGATAAATCCCATCCACTCTTCGAGATCGAGCCCGGGCAAACGCACTTCGGATTTCTCGAGTCCCGAAAAACTTTCCTCTTCGGGAACACCCTTCAGGGTTCCGTCAAAACCGTAACGCCAGCCGTGGTAGGGGCAGACGATCTGACCCGGGCAGTGGCCCGCCTGACCTTGCACCACTCGGGATGCTCGGTGGCGACAGACGTTGTCAAAGGCTCGGAGCACACCATCCCTTCCCCGGATCACAAAGACTCGCTCCCCTGCGAGATCCGCTGTGAGATAGTCGCCCGCCTCGGCAACGTGGCTCGCGTGGCCAACCATCAGCCAGTGGCGCCGGAAGATGCTCTCTTTTTCGAGCTCAAAAAATTCGGGGTCGTGGTAGACCCAGGTGGGGAGGGTCTCAAACGCTCCCGGGTCCGGGGCAGATCGGCTCTCGGATATGGGGGCCGGGCGGTCGCCGGAAAATTCGGCAGGAAAGATGCTGGTCAAAAATCCCCGGCAGGTCGCCCGAGCGCGTTCAAGATCGAAAGCCCCCTCGTCGCCGAGTTGCGACTCGGGCAACGAAGACAACAGGTGATGGAATGCGCGGCCCAGGGCCTCGGTCTCGAGATGCGTGTATCCGCCGGCTTCGGCGATGGCCGCGAAGGCCATCACCCGCTGCTCCTCGAGTTCGGACTCGCGCGCGGCACACACCCGCATGTAGTCCTCTCGGGCTCGGGCCTCGCCCCAGAAGGCCGCCCACACCGCAACCCGGTCGGGGTGACAGAGTTCGGGGTCGAAGGCCGCTTCGATCATCGCCTCGAGACCGGCCACCGGGTTGTCCGCGTGGGCGAGCATCGCGTCGCGTTGGCGGAGCATGTACTGGCCATCCACGTACTCGAGAGTCGCCAGAAGCAAGGCATCCTTGCCGCGAAAATAGAAATTGACGATGCCCGTGGAGAGCCCGGCCCGGCGGGCCACCCGGGCCACGGTGGTCCCGGAGAGCCCGTGCTCGGCAATGCACCGGATGGTGGCGTCGACCAATTCCTGGCGGCGGCGCGCGTCCCTGGGCGCAGGCGGCGACTCGGGCTCGGGCCCGGAAACAACCTCGGCAGGATTTGAACGGGGGGGCACGGGAGGCTTTTCCTCTGCGGGGTGTCTGTCGGGAGAGGCCCACCGAGAAGTGCGACGCGATGGGCCCTGGCGCGCCGGAAATTTAGGCAAAATTGAACGAATCGGCAATATTGACCGATGGTTCAAAATCCCACCCTTGGCCGCACCACCGATCCAAATTTTTTTCCCTGGGGAAAGAGAGAGCATCGGACCGAGTAGGCTGGCAAACTTGCGGACCGCAACGGGGCTTCGAACGCCAGAGGGCTCTGAAGTCGCCCGAGCGAACCCTACGGCCGGAGGGGAAAGCATGGTGACTCACCGCGAGACCGAAACCGGCGGCTGCCTCGTCGCTACCAACGCGCCCGCGTTGGCCGGAAACCCGCAAGCTTGATGTGCTCACCCCACCACCAAAAGCCCGGCGATCGAGCCCGACGCGCGACGGAGAATGCCCGATGAGCGACGACCTGCAGAGCAAACGCCGGGACGCCGCCATGGGGCGGGGGGCCATGTCGTTCTACGACGAGCCCCTCGAACTCGTGCGCGGCGAAGGCATCTGGCTCTTCGATGCCGGTGGCAAAAAATACATGGACATCTACAACAACGTGCCCGTCGCGGGGCATTGCCACCCCCACATCGTCGACGCCATGCAGCGCCAGGCGTCCACGCTCAACACCCACAGCCGTTACGTGAACGATACCGTGCTCGCGTATTCCGAGCGCCTGATGGAGCTTCACGCCGAACCGCTCTCCTCGCTCATCATGAGTTGCAGCGGCTCCGAAGCGCTGGAGGTAGCGGTGCAGATGGCCCGGACCGCCACCGGGGGCCAGGCAATCCTGATCAGCAACGCCACCTACCACGGCAACACCACAGAGATTCGCCGCATGACGTTTGGTCCCTTCGAACCCGACTACAAACGGGTGTCCTTCCCCCAGACCTACCGCCCCCTGGCCGAGGGTGCCTCAGAGAACGACTTGCGCGCGCTCCATCTCGCCGAAATCGAGGGCGCCATCGCAGAACTCGAAGCCGAGGGCATCCCCCTGGCCGGCATGGTCTTCTGTCCGATTTTCGCCAACGAGGGACTGCCCAACGTGCCCAACGGATTTCTCTCCCAGGCCGCGGCCCTCGTGCGCAACGCCGGGGGCCTTGTGATCCTCGACGAAGTCCAGGCGGGCTTTGGCCGCACCGGTCGCTGGTGGGGTTACGAGACGATGGACTGCGTTCCGGATATCGTCACTATGGGCAAGCCCATGGGTGCAGGCATTCCCCTGAGCGGCACCGGGACTTCGAATGCCATAGCCAGCACTTTCCACGAGAAATGTTTCTACTTCAACACCACCGCCTCGACCCCTCTGCAGGCTGCGGTGGGGAGCGCCGTGCTCGACGTCATCGAAGAGGAGGGGCTTGTGGAACGCTCAGCCAAGGTTGGCGGCTTTCTGCTCGGCGAGCTCATGCCCTTCATGGAACGCTACGAATCCGTAGGCGATGTGCGCGGGCGCGGCCTTTTCATCGGCATCGAGTGGGTGAGCGACCGGGAAAAGCGCACTCCCGACCGGGAAGGCGCCAGCGCCTTCGTCGAGAAGATGAAGGAAAAGGGCTTCCTCATGGGCGCGGCCGGTCACCGAAACAACGTCCTCAAGCTGAGACCCCCCCTGGTGTTCGAACAAGCCGACGCTGAACTTCTGCTCACAGCGCTGGACGAAACCATGCGAGAGATGCACGGCTGACGGCGACGGACTGGAGACGAGAATGCTGCCCCCCGTCGGCGGCCGTCGCTCCCCCAGCGCCGACTCACGCAATTTCATTCGAGACTCCGCATCGAAGTCACGGCGCGCTCAAACGATCTTCGAGCCAGTCCGTCCCCAGTAGACATCCTTGATCAGACGCTTGTACAGCTTGCCCGTAGGCAAACGCGGCAACTGGTCCATGAAGTCGAGACTTCGAGGGCACTTGTAGTGGGCGATATGCTCTCGCGCATAAGCGAGCAGTTCTTCCTTCAGGCTTTCGCTCTCCTCCACCCCGTTCATCAGCTCCACCACGGCCTTCACCTCTTCTCCCATCTCTTCGTCGGGCACCCCCACCACGGCCACGTCCGCCACGCTGGGATGCAAGATCATCGCGTCCTCGATTTCCTGGGGATAGATATTGACCCCTCCGCTGATAATCATGAAGGTCGCCCGATCGGTCAAAAAGAGAAAACCGTCCGCATCGAGATAGCCGACGTCGCCCAGGGCGGTCCAATTCGGATGCGAGGGATGCTGAGCTCCTCGCGTCTTCTCGGCGTCCTTGTGATAGGTGAAATTCATTTCTGGAAGCTCGAAATAGACGAGGCCCGGTTCGCCGAGAGGCTGCTCTGTTCCTTCTTCATCGCAGATGTGAAGGGTTCCCAGAATGGAGCGCCCCACGGTCCCCGGGTGAGCCAGCCACTCTTCGGGCCCGACATGGGTGAGCCCGTTGAGTTCGGTTCCGCCGTAATATTCATAGAGAATCGCGCCCCACCATTCGAACATCTTGTGCTTGATCCCAGCAGGGCACGGCGCAGCCGCATGAATCGCCACCTTGTGGGAAGACAAATCAAAGACCGCCAGTTCTTCCTCGGGCAGCTTGAGCATCCGGGTAAACATGGTGGGCACCCACTGGCTATGGGTCACGCGAAAGTCCTGGATCGCGCGGAGTGCTTCCACTTCATGGAAGCGAGGCATCAAGACGACTGTCCCGCCCAGGGCCTGGGTTCCCGTGCAAAAACCGATGGGCGCCGAATGGTAGAGCGGGGCTGGGGAAAGGTAGACGCTGGCTTCGTCAAAATTCCACATCGCCCTCTGCAATCCCGCGATGGCTCCGGAATCGTCGGTGATGGCCCTCCCGCTCAGGGGTCGACTGATTCCCTTGGGCCGGCCCGTGGTGCCCGAGCTATAGAGCATGAAGGCGCCGGCAGGCTGTTCGGCGAGTTCCTCCGCGGGGTATTTCGCAATGGCATCCTCGTACGCCTGGTATCCTTCCTCCACGCCGTCGGCCATCAGCCAGGTATGACAATCGGGCGCGAAACGGGGCAGCTCCTTGGCCACCTCCGCCAGATATTTCGAGGCGATAGTGACCTTGGATTCGCTGTTGTCGACGATGTAGCCCGCCTCTTCATCGGTCAGGTAGCGGTTCACGGTGGTGAGATAGAGCCCCGAGCGGAGCGCTGCCCAGACCACCTCGAAGTAACGCAGGTTGTTCTCCATGAAGATCGAAATATGGTCTTCGGGTCGCAGACCGTAATCCCAGAGAAGCTGCGCTAGACGGTTCGATCGATCATTCAGTTCGCCGTAGGTCACCACCTCTCGGCTCTCCGAGTGAATCACCGCTGGTTTGTCGGGCGATTCTTGGGCCCATTTCCCTGGATACATAGCCGGCTTCTCCTTCGGTCACTTCTAGAGCGATAATAAGTAGTTCGGAAATTCTAGCGCTTGCCCAGCAGACCGGTCGCCGGTCTATACTCGGTCCGAGGCCACAAAGCCGCACGGGTCGGGACAGAAGTCACGGGCCTGCCCACCCGCATGGGCGTGACCGATTCCATCGAGCAAACTCGTGCCCGCAAAATCCCAAGAGGAGGCGGACGAAGAGATGAAGAAATGAAGATATGAAGAGCGTGGAATCCAAACCCTTCAACCGTGAGCGCTCGGGACCGCAGCACCCGCCTTCATGACCGATTCTTCGAGCCACCTCAGATCCACTTCCGAGCCCCTTCCGAGCCCGACGGCGCTTTAACGC
>DUCH01000185.1 GCA_012959865.1 Myxococcales bacterium | reverse complement strand
CGAGCGCTTCTTCGATGAGGCCGGGGGCATGCAGTTGGTCGTGCACGCGCCCTTGGGCGGTCGCATCAATCGGGCTCTCTGCCTGGCGCTGCGCAAGAAATTCTGCCGCAGCTTCAATTTCGAGTTGCAGGCCGCAGCCAATGATGATGCCATGGTGCTCTCCCTGGGGCCGCATCACAGCTTCCCCTTGGAGTCGGTGCCGCGGTTTCTCAATTCCAACCAAGTCGCCGAGACTCTGGCCCAAGCGGCGTTGGCCTCGCCCATGTTCACCGCGCGCTGGCGCTGGAATCTGAACCGGTCGCTGGCGGTGCTCCGCTTCAAAGGGGGGAAACGAAATCCGCCGCCCATCCAGCGAATGGAGGCCGATGATCTGATGGCAGCGGTTTTTCCCAACCAGGCGGCCTGCCAGGAGAACGTCACATTTCCTATCGAAATTCCCGACCACCCCCTGGTGGCCCAGACCATGGACGATTGTCTCAACGAAGGTATGGATGTGGCCGGGCTCGAGCGCTTGGTTCGCGGCTTCGAAGGGGGCGGGGTGCGAACGCGTTTTGTCGATACCAGCGAACCCTCGCCCCTGGCCCACGAAATCTTGAATGGCCGCCCGTTTACTTTTCTCGATGACGCGCCGCTGGAAGAGCGCCGCACCCGGGCCGTGGCTCTGCGACGGGGTCTCCCGGTGGAAGCCCGGGAACTCGCGGAACTCGATCCAGAGGCCATTGAACGCGTTCGCGCCGAAGAGCGGCCCAACCCTCGGGACGCCGAGGAGTTGCACGATCATCTGCTTGCCTTCGTGCTCTATCCCGCGCAGCCGGGCTGGGCTCGGCATTTCGAGGCTCTGGCCGCCCAGGGTCGCGCGGCGGAGATCAAGCGGGCAGGAGCGGTGCTCTGGTGCGCCACCGAGCGCCGCCGGGCGGTGGAGGCAATTTATCCCGGGGCGAAGTTGCATCCCGATGTGCCGTTTCCCCCGGCCCTGGCCCGGGAACCTGCACCCGACCGCCAGGCGGCGATTCGGGAACTTATTCGCGGTCATCTGGATCGGGCGGGGCCGGCCACCCCGACTTCTCTGGCGGCGCCAGTGGGGCTTGAGGTCTCCGATGTGAGCCTTGCTCTGGCCGACCTCGAGGCCGAAGGCTTCGCGCTTCGCGGCGAGTTCGAATCGAACGCCCCCGGGCTGCCCGCAGAAGGCCAGTTCTGTGCCCGCCGACTTCTGGCACGTATTCATCGCTACACCCGAGATCGACTGCGCGGAGAAATCGAGCCCGTTTCCGCGGCTGATTTCATTCGCTTCCTATTGCGGTGGCAACACGTCGCTCCGGGAGCGCGTTGTGCCGGCCGGAAGGGCGTGTCCGAAATCGTCGAGCAGTTGCAGGGGTTTGAACTTGCGGCGGGCGCATGGGAAGAGGGTGTGTTTGCCGCACGAATCGAGGGCTACCAACCCGAATGGCTCGACGCGGCCTGCCTTTCAGGGCAGGTCACCTGGGGACGCCTGTCCCCCGGCGTGGGGTCCGCGGCCGAGCGCCGGGGTCCGCCCGACGCCGAGGGTTCGTCGGAACTGGATTCCGAGGTTCGGCTCAAGGCAGTGCCCTCCCGGGCCACGCCCTTGGCCTTCGTGTTGCGCTCGGATTTACCCTGGCTCCTGCAGGCTCATCGCGGTCCGGTCGCTGTCGCCGAGCCCACGGTGGGGGCGGCGGCGGAGGTACTCGCGCAGTTGACCGAGGGCGGGGCGCTCTTTCACGCGGAGTTGGTGGGGCGGCTCGCGCGGCTTCCCGTGGAGGTGGAGGAGGGGCTCTGGGCGCTGGTCGCCCGAGGGCGGGTCAGCGCCGATGGTTTCCAGGCGGTGCGCTCGCTGCTGGGTGCGCGTGAGCGCTGGGCACGGACGCGCGCGCGGGAGCGGGCGCGTCGGGGTTTGCGTCGGGGTTTGCGCGAGGGGCCCGCTGGCGGGGCCGAGGGTCGCTGGTCGCTCTTTCCGCTGTCCGCACCGGTGGAAGATTCGGATCGGCTCGCCGAAGCCCTAGCGGAACAACTGCTGGCACGGTGGGGGGTGGTCTTCCGCGAACTCATGACTCGGGAAAATCTGGCGGTTCCGTGGCGCGATGTGGTTTGGGCCCTGCGCAGACTGGAAGCCCGAGGATCGGTTCGTGGCGGTCGCTTCGTTGCGGGTTTCTCGGGTGAACAGTTCGCCTTGCCCGAAGCCGTGGAATCCGTGCGCGCGGTTCGGCGCAGGCCGCCCGATGGCGAAGAGGTCCGCGTTTCGGCCAGCGATCCGCTGAATCTCGTGGGTATTTTGACGCCGGGCCCCCGGGTGCCGGCTTCCCGGAGTCAGTTTGTCCTCTACCGGGATGGGGTGCCGCTGCGCTCCCAGGAGGGACGGGAGGAAACGCCGGAAACCGCGGCGGTGGTGCTCCACTAGAGCGGGTCTGGGGCGAGTTGATCCCGAGCACTCGCGCCACCGAGTTTTGCCACTGCGCTTCGTGCGCGTACGGATCAGCGTCAAGGAGAAGCCATTGCGAGTTGCGTTTTTATGCCTGGGGGTGATGGGTGCGCCCATGGCGGGACATCTGGTCCGAGCGGGCTACAGGGTGAGCGTCTATAACCGGAGCGCCGCGGCCCGAGAGGCTTGGCTTTCTCTGCATCCCGATTCGGGGAGTTGGGCCGGGGCCACGCCTGCCGAAGCGGTTGCAGGCGCGGAGTTTGTGATGGTTTGCACCGGACGGGATGCCGATCTGCGTGAGATCGCGTTGGGCGAAGGCGGGGCTTTTGACGCGATGGAACCGGGGAGCGTATTCGTCGATCACACGACGGTGTCGGCGGAATTAGCCCGGGAACTCGCCAGCGAGGCCGAGTCGCGGGGGTTCGGTTGGCTCGATGCACCGGTCTCGGGGGGGCAGGTCGGGGCCGAAAGCGGTCAGTTGACGATCATGGTCGGGGGCGACGAAGGGACCTACCAGCGTGCCGCGCCTGTGCTCGACGTTTACGCGAAGAAGCACCTCTGGATGGGGCCCGCCGGTTCGGGGCAACTCAGCAAGATGGTCAACCAGATTTGCATCGCAGGGCTCGTCCAGGCGCTCGCCGAGGGGCTGCATTTTGCCAAGCGCAGCGGTCTCGACGCCGATCGGGTGGTGGAAGTGATTCGCCACGGCGCCGCGCAGTCCTGGCAGATGGACAATCGTGCCTCCACGATGCTCGCGGGCGAATTCGATTTCGGCTTCGCGGTGGACTGGATGCGAAAGGATCTGGGCATCGCTTTGGCTGAAGCGCAGCGCTGCGGCGCCGATCTTGCGCTGACCGCCGCGGTAGACGCGCGCTATGCCGAGGTTCAAGCGCAAGGGGGTGGGCGATGGGATACATCGAGCCTGATCGCCCTGCTCGAACGCTGAACCTTCGGAGCCTGAGTGGGCCCGATTTCAATGACTGCGCTTGGACGCCCCGGGTCCCGGGGGCATGAAGAGCAGAAGTTGGGCGATGGAGACATCGCGCTCGCTGACTTTGTTGTCACCATCCAGATCGTGTTCGGGTCGATACACGCCATCGCGCGCCGTGAGGGCGATCCATTCCACGTCTCCTCGCAAGCTACGCGGAAAACTCTCGCCCCAGGATGTCGTCGTGCGGCCGTTTTCGTCCACGTCGGCGTCGCAGAAATTTCCATAGCCATCGGCGTCGGTGTCGCGCTGTCGCGGGTTGGGGATGAGGCGGCAGTTGTCTCGCCAATCGAGCTGTCCGTCGCCATCGCTATCGGTGCTGATTGCGGCTTCTTGGGGGGGGTCGAGGTGCATGAGGGGATCGCCGACGTAGACGTTCATCCAGCCCAGATAGGGGAGCGCACTGTAATAGGCTTCGATGGCGCGAGTTCCCATCGCGTAGCGGCTCAAAAGAATTTGAGGTCGCGCGACGCCGGGCAGAGTGGGCTCGGCGACATGTCCAGTGGCCCCGCCGACGCCCAAGGCGATCAGGTCGGCGATGAGGGATTGTCCGTATTGAGCCGGCGCGGTGAAGCTTCGGGCATTGGTGCTGACGAGATCTGTTGCCAGGGAGCGCGGGGCGAATTGGCCGGGGTAGACGCTTCCGTTGATTTTCCCGTAGGCCCCCAACCCGGCATCGTGACTCGCGTTGCTCCCCCAGGAGACATAGCCCTGGATGTCTTTGAAGCCGCCCGCAAAGCTCTCGTCTTCGTCGACGACCAGCCGCACGCCGAGGCCGTCCAGACTGCCGACGGTCCCGGCCAGTAGCAAGTGGTTGGCGACCTCGAGAGCGGCGGGCAGATCGGGATCCAGGTCAACGAGCCAGAGGCCCCGTTCGACGGGTTCGCCCCGGGCGCTTTCGAGCAGACGGGAGACATCCCGGGGCAGCGCGCTGTTGGGGGCCAAAGGTGTTTGGTAGCCAGTAAGGCGGGCGACCATATAACGCAGAGGTGAGTCGGGATGTCGTGAGCGGAACTCGCGAAAGGAGAGATTCCGGCCGTAAAAGGGGTTGAGGCTGGTCGCGACCCCCGGGCTACCGATCATCGAGGAGAAGAGCAGCGAAAGTTCAGCATCCACCGAGGCCGTCGTGTCATCGCGAAGCAGATAACGTCTGGAGGGAGTCTTCCCCTCCACGCGAAGCGGGATTCCCTTGGTCGTCACGATGATCTCAATCGCGTCGATCCAATCCCGCTCGATCAAGATCTGCTCCAAGGGCTTCCGGATCAGGGACTCAAAGGCTTCTCGTTCGATGGATTCGTGGCGAGCATCGCCGAGAGCGGGGTCCGGTACGGGGATGTTCAGGTGAATGATGCGACCCTGGGGGATTC
>DUCH01000184.1 GCA_012959865.1 Myxococcales bacterium | reverse complement strand
AAGGATACCCGCTGCGCCCCGGACACCCGCCCTAACCCCGCCGCCCTTGCTTGCGCTGCTTGCCCCGCGTTCCGCGGTGGGTTCCAGGCTGGTATTGGCGCATGGACGCCGGAGGTTTTTCGAGTTTGAGCGCATACCACTGCATTCCGAAACGCTTCATCAAAAGCTTTCGGTTGTTCTGGAGCCGGAGCAAGTTCTCCTTGCTGGCCTCATTGCCGGACTCCACCTTGAGACTGCGCTGAAGTTGGTCGATGGCTTTATCGGTCTCGCCATTTTTGTGCAGCATCCACGCATAGACGTGATAGGGCAGCATCTGTTTCTTGCTACCCCGAATCGCGATATCCATGGCCTCGAAGGCCTTGCTCGTGTTTTTGCGGCGAAAGTAGATCGCCGCCAGAGCCATGCGGGCGTCGGGGGCGCGCAACGCTGATTTTTCCAGGTATTCCACCGCGAGGTCATCGTTCTCGGCCCCGTACGCGAGGATGCCCATCTGCGCGTAGATCTGGCCGGTCAGCATGACTTGCCAACGGCCCAGGGGCAGCAGTTCTTCCAGGGTTTTCATGGCCAGGGATGTCGCCCCCGACTGAAGCTGCTTCTGGGCGTGGAGAAAACGCGGTTCAAAACGCTTGGCCAGCCCTCGCGAAATCAGGACGAATACGGTCAGTCCAAACACCACGGCGAGGATTGACCCCATGGCCCACGTCTTCCAAAACCCGAGCAGGGTGTAGACCACGCCGATCGAGGCACCCACCAGAATCGAGATCAAGATGCTGTACACGGAGAGACTTTCTATTGGTCGTTGGGTCGGCTGAGGGGGCAGCACTCTACCCGAAGCCGAGTTTGCCTGCATTCTCCCCGGCTGACACCGAAGCCGTCGCGTCTTGGCCCCGTCAAACACCGACCCTCGCCTCGAGGGCTGTTCCGGCAGCGGCGGGAAGGGCTTCCAAATCTCACGGCCGAGCTAGACTCGGGGCCGCAACTCAACCTCCGAGGCGATTCTGCATGTCCGATCTGTGGGCGTACGCCCTGCCCTGGCTCAAGGCATTTCACATCATTGCAGTCATCGCGTGGATGGCTGGCCTTCTCTACCTGCCCCGACTCTTCGTCTACCACTGCGAGGCCGAGCCCGGTTCGGAAACTTCGGAAACCTTCAAGGTCATGGAGGACAAGCTCTCCCGGCTCATTCTCTTTCCCGCCATGTTGGGCACCGTCGGCCTGGGGCTTGGCATGCTGGTTTTTCCCGGCTATCTCGCCGGCCTCACCGCAGGGGGAAGCGCCTGGCTCTGGACGAAGCTCGCCCTGGTAGTCGGGCTCCTGATCACCCACCGGCAGATGATCCATTGGCGAAACGATTTCGCGTCCGATCGCAATCAGCGACCCCAGCGCTTTTTTCGCATTGCCAATGAAGTTCCCACCCTGCTCATGATCGCCATCGTGATCCTCGTAGTCGTTCGGCCGTTCTAATTCGATGGCCCCCAACCGTCGACTGCCGCTCAGCGGGCACAGGGCGGGGCTCATGCTCGCTGTGTTGCTCGGCTTCGCAATCGCCTCGCCTTTGGCCACCGCGGGCGAATCCCCGTCCCGTGGCATCGGGTACGGTCTGGCCCTGGGCTACGGCTACGGGGTTGCACCCCGGGACAAGCAACGCGGGCGCGATGTCGAAGATGTTCGGACCCTGGCCATCGAACCCTATCTCCGCATGCCCCTCCGCACCTTCGGCGATCGCGAAAACTGGTATCACGGCCAACTCGAAGGCCTGGTCCAGGCCTCGATCCTGGTGGAACTCGAACCCAGGAGCGGCGCTGCAGGCGGGGGGGTGCTGGGCCTGCGCTACCTGATCGGCGAGGAAGCACGCCTGCGCGCCTACGTGGAAGGCGGCCTCGGCGTGGGAGACTTGGGCTTCAACCTCGAGAGCCAGGACAACGGCGTGAGCTTCTTCGTCCATACGTCGCTGGGCGTTCGCTACGCAATCAGTCCAAACTTTTCGCTCATCGGCAGCGTCCTCTGGCAGCATATCTCCAATGCCAACAGCCACCCGCCCAACCTCGGTATTGACACCGTGGGTTTCCGCCTGGGCGTCGAAATCCAGTAGCGCCCGACCCCTCCGCGGCCCTCACACCTTGGCGATAACGTTCTCTGCGAAGCCCCGAAGCGCGCCGATTTTATGATCCAGGGTGGTGGTATCGGGCTCGTAGGCGTTGCGAAAGCCAACAATCGCATCCGTCACCCCGATATCCTCCAGCCGCTTGACACCATCCGGCGTATAGCCGTCCATGGAAATCACATGAATCTCAAAGGGTTCGCTCTCCCGGTCGTATTCCCGGCGAAGCTCGGCCAGACGTTTCAATAACGCCTCCAGGGTCTCGGCGTCGCCGCCGGCATGCATCCACCCATCCCCGATCCGGGCAGCCCGGCGCAAAGCCGGCTCGGCGTGGCCACCGATCAAGATCGGAATGCGGGCGGTGGGGGCCGGACTCATCTTGATGCTTTGAACCTCGAAGTGCTCACCCTGGTATGCAAAAAACTCCCCGGTTTCGAGCCCGCGAATGATCTCGATCATTTCGTCCATCCGCTTGCCCCGGCCGGCGAGGGGAACCCCCGTAATCGCGAAGTCCTCGGGCCAGGGCGAAATGCCCACCCCGAATCCCAGGCGATTATTGCTAAGCACGGCCAGGGACATGGCCTGCTTGGCGATCAACACCGGGTTGCGAACGGGGAGCTTGACCACAAAGGTCGTAAAGCGCAGGCGCTCGGTGACCGCCGCCAATGTGGCGGCGAGGATCATGGGCTCGATAAAGGGTTTGCCGTCGAGAAACTCGCGATTGCCATCGGGGGTATACGGATATTTGCTGTCCGACACCTCGGGGTAGGCGATGCTGTCGGGAATGGTGAACGACGAGTAGCCGGCCTCTTCGGCGGCAATCGCCAGGGGTATGTAATTGTCCGGAGCACACATGGACTCCGCGATGGTAAAACGCATGGTTTTCTTCCTCGCTCAATGGGAGCCCATGATCGCATAGGCGAATCCCCTCCGGCCACCCGGATCCGCACTTCGCTTGACAAGCGGGTCGCCGCTCTCAAGACTCTCCGCTCGTCCCAGCGACGAAAACCCAAGAGGCGGGCAGATTTTTCTGAATCACTCGCCCAACACGAACAACGGTGTCGGTATGGCGGAATGGTCAAATTGGTCGGGGCGCGTCCGTGCCGAACCCGGAGCCATCGTGCCCGCGGACCGCGAAACGACCGTGATTCGCGCGGTTCGCGAAGCCGCCAAGGCCGGGCAGCGCGTGCGCGTCGTCGGCGCGGCCCACAGTCACTCGCCCTTGGTCCCCACCGAAGGCGTGCTGCTCGATCTCGCCGATTTCACGGGGATCGTCGGTGTAGATCGGGAATCCGGAGTCGCCCGAATCCGCCCGGGAACCCGAATCGCCGACCTCGGCCCCCCATTGCGCGCCGAGGGCGCTGCACTGCTCAACCAGGGGGACATCGATCGCCAGGCCATTGCGGGTGCAATCGCGACGGGAACCCACGGGACCGGAACCACGCTCCGCAATCTCTCATCGGGCCTGATTGGGGCGCGAATTGTATTGAGCGACGGTTCCGTCGCCGAATGCGCGGCCGACCGTGAACCCGAACTCTTCGAAGCAGCGCGCCTGAACCTCGGTGGCCTGGGCGTCCTCACCGAACTCAGTCTTGCGGTTCGTCCCGCCTATCGGTTGCAGGAAAAGATCTGGCTCGAACAGGTCGACGCCGTCCTCGAGCGCATCGACTCGCTCACGGGCGCGACCCGTCATTTCGAATTCTTCTGGATGCCCGGCAGCGACCGGGCCGCCTGCAAGTCCCTGGCAGAAACCGACGCCGACCCCGTCTACCCCCTTGCCGAAGAGGGCAAGCGACTCGCATGGAGTGACGAGGTGCTCGCCAACCATCGACCCGACAAGCACTCGGAGATGGAATACTCAGTACCCCGGGAAGAAGGGCCGGCGTGCTTTCGCGCCCTGCGCGAAATGCTCCACCGGGATTTCCCCGATCTGGCCTGGCCCCTGGAGTACCGCACCCTGGCCGCCGACGAGACCTGGCTCTCCACCGCGTACCAACGCGAAACCGTCACACTCTCGGTCCACCAAGGCATCGACCAACCGGACGGCCCGTTGTTCCGCGCCTGCGAGACCATTTTTCGCGCGCACGCGGGCAGACCGCATTGGGGCAAGGTTCACTTCTGCACCGGCGACGAACTCGCGCGACTGCACCCCCGCTGGAAAGACTGGTGGCGGGTGCGCGATACATGGGATCCTGATCGCCGCTTCCTGAACCCCCACCTCGAAAGGCTGCGACCGGCGCCCGCTTGAGACCAGCGGCAAGGCAAGCCCAGGGGCAGACATCGCCTATGGTCCCGTCATGGCGGCGGATGAACTGATCTTTGACCCAGGCGTGCTCCGGCCCCAACCGATCTGCGAGTTCCAGGGTTTCCGCGCCGCCGACAGGCACGGGGGTCGCAGCGTCTTGCCCTGGCGCGCGGCCTGGCTGGAGGCCACTGCGGGGGGGGTGGACGCCCGGGCCTCGGCGCCGAGTCCCGACGAGGGACGCTTCGGCCAGGCCTTGGTCCACATGCAGAAGAGTCGCCCGGCCACCTGGCGCGATCTCGGCCATGCTTGGGCCCTCCTCGAACCGGGCGGGCGACTGCTGCTGTGCGGCGGCAACGATCTGGGCGTCACATCCGCGGTCAAGCGCCTGGCCCGGGAACTCGAGCAAACGCCGCGCGTCCTCGCCAACCGTCGGCACGCGCGGATCGTTGCCTTT
>DUCH01000183.1:3930-4808 GCA_012959865.1 Myxococcales bacterium | reverse complement strand
GGCCCGAAGGGGCCCGTTCCGGGCCCCGAAAGGCTACTCGGCCCCTTCCGGGGGCTTTCAAGCTCTGCGTTTCACCGCAAGCCCCACAAGCCCGAGGCCGAGCAGCAGGGCCGTGGTGGGTTCGGGGATGGCAGAGGGCGTCACGCCCGCGCGCACGATCCGGTACTCGGACGCTATGGTCAAGCTCAGGTCATCGGAAAATGCGTTCGTCTCCGCGCTCGCGGCATACCAGCTTGTAATCGAGCCAAACTCTACCGAGTCGATAATGACCGTTGCACCGGAAGCAATGTTGTCCAGCATGAAGCCATCCGAATTGTTCGAGCCCGCAAAATCTCCTCTGTAAACGCCCTCAGACGCATCAAAAACGAGCTCCCCTGGGTCATCGATTACGACAGGCGCCGCCGACGCACTTCCGGCGATGCGTACAATCAACTCGACCGAGTTGGAGGGTGAGGAATTGTCCTCGCCGAAGATAAAACCAAATCCCCAGGTCGTGCCGGAAAAGTCGTTATCCCACACCCAGAGATTTGCGTGGTCCCCTCCCAGATTGACGCCTTCGGGGTGACCCGAAGACGAAACGTAACTGTAATGATCAGCCGCTGTCACCGCCGCCGTGTTCGCCGAATCGAAGGCTGTAATCGTTCCTATCAGAGCCAGCGAACCGCTCTGGTTTTCATAAATGTCGAACCCAACCGCCTCAACCGGCGAAGCGAAAGGCACGTAGCCAAGGAACGCCAGACACAAGCCCCAAGTTATTTTCCGCATCCCAAATCCCTTTTCCCAAGGTCAGTTCAGCCCGGGAATCGTCTCATAAATGCGTGGTGACCTTGTTCCGGAAAAATGGACACCCTCTTAGTTATGCGGCGCAGACCCCTGTG
>DUCH01000183.1:0-3816 GCA_012959865.1 Myxococcales bacterium | reverse complement strand
ACTTGCCAGAAGACCTAGTATCGGTGGTGCGGAAAACGCAGCTTGTTTTGCCTATCCCCGTCCCTTCTTCTTCCTACTCTGCTGCTTCTTGTCGCACAAAGAGAAAGTCGCCACCCTCGTGACCGGACTTACGAATCTCTCCATATTCAGGCGTTTGATCCGCGTTGATCATCACCGGCCGTCGGATAGCCGTAAACAAGGTGTGTCCATCGATGATTGCAGCATTCTCCCGAAGCGCATTCAGAAACGCCAGGGCAAAGGCGGAATGGCCGCTGCCGCCGCCGTCCTCCACGGGTTCAAGGCCACCTGAAGTCAAGGCGGTTCGTGCCCGCTTCGCCGCAAGTCGCTGCAGGTAGATACGCGAATGTGGCTCAATCGAGATACCGCGGGTGAGCGCGCCCGAGAAACAGGAGTCGGCCACAACCATGACATGCTTCGCAGGGTTGGCGCGCAGCATGTCATTGATCGTCGCGTTTGAAATCCAGTTCGACGGGTTTTCCTCCTGCGCATCGACTGGAAGCCAGTATCCCTGTTCCGCCTCTTTGTCGTACCACCCATGTCCAGCGTAGTAGATGAGCAGATTGTCGCCCTTTGTCAGCTGGCTGCGGGAACGCGCCAGATTCGAAACGATGTCGCTCCGCGTTGCATCCAATAAGGTGGAGACCGTAAACCCGTAGGATTCAGAAAGTAGAGCTGCCACGGCTTCGGCATCACCCCGTGCCGTGCGCAGCGAGCCCAAATGATTGTAATTATTGTTCCCTATGATCAGTGCGTAGTAGCGGCCGAAGGAACCACTGCCCTTGGCCAAATCAAACGATGGGGTTCGTGTGACGAGTACCGATCGCGACTCTTCGTTCCCCCACTCGTCGATCGCCGAGATCAGGATCGTGGACTGGCCAATTGGCACGCCACGACGGATCGAGAAGGATCCATCAGTCGAGATGACAAGCGGAGACCCATCGACCGTAACCTCGATGATGTTGGACTCATCACTTACGGAGCCAGAAAACTCGGCATAGGTGCGATCCGTGGAGAGGGTTTCCGGTGCCTTGATCAAGGGAGGCTTGACATCCGCGTTGTGGCGGACCCCTTTGCTACCGATCACAGCCAGCTCCGTATCGATGCGGTCCAGGAGCGCCTGCGATACAAGCCCCTCGTCGTCGACCCAACCATCGCTCCAGCCGATCTCGCGCATGAAGTTTGCGGTCATCTCGCGGGTCTGAAGATCCATAGCACCAGAGTTCGAAGGCACATCGAAACCGAGGGCAGTCAACCCTTTCTGTAGCTCCGTAATCCGGTCTTTCCGTTTCGTCTCGCCACGCTCCTTCGATGCCTCGAGTATCTTATCGCTGGATTCTTGAGCCTTCGCGTTCGCATGCCTGAAAAAACGCGCGATCTGAGCTGAATCTGGATGCGTCGCGATCAACTTCCGAATGCAGAACGTGTTCGCACCAGCCTTGAGAAGAAGCGCCGCGGATTCGACTTCGCCCCGGGTGACGGCGTAGCAAAGAGCGCTCTCCGTGCGGTTCGCGAAGGCATCGGGGCTCAGTCCTGCCTCGAGGACTACAGCAACGAGCTTCGGGCTACGATCAATTGCGTACGCGATCGGGGGCTTTCCGAAACGCTTGGAGAATATGCCCGAGCAATCGAACTTGGCGCCAAGCTTCATCAGCTCTCGCCACATTGTCTGACGAAATGGACTAGAGGCGAGCTCCTCGCAGAGTTCTGCGTTCAGGCGCCCTGGCTCGTAATCGAACTCTCTCACGAGGAAGCGAACCGCCTCCTCGTGCCCTTCGCGGCGCGTAATCTGAAGTGCGAAGTCCCAGCTGCTGTGTTCGGGAATGCCGTTTCGAGCGGGATCGTAGCCCCACCTTACCAATCGCTCCAATTCTGCAACATCGCCAGCCAGGGACGCCTGTCTCCACCGCGTCTCTCGCGTCGTATCATTGAGTGCTCGGCCGTGATAGTAGGCGGGGCAGCCCATGACGACGGATGCCAGGAGCAGGACACACAGATATCTGGTTCGCTCTTGGACTCGATCGAGGGGACCAGCTCTTCCCGCCATGACTCATTTCCTCCACGGACTCTGCGCTAAGAGCTGATAAGGCCAGCGGGACACGCCGCCAAGAATGTCTTGAGATCAGCAAGTAGGCGGATGTCGTTGTCACGATACAACCACCAGTCAGGGACACTAGCCGGATTCCTCCCGGGCGAGGGCGAGTAGATTAAGGTCTCCCATGGCACCCGCTTGAGTTTTCGTCGGGCCCTCCAGACAGTATTGCCAGCTGAATCTGTGAGGGTCCACTCAACATCTGCGACCCGCGTGTACATAGGGAGCGGTCCACCAAAAAGCCCTATGAGTGACTGAGGGGGAAGTAAGAAAAAGACCATCCATGCTGCGGCATGTCCCTGGAACCGGTGGTGAGTCACTCGCAACGCTAGTTCATCTTTTGAGGTATGGATGGATCTCTCCCGGCGAATAACCTTACCTGCAATGCCTGCTTCTGAAAGCAATTGCGCAGTGTAGTCTGCCGCTGCTTTCTTCATGATGACCACCATATCAGGATTGAATTGCCCACCCCATATCGAGGTGCCGTCGTAGAAGGGTTCTTGATCATCGACGTCGAGTACAACAATCGTGAGGTCGCACAGCGGGGCCGATCTTCGCGGGAGCCCATCCAGCGAGTATTCTGGATTGTAACTCGCGCAACTGAGCAATTGAAAAACAGCGGCGACGGTGGCGATCGTAGTCGCGCGCCTTAGGAATCTCATTTGCGTACTCAATCCAAGCAGGTTTTCGAACTGTTCAGCCATCGCTGCTCCAAGTTACGCGAAGCGATTATATGCGGTCTTTCCGCGCACCGCCGCTATGAGATTTCGCGCGAGTCAGGCCCTTGTGTTGGCTGGCCGGTGATTATCGCAACGGCCCCGCTTGGATCAAAGATCGAGTCTCGAGCCATCGTCGAGAATGAGGCGGAGGCGGATATTGAAGTGGGCGCTCTCCTTCTTCAATTGTCGACTGAGATACTGTGCCTTTTGATTGTCTTGCGCACGAGCTTCCGCGGGCAAAATCAGTTGGCCGAAGGTGCGCCCCCGGAAGGGGCCGAGTAGCCTTTCGGGGCCCGGAACGGGCCCCTTCGGGCCTACTTGCCAGAAGACCTAGTATCGGTGGTGCGGAAAACGCAGCTTGTTTTGCCTATCCCCGGAGCCGTCTTGGCCGGTTATGCCGGTAATCAGGGCAATCTTCTGTCGCGGAGTTGTAGGCGCCGAACTGAATTCAGCCATCAGCGAGTTCCGTCCTCAAAGACATACCCCCACAAATACTCGCACACACCCATCGTGCTTCCAGCCAACACAAGCCTTCACGCATAATGGATATTGGCATACTTCCGACCCCTCTGGCGGGCGCTACCCAAACCTCAGAATCCAAACATGCCGTCACGGTTTCGGCCAGCCGCCGCCGCAAGCTGGTCGTCACTCGGCTCTCGGGATACCGAAAGCACTGACCGTCGTGTCTGCAAGGTCGTTTGCAACCTTCAGCTCCTCTAATATGCGACTATCGGTCGCGAGGTCCGTATTCGTTATGTGCAGAATTCTTGCGGACTCTCCCACCGAAGAGGTACTCCCATAGTTCTCAAAATATCTAGAAAATCTTGTCCCGAAACATGGTGAATTGCTCTTAAAATCTGCACTGAGCGCGCCATCCAAGAGGAATCATCCGAGAAATATTGTGAAACTTCTGAACCGCCCCGGTTTTCCCGGAGACTCATTTAGTTGAGTCCAGCCTCCTTGGCCGAACCTTCCTGCCTTTCGTAG
>DUCH01000182.1:9845-28822 GCA_012959865.1 Myxococcales bacterium | reverse complement strand
TGGGGGTCTGGCGCAGGGTGCAACGCATGGACAGCCAGCAGAAGACCGCGATCAAGGACGCGATGAACGGGATCTTCGAGTCCGCCGAGGCGCGTGGCGCTTTTCCCCGGCAACCCGCCTTCGAGTCCGATTATCTCGGCACCTACCCGCAATTTCGTCTCATCGAGGACAACTACGCCACGATTCGGACCGAATGCGAAGCGCTCATGAAGGACCGTTCGCGCCTGGTGCGAATGGACGAATTGGGGGGAAGCTACACGGCAGGCGATACTCACGTGGCCGATTGGACGACCCTGATGTTCAAATCCGGGTCCTTCATCGAGGAGAATTGCCGGCTCGCGCCGCGCACCGCCGACCTGATCCGGCGGCTTCCTGGGGTCTATACCGCGTTTTTTTCGGTGCTCGAGCCGCACCAGAAGCTGCCCCCGCATTTCGGCTACTACAAGGGTTTTCTCCGATACCACATGGGCGTGATGGTTCCCAACAACAACGCCGATGGCAGTTGCTGGGTGCGGATCAACGCCGACCCCGCCGACAACGCGCGGCGGGAGAGGGATCTGATCGAAAAGGGCGAGCGTTATTTCTGGAAGAACGGCCAGGGGGTCGTCTTCGACGATACATTTCTCCACGAAGCCGCCAACGAGTCCGACCAGGTGCGCGTAGTGCTCTGGTTCGATTTTCGTCGCAAGATGCCGTGGTATCTCGACGCCTTCAATCGCTTTTGTCTCTTCGTTGTGCACCGCGAGAGCTCGGTGAAGCGGATTCGCAAGACTGCCATTGTCGAGCCCGGTTGAGGGCTGCGCGGGAGGCGTCTCGGGAGCCCGATTCTGAGGGCTGTGGCTGGCGGGCATGCGGGCATCGGTTGTAAGGTCTGCACCTTGTCGCCGGGTCCTTGAGCCCGGCCGCTTTGCGCCGTTCCGACCCGGCCCACACTTTCATCCCCTCAACTCCGTCGCGCCTTTGACCCCTCCGGGAGGTGGGGAGATTTTATGCCCGGTGAAATCACCCCCCAGTTGCGGGAAACCATCGAGAACACCCTTCGCTTCCTGGCCGTGGACGCCGTCAATGCGGCGAACAGCGGCCACCCCGGTGCCCCCATGGGCCTGGCCGCCGCCGCTTTCGAACTCTTCGACAATCATCTGCGCTTCGATCCCAGCGACCCGGACTGGCCCCTGCGCGACCGCTTTGTGCTCTCGGGTGGGCACGCATCCATGCTCCTCTACGGGATGCTGCATCTCTACGGCTATTCGCTCTCCCTCGATGAAATTCGCGCCTTTCGCCAGTGGGGTGCGCTGACGCCCGGTCATCCCGAATACGGATTGACACCCGGGGTAGAGACCACGACCGGCCCTCTTGGCCAAGGTTTTGCCCACGCGGTGGGAATGGCGTTGGCGGCCCGAATGACGCTCAGCCGCTTCGGGGGTCCAGCGAACCCCGAACACGCGTCTCCCGGCGAACATTTCGTCTACGGCATGATGGGCGACGGCGACATGATGGAAGGGATCACCAGCGAGGCGGCTTCCCTGGCGGGGCACCTGGGACTGGGGAACCTGATCTTCATCTACGATGACAACCAGATCACCATCGATGGGGGCACCGAAATCTCTTTCGGCGAGGACATTCCCGGCCGTTTTTCCGCCCAAGGCTGGCACGTTCAGGGCGCCATTGACGGTCAAGCGGTTCCGGAACTGGCCGAGGCCCTGGTCGCCGCACGCGGCGAGAGCGATCGCCCGAGCCTGATCGTCTTGCGGACGGTGATCGGTCGCGGAAGTCCCGGGGTTGCGGGCAAGAACAAGGCACACGGCTCGCCCCTGGGCGCCGAAGAGGCCGCCCGGACGAAACAGGCCCTGGGCTGGCCCGAAGAACCGACCTTTCGGGTTCCCGACGAGGTTCGCGCGTACTTCGACGGGCGCATTGGGGCGAAGAAGGCGGCCCGCGCGGCCACCGAGGCCCGGCATCAGGGCTGGCGCGAAGCGAACCCCGAGTGCGCCGAGGGCTGGGATTCGGCGCGGGACCGGAAGTTGCCCGCGAACCTCGCCGAGAGGCTTGTCGAGGGGCTTGCGGGGGTTGACGATGCCACGCGCAAGCACTCCGCTGCGGTGTTGGCGCGTCTGCACGAAGTCGTGCCCTATATGGTCGGGGGCTCGGCGGATCTCGCGGGGTCCGCCGCACCGCCGATCATCAAGGAGCACGGAATCGTGGGTCCCGGCGCTGGCGCCGGCGCCGATCCCTTTGCGGGGCGAAATATTCATTTCGGGGTCCGCGAGCACGCCATGGGGGCGGTCACCAACGGCATCGCCCTCGACGGGACTTTCGTTCCGTATTGCGGAACGTTCCTGATCTTCAGCGATTATATGCGGCCCTCGATTCGCCTGGCGGCGCTGATGAAATTGCGATCGCTCTTCGTTTTTACCCACGATTCCTTTTATGTGGGCGAGGACGGTCCCACCCATCAACCCATCGAGCAACTCGATAGCCTGCGTGTGGTGCCGGGCCTCACACTTTTTCGCCCGGCCGATGGTGTGGAGACCGCGATGGCGTATGCCTGGGCCCTCCAGCACGCCGATGGGCCGGTGCTCTTCGCGCTGACTCGCCAGGGCCTCAAGGGGCTGACCCGGCCGGCGGATTTCGAGTTGGAGGACGTTTGGAAGGGGGCCTACCGGGTGCGCGAGCCCGAGAGGTCGGCCGACGTGGTGCTGGTGGCCAGTGGGTCCGAAGTCAGTCTGGCGTGCGAGGCCGCCGCGGTATTGGCGGTGCAGGGCGTCGAGGCCCGGATCGTCTCCATGCCCTGTCTTGAACTCTTCAACGCCCAACCCGAAGCCGATCAATTGGCTCTGGTGCCCGACGACGGAACCCCGGTGGTGGCGATCGAGGCGGGACGCGGCGAGAGCTACCGTGGCCTGGTGGGTCGTAGGGGGCTGGTGATCGGGATGTCGGGGTTTGGCGAAAGCGCGCCAGCGGGTCGGCTTGCCGAAGAGTTTGGTTTTACGCCGAACGGTGTGGCGACCCGGGTCGCGGAGTACCTGACGGGGCTTTGATTCACCCCCGATCGGTTTCGGCCTGTCTGCATCCCGTCATCCCGTCATCTCGTCTCCTGCCTGCCCGTCTCCATCCTGCCCGTCTCCTGCCTGTCTCGATCGGGGTTCGATCGGCCCGTGACTCGAGTCCCGCCTTGGGATGCGGGCAATGCGGCGGTGGCGGCTGGCGCTCGCTCGTTTAGCGATAGTCGTGACCCGCCGGGAGCGGTTGCCCGCCGCCCGACTCTTCGGGTTCCGCTTCGGCTTCTTTGGGCGCCATTGCCTGCAGGTTCAGGGGCGCGAGATGGCGGAGCTTGACGTGGATCACCCCGTCGACGCTTTGTAGAGGACCCCGGATCTCCACCAGGCTCGCGGCATTCAGGGGAACCCGGAAGCGCTCGGCCTGGTCGGGGGTCACGATGGCGTTGGAGAGGCCTGTTTCATCCTCGAGGGTGAGAAAAAGAAACCCCTTTGCCGAGCCCGGCCTCTGGCGCACGATGATGTGCCCCGCTGTATGGACCGGAGTGCCGTGGGGGGTGCGCGCCAATTCGGCGGCGGTGAGCACGCCGCGGGCCCGTAGCGCTGGCCGCAGGTGCGCCATGATCTGGGGCCCCGGGGTGAGTCCCGAAAGCCTGTAGTCGGCCAGGGTTTCCTCCAGGGCCGAGAGCCCGGCGAGGCCGGGTTCGGCGGGGTCCCGGGACCCCTGACCGGCGAAGAGCGATGTGCCATCGCGTTCGATGCCGGCGACTTGCCAAAGGGCGGCCCGGCGCTCTTTCGGTGTGGCCTCGAGTTCGGCTAGGGCGCCGAGTTCCGCCAGGGCATCGAGTTCGGCAGCACTCAGGGGCACGCGCTTCACGAGGTCGGCCAGATTGCCAAAGGGCGCCTCGTCGCGTTCGGCCTCGAGCCAGTTGCCCGTGGCCTCTCGAAGCCCCTTGGTGAAACGAAGCCCCAGGCGAACCGCGGGGGGGCTGTCCGAGCTTGCCCCGGGCTGGAGCGTGCAGCGCCAGCGCGATGCGGTGACATCGATGGCGCGCACCTCCACTCCGTGGCGTTGGGCGTCCTTGATCAGGGTGGCGGGACTGTAGAACCCCATGGGCCAGGCATTCAGCAGCCCGGTGAGAAAGGCTGCGGGGTGATGGCATTTCAGGTAGGCCGACGCGTAGGCGATAAGCGCGAAGGAGGCCGAGTGCGATTCGGGAAATCCGTAGAGCGCAAAGGCGGTGACCTGCTGGACGATTTCCTCCTGGGCCGCGGGGGAGATTCCCTTGCGCGTCATGCCGGCCCGGAGGCGCTGCTCGATGGTGTGCATGCGCGCAGTCGAGCGCTTGAACCCCATGGCGCGCCGTAATTCTTCGGCCTCGCCGCCGCTAAACCCCGCCGCCGTCATGGCCACCCGAAGCAATTGTTCCTGGAAGATCGGGATGCCCAGGGTTCGCTTCAGAATGGGTTCGAGGCAGGGATGGGGGTAGCGCACGGGTTCTCGTCCGGCGCGTCGGTTCAGGTAGGGATGGACCATCTGGCCCACGATGGGTCCGGGGCGGATGATGGCGATCTCCACGACCAAGTCGTAGAAGCAGCGGGGCTTCATGCGGGGCAGGGTGGCCATCTGGGCCCGGCTTTCGATCTGGAAGACCCCCACCGTATCGGCGCGGCAGAGCATTGCGTAGGTTTCGGGGTCGTCCGGGGGCAGGTGGGCGAGGTCGATTTTGCGGCCCTCATGGCGTGCGATGAGGGGAAGGGTTTCCTCGAGGGCGGCCAACATGCCGAGCCCCAGGAGATCGATCTTGATGATGCCGAGATCCGTGCAGTCCTCTTTGTCCCATTGGACGATACGGCGGCCCGCCATCCGGGCGGGTTCGATGGGGACGACTTCGTCCAGGCGCCCGGCGGCGATCACGATGCCGCCGCTGTGTTGACCCAGGTGCCGGGGCAAACCCTGGATGTCGGAGACGAGTTCGATCAAGCGGGCGATTCGGGGGGCGGTGGGGTCGACGCCCGCCTCCCTCATGCGTTCCGCAAGGGCGCCCGGGTCCTGTTGGGCGCCGGGCTGGAGATCGAACCGGGAGAGTCGGCGGGCCAGGGTGTCGACGGTTTCCGGTGCCAGGCCCACCACCTTGCCCATTTCACGCACCGCCATGCGGGTGCGGTAGGTGATGACGTTGGCCGTCATGGCCGCGCCCTCTTGGCCGTATTTCGCAAAGACGTATTGGATCACGCGCTCGCGTTGATCCCCGGATGGCAGGTCGAGGTCGATATCCGGCCATTCGCCGCGCTCTTCGGAGAGAAATCGCTCGAAGAGCAGTTCCATTCCCACCGGATCCACCGCCGTGATGCCCAGGGCATAACAGACCGCGCTATTGGCCGCGGAGCCGCGTCCCTGGCAGAGGATGCCCTCGCGCCGGGCAAAGTCGGCGATGTCGTGGACGATGAGGAAATAACCGTCGAGATCGAGTTTCTCGATGAGGGCGAGTTCGTGTTCGATTTGGGCGCGAACCCGGGGTGGCAGGGGCGCGCCATAGCGTTGGCGCGCACCGCGGTGGGTGAGGGCGTGCAGATGTCGGGGCTGGCTTTCGCCCGGGGGCAGGGGGTACTCGGGAAAGCGGTAGTCGAGGTCGCCCAGGTCGAAGCGGCAACGCTCGGCGATGGTTCGGGTGGCGGCCAGCCATTGGGGGCGATCGGCGAAGCGGCGTGCCATTTCTTCGGGAGCGTGAAGAGTGCGCTCCCCGTTGGCGAGCAGCTTACGGCCCGCCTGGTCAAGAGTCGTCTTCCAGCGCAGGCAGGTCAGGGCGTCGAGCAGTACACGCCCGCGAGGTTCGGCACACCGCACATCCCCGCTGGCCACCACCGGCACCCCGGCGGACTCGGCCAGAGCCACGGCCCGACGCGCCATGGCCTCGTGGTTTCGATCGAGGTGCCGGGACACGTCCACCCAGAGTCGCTCCGGCTCCCGGCCGAAGATCCCTTGGGCTCGGTCGAGGGTTGCCGGGGTGAGGCGCTCGTCTCCGCGCAGCAACAGGGTCAGCCCCCGGGCATTTTCCTCGAGCTGATTCCAGTCGACCCGACATTCGCGCTTGTCGCGTCCCCGATGGCCCAGGGTGAGTAGCCGAGAGAGCCGTCGCCAACCCTCGGGCGATTCGACGAGAAGCAAAAGAGGAGTGGACGGGTCCCCGCGCTCTTCTTCGGGCTCGAGCTCGATTTCGGCTCCGAGAATCGCCCGCACCCCGGCGCGCCGGGCGGCCCGGTGAAAGCGCGGGATGCCGTACACCCCACCCCGGTCGGCCAGCGCAAGGGCGGGATAGTCCAGGGCGCTGGCGCGTTCGACGAGATCTTCGGGCTGAGAGGCGCCTTCGAGAAACGAGAACGCGCTGCGCGCGCGCAATTCGATGTACGCAGGGGGTTTGGGGGGCATGTTTCGAGTTTCGCCTTTTGTTCGCCTTTTGTCATGGGCTAGGCAGGCGATCGGTACGAATTCGCGAAAGGTTTCGGAGGCTGCCTGTAGGGAATTTCCCTTGAGGGTAAGGATTCATCGGGTATGCTCGCTGCCGCTATGGGCCTGACAGTTTTCTTGGTGGATGACGAGGGCCAGATTTTGCGCCTATTGACTCGGGTTTTAACCCGGGCCGGCCACACGGTGATCACCGCAGAGGACGGCGACGAGGCCTTGAATGTTTGGGCCCAACACGCCGATGCCATCGATGTGATGCTGCTCGACGTGGTGATCCCTCCGCACGGGGGGGTGGAGGTGCTGGACGAAGTGTTGGAACGCCGTCCGGATCTTCCCTTTATGCTGATCAGCGGCGAGCAAATCGATGAGAGTTTGCGAGCTCGAGTCGAAGCCGCGCAGGGAAGCTTTCTCCGCAAGCCCTTCCATCCGGACACGGTCCTCGAGGCCATCGCTCAGGCCACTTCGAACGACTCGGCCTCGGCTTGAGTCGTCTTCGAAGCCTTTAAAGCTTCGAGCTCGGCGTGGGCGACCGGGTTTCGGCGCTTTGGGGCGTTAGAATTGTGGTTTGACTCCGCCCGCACATCGTACTCGGCCCAGCCCGGCTCGCTGTATTTTGCACGCGGACATGGATGCCTTTTACGCCTCGGTGGAGCAGCGCGATGATCCCAAGCTTCGGGGGCGACCCGTGGCGGTGGGCGGGGACGGGCCGCGAGGGGTGGTGGCGGCGGCGAGCTACGAGGCGCGGCGCTTTGGCGTGCGCTCGGCCATGCCGAGTTTCGAAGCGCGGCGGCTCTGCCCCGATCTCGTGTTCCTGCGCGGTGATCCCCGGAAATATTCCCGGGAATCCCGGCGCATTTTCGAGATCTTTGCCGAGTTCTCGCCTTCGGTGGAGGGCCTCTCCCTCGACGAGGCCTTCATCGACCTGACGGGAAGTCGGCGGCTCCTGGGCGCTCCGGCCGACGTAGGGGCTCGGTTGCGGGTCCGGGTACGTGAGGAGACCGGTTTGCCGGTCTCGGTGGGGATCGCCCCGGTCAAGATGGTCGCGAAGATTGCGAGTGCGGCCGCCAAGCCCGATGGCCTGTTGGAGGTGGAGCCCGAGGGCGTGCGCGAATTTCTCGCCCCTCTCCCCGTCCGCCGAATCTGGGGGGTGGGGCCGGTGGCCGAACGGCGACTGGTGGAACACGGGTTTCGGACTCTGGACGATCTGGCCCGCGCCGATCCGCAGACGATCGAGCAACTCTTCGGCGCTTGGGGGAGGGCGTTGGCCGAGTTGGCTCGGGGCGATGATTTGCGCGAAGTGGAGGCCCGAGGCGCTGCGCTTTCCTATAGCGAAGAGAATACGTTTCGGGACGATGTGGAGGATCGCGCGCTGCTCGATGCGACGATTCTGACTCACGCCGAATCGGTGGCTCGGCGGCTTCGCAACGATGGCGTGCGCGGGCGCACGGTGGTGCTGAAATGGCGCGAGTCTCGGCGCCGGAGCGCCGGTCCCCGGGGCTACCCCTTGCATACCCGGCAGCTCACGTTGTTTGAAGCCACCGACGACGGTGCGGAGATCGCCCGGGAGGCGCGGCGCTTGTTGGCCGAGTCCGGCCCCGGAGAGCCGGTGCGCCTGTTGGGGGTGGGGGTGTCGGGGATCGAGGAATCGGGTTTCGCGCAGCTCTCGCTCTTTGCCGATGGGGAGACGAAAGACGCCAACCCCCAGGAGCGGGCCGCGCTCAATCGTGCGCTCGATGAACTCGAGGCGCGTTTTGGCGCCGGGACGGTGGTGCGCGCCAGTCAGGGGCGGGCCGACAAGGCGGGGCTCTCGCTCCAGATCAAACGCGGCGAAGATCCCGGGTCGGCGGATCGCTGATTCAGTCGTAGATTCCATCGATCTGCCAGGCGCGTTTGATCCAGTCGTAACAGAGCCGAACCACGCTGCCGTCGCTGATCTGGATGTCGAAGTGATCGAGGGCAAAGCGTTCGTTTTCGGACCACCAATAGCCCGTTGTTCGCCACGGGCCGGCCACTCTCACGACATCGCCCCGGGCCGCCGCGCTGCGAACGAAAGAGGGTTTGCCTCCAATCACCCGGACCGCAGGGCGGGCAGGGCGGGGCGGGGTGGAGACGCAGGAAGCCGAGGCTTTTCGGGCTTGGGGGCTGCCGTTGGGGCGAAGGACCCCATCCCAAAACCGCGGGGATTGGGGTGATCGAGGACCTCGGGGGCCCCTACTCGCCCCTCGCCGCAGAGGACCTCGAGTTCGCTCAGGGTTCGCCCGAGGGCCGCGGGGTCGGGGCCGCGAGGAAGGAAGAGGTCGAGTTGGTCGCTGGGTACGGGCACGCCTTCGCTCGCGATGGCGATGCGCACGATGGGCGCATGGGGGGGATGCTCGCCCAGGGTAAGGGTGGTGACGCGGAGCAAGACCCGTAGATCGAGGGTGGGGGCGGCGAGCCCGATGCGTCGAGCATCCTGACCTCCGCCCTCGAGGCCCAGATGCAGATCCAGGGCTTCGCACGCCATCCCGCGCAGAGCCAGACGTTCGGAGAGCCGGGAGATCAGCCCGCGCAAGACAAAGCCCAGAGGCTCGAGGTGATCGATGGGCGCTTCGAGATCCATGGCTTCTTCGAGGTGCCGGGCGGGGGGTTGGGCCAAGGGGGGGCTGGGGTCCACCCCCTGGGCCCGGGCGACCAAGGCCAATGCACCCGGGCCGAGCCTGTGGGCGAGGCCGCGCCGGGGCAACCGAAGAAGATCGCGCACGGTGTGGATGCCCAGCCGGGTGAGGGCTTGGGCGAGCCGGTCGTCGGGATCGAAAAGGTCGAGGGAAAGGGGGGCGAGGAAGTGGCTCTCCGCTTCGGGAGTCAGGCAATGCAGCGGGGGGCCACCGCTCATCCGGTGACGGGCGGCCAAGAGCGCGGTGGATCGGGAAGACGCGATCCCCACCACGCCCGGCAGTCCCTGGCGTTCCGCCCGAGCCAACAAGGCCGAAGCGAAAGCGGGCTCGGAGGAGAATAAATTCGCGATCCCCGATGCATCGAGAAAGACATGGCCCTCGGCAAAGAAGAGCCCGGATGTGCGGGGTGCGCTTTCGGCTCGGGGCGAAAGGGAAAGAGCAATGTCGAGCAGGGTCGCCCGGGCGGCGCGATCCAGGGCCGGGGAGGCGATGCGTACCCGGACCTCCGGGCAGGCGGCCCGCGCCTGGGCGACGGAGTGGGCGATCCGGACTCCCATGGCCTGGGCGGAGGGGGAAGCGGCGATCACATCGGCCCGGGCCCCGGTCCCCGAGGCCACGACCAGGGGCGCATCGGCAAGTTCGGGATGGGCGCGGAGTTCGGCGCGAAGGGGCAGGTCGGGGATCAGGAGGCAGGCGATTCGGGGGGGCATTTTGCTTGGGGTTGCCCGTTTAGCCGGAGGCGTTTTTGACTCGGAAGGCACCGCCGAGTCGGACAAGGGCAGACCGGCCGTGGCCTCCACTCGGATGACGAACCAGCACCGCCCGGGTTTCGATTTCTTCGAGCAGGGGCGGGGATCCGCTGAAGCGAGCCCGGGCGGGCTGCAATTCCAAGACGATTCGGGCCTCGGTCCCCGCTTGGCGCTGGTGGCTGAGCACGACCAGAGCGGTTCGTGTGGCCGCCGCTTGCCGGGCCAGGCGGGTCCAGATGGAGGCGGGGATTTCGGACCGGGCCCGCGCCGAGGATGGGGAATTCGGTGCGATATCGAGGATGACCAAGGGCAACCCCTCGGTTTCCAGCAATCGCTCGGTACACCGCAGGGCATCGCGCCCGGGTCCGACTCGGGCCCAGAGCACCCGGCGCAAATCGACTCCCGCAGTCTGGGCGGAGGATGGATCGAAAGCATCGGGGGTGTCGATCACGGCCACCCGCTCGCCCCGGTTTTCAACCCCGCCCGTCGTGGTGGTCGCGAGCAAGGCAAAGAGGAGGGATGTTCGCCCGGAGGAAGCGGGTCCGGTGATTTCGCCCAGATCTCCGCGTGCAAAGCCGCCTCCGAGGAGTTCGTCGATGGCGTCGAGCCCGCTCGCGTGGCGGTGTGGATCGCCTTCGCGTTTCTGGGCGCTCTGGAGGGCATGGCCGGGTTGCAGTCGACCGCCGAGATCCCTCAGCAATGCGTCGATGCGTTCGCGGGGCGGTCCTGCTGCCGTCTGCAAACCCCGGGATTCGGTGGATGCGGCCAGAACTTTCGGGGAGGGATTGCGAGCGGGCAGGGGACCAGCGGGCATCCCTTTACTTTCGCTTTTTATTCGCCTTCGTTCAAGGCCCTTGGGTGGCCGGGGCCATGAAAAATCCCCGAACCGGCCGTCAATTCGGCTCGGGGGGGTCCACCAGCCGGGTGCAGCCGTCCTTGATCTCGACGCGCCCCTCGGCGATCAGCCGAATTGCCTGGGGGACCAGCCGTCGCTCGATGGCGGTGACCCGAGCCGCGAGGGTGTTCGGGGTATCGCCGGGTTCCACGGGGACCGACTCCTGCAGCAGGATGGGGCCGTGATCGTATTCGTCGTCGGTGAAATGCACCGTGGCCCCGGTCAGCTTGACCCCGGCGGCGAGCACCGCTTCGTAGACCCGCTGGCCGTAGAAGCCGGTGCCCGAAAAGGCAGGGATCAGCGCGGGGTGAACGTTGAGCGCGCGACCCTCGTAGCGGCCGCGCAGTTGGAAGAGGGAGAGGAAACCGAGCAGCGCCACGAGTTCGACCTCGTAGGGAGCCAGGGCCGCGTGCAGGGCATCGTTGAAGGCGTCCGGGTCCGCGTGTTCCTTGCGCGGGATCGCGATGGCCGGAATGCCGCGCCGCCGCGCCCGTTCGAGCCCGTAGGCGTTGGCCTTACTCGAGATCACCACCACGACTTCACCCGGGACATCGCCGGATTCGATGTGCTCGAGCAGGTTTTCTAGGCTCGTCCCATTGCCCGAGAGCAGAACCGCGATGCGCAGCCGGGCCGGGGCCGCGCTCATTGGACGAGTCCCGCCTCTCGGAGCGCGCGATGGATTCGCCGAGTCGCCGACGATCGGTTCAGCGTATAGAAATGAATGCCCGGCACCCCGGCCTCGATGAGTTCACGGCATTGCAAACTGGCCCACTCGATCCCGATTTCGAGCACAGCCGCGTCGTCTTCGTCGTTGCGGGAGAGTTCGCTGTCGAGTTCGCTGGGAATGGTTCCCCCGCCCAGAGCGCTCATGCGGCGAATGCCGCTGACGCTGGTGATCGGCATGATGCCCGGCACGATGGGGATCTGGATCCCTTCGGCCCGGGCCCGGTCCACGAAGGCGAAAAATTTCGTATTGTCGAAAAAAAGCTGGCTGATCAGGAATTGAGCGCCCGCATCGACTTTTTTCTTCAGGTTCATCAGGTCGGTCTCGGCACTGGTGGCCTCGGGGTGGGTCTCGGGGTGACAGCCCCCGCCGATGCTGAAGCCCCCGCGCTCGGCGATGAACGCGGTGAGTTCGCTCGCGTAGTCGAAGCCGTCATCCGGGTGGCGAAAATCCGTTGTGTCCCGAGGCGGGTCGCCGCGCAGAGCGAGGACGTTCTGAATGCCCGCGACAGCGAGGTCGTCGAGAACCTGGGCGATTTCCGCGCGTTCCGAGCCCAGGCAGGGGAGGTGAGCCATGGCGGTGAGGTCGAGTTCCCGCTCGATGCGGATCACCAAATCGACGGTCTGGCTTCGGGTGGACCCCCCGGCCCCCATGGTCATCGAGACGAATCCGGGGGTGAGCTCTTTCAGGTCGCCGATGGTCTCGAAAAGAGCGTGGTAGCCACGGTCGGTCTTTGGCGGGAAAAACTCAAAGGAGATCACTGGGTCGCCATGGCGATAGAGATCGACGATATTCATGGGTCCATTCTAGCCGTCCGCCCCGGACGGCGCCCGATTCACAGCCGAGTGCTTCGGGGTGGACCGGGGACATTGCTATCACGAGGAGTCAATCATATCTATGTCGGTTCTGGTTACAGGCTCGGTCGCCATCGACCACATCATGGTCTTTGAAGACCTGTTCAAGAAACACATTCTGCCGGATCAGATCCACCGTTTGAATGTGGCCTTCCTCGTTCCAAGCCTTGAAAAACGGTGGGGAGGCACCGGCGCCAATATCGCATTCAACCTCCGGCTGCTGGGAGACGATCCTCTGCTTCTGGCCACAGTGGGAAGTGATCTGGGCGCGTATGCGGAATGGCTCGATGATCACGGGGTGCGGCGGGATTATCTTCGCGTTCTGGAGGATGCTTTTACCGCCCAGTGCTTCATCACCACCGACACCGACAGCAACCAACTGATCGTCTTTCATCCCGGTGCCATGGAACGCGCCCACGAGGCCCGACTGGACGACGTTCGCGAGGAAATCAGCATCGGGATCGTGTCGCCCAACGGCAAGCAGGCGATGATCGAGTATGCGACGGAACTCAAAGCTCGGCAGATTCCCTGTGTGGTCGATCCTGGTCAGCAATTGCCGACCTTTGAGGGCGACGAACTGCTTGCGCTCATCGAGGGGGCTTCGATTCTGGTCGTCAACGACTACGAGTGGCTGCTCACCCAGGAGAAGACGGGGATGGACGAAGGGGCTATTGCCGACCGGGTTGGCGCCTTGGTGGTGACCCAAGGCGCCAAGGGTTCCATAGTGCGGCGCGGAGCCCGTGCGGTCGGTTTTGAAATCGAATCCGATCGGAGTGAGATTGCCTGCGTGAAGGCCGAACGGGTGACGGACCCGACCGGCTGCGGAGACGCCTATCGATCGGGACTCCTCTATGCGCTTTCCCATGGACTTTCCCTGGAGACCGGGACTCGGCTGGGCAGTCTGATGGGCGCGCTCAAGGTGGCCGGCGCGGGGCCTCAATCCATCGCTCTTGACCGCGATGGCATCGCGGCGCGCTATGAATCCGAATTCGGCGAAAAACTCGCATGAAGCAAGACCATCGTCACCATCTCCCGCGCCGTGACCTTCTCTGGTTCGGGTTTGCGTTGGCGCTTCCGGTTCCTTGGGCGATGGCGGAAGCCTGGGGTGGGCTGGGCATTGCGGCAGAGTGGGTGGCCGCCATGGCCGGGCTCTCGATTCTGGGCGCTGCCTTCATGTTGTCCTGGGCGTGCGAGTTGGCGGAACGAGAAATCCCTCAAGCCATGGCCCTGCTCTTGTTGGCCCTGATGGGCGTTTTGCCCGAGTACGCGGTGGATCTTCACTTCGCCTGGGTGGCCGGGAAGGATCCGACCTACGCGGGCTACGCGGTGGCCAATATGACGGGCGCCAACCGGCTCTTGATCGGCTTGGGCTGGGCGATGGTGGTGTTGGTGGGCTGCAAGCGTTCGGGAACCGACGCCTTGACGGTGAGTGCGCCCCAGCAACTCGAGATCCGATATCTCATCTGGGCGACCCTCTACTCGTTCTTGATTCCCTTGTCGGGCACAATCAACCTGTTCGACAGTTTTGTTTTGCTGGCGCTCTTCGTCAGTTGGGTTCGTGAGGCGCTGCAGGGCGACGAGGCGGAAACCGAACTCGAAGGACCGGCGTTGCTGATCGATGAGGAATTCAAGCGGACGGGTCGGCGGATCTGGTCGGTGCTGCTTTTTGTGTTCGCGGGCTTCGCGATCTTCGTTTCCGCCGAACCTTTCGCCGAGAGTCTGGTTTCGGTGGGCCGGTCTCGGGCTATCGATGAGTTCCTGTTGGTGCAGTGGGTGGCCCCTCTGGCCTCCGAGGCGCCCGAGTTCATCATCGCCCTGATCTTTGCCTGGAAACTCCGCGGGAGCGTCGGGCTCGGTGCTCTGATTTCGTCGAAGGTCAACCAGTGGACCCTCTTGGTGGGAGCAATCCCCATTGTGTACGGGCTGTCTCTGGGAGGTTTTTCGGGATTGCCCCTGGATGCGCGACAATCCCAAGAGCTGCTGCTGACCTCGGCGCAGTCGCTCTTCGCGGTCATTCTGGTGACCGACTTCCGATTCGGCCGGCGTGAGGCCATGTTGCTCGCAATCCTCTTCGGGGTTCAGCTCTACTTCCCGAACGCGACGGTTCGCTGGACCTTTACCGGGATCTACCTGGCATTGTCGGTCTACGTGTTGGCGATGGGATCGCCCCAGACCCGAAAAAATTTCTTTTTGCTTCTGCGCGGTAAAACAATCGAGAGCGTCGGCAGCGAACGATCGGGGGCGCGAGTCGACGCGCCGGCCCCCTAGCCATGAAGGACCTCCAGGGCGTCGACGTGCTGGTGGTGGGGGCTGGGGTGGTGGGCTTGGCGTCGGCATCGGCGCTGGCCCGGAGTGGCCGGTCGGTGCTTGTCGTGGAGCGCCACGCTGGAATCGCGCGGGAAGTGACCAGCCGCAACAGCCAGGTCATTCACGCCGGGATCTACGCTCCGCCCGAAAGCCTGAAGGCGAGCCTTTGCGTCCGTGGCCGGGAACTGCTCTACGACTGGCTTTCCGAGCGGCGCGTGGCGTGTCGAAAACTCGGCAAGCTCGTGGTTGCCGTCGAGGAAGCCGAGATGGCCGGACTCGAGACACTTCTCGCCCAGGGCAGGGCCAGCGGAGTTCCGGGCTTGGAAATACTCGACGCCCGGGCGGCGAAGCGCCGGGAACCCCGGGTCGCCGGGATCGGGGCGCTCTACTCCCCGGAGACCGGCATTCTGGATGCCTCGGGCTTTGCGCTCTCCTTGCTCGCCGACGCCCAGACCCACGGCGCGGATCTGCTGCTTCGTCACGAGGTGGTGTCGATGGGACTCCACCCGTCGGGCTGGCGCGTCGGAGTTCGGAGCCCGGGGGCCGACTCGGTGCAAACCGTTGACTGCGAGGTGGTCGTCAATGCCGCGGGCTTGGCGAGCGATGGGGTGGCGGAAATGGCCGGGCTCGATCTCGACGCCCGCTGTTATCGCCAGCAGCCCTGTAAGGGCAGCTATTTCGCGCTGCGGCGGCCCGAGGATCTCGATCTTCAACATCTCGTCTACCCCGCCCCCCCCGCTTCTTCGGGTCTCGGGGGTGGAGGGCTGGGGATTCACGTAACGCGCGATTGGCTTGGTGAAGTCCGGCTCGGTCCCGACGCCGAGTACGTCGGCGAACACGATTTTCGGGTAGAGGCAACGAAAGCGGGTCAGTTCGCCGAGGCAGCCCGCCGCTACCTGCCGGGAATCCGTGCGGACTGGCTCGTTCCCGATTTCGCGGGTATTCGACCGAAACTCGCGGGCGCCGGGGAAGGTTTCCGGGATTTCGTGATTCGGGAGGAGTCTGAGAGCGGGCACCCCGGTCTCATCAACTGCATAGGTGTCGAGTCGCCGGGGCTCACGGCCGCGCTGGCGATCGGCGAGCGGGTGGCGTCCCAGGCGCAGGGAAATTAGTCGCCGGCCACGCCTTCTCCGCGCAGGTCGAGTACCGCGCAGCCGATATTGTCTCCAGCCCGATTGGAGACATGGGCGGCCATCGCGGTTCTGCTGAGGGTTTTGGTCAAGGCCAGGGCGCGGGTTTCGGGTTCGCGGGTTTCGCTCGCCACCAGGGCGTCGGCAACTGCCTGGCTCGGGCAGGCGACTCCGATATTGGTTTCCGATAAACCATCGGTAGCGAGCAAGAGCGCACGGGTTTCACCGAGTTCGCGATAGCCCGCGACGGAGCGGTCCCGCATCCCCTTTCGACTGGCGGCTGCGTAGCCCACGAAATACCGATCCTCGCGTTCAAGGCAGGCCCAACCCAAGTCCTCGATCCCCTGGGCGGTGGCGCAAAAGATGTGGCTGTCCCCCATGGAGATCCACCCCAGAGCGGATTCTCCGGGTCGGGCCAGGGCCAGGGAGAGAGTCGTCGGTGCGGGCGCGACTCCGGTTTCGGCCGCGCGTCTTAGCACCGCTCTTCCGCAATCGTGAAGGACATCGAGGCTGCATTCCTGCCAAGTTCGAGAGTCGAACCCCAGCGCCGCGTCGCCCGTCCAATCTGCAGCAAGCGACGACGCGATGTGATCGATGACGGCTTCCGACCCGCTCGATCCGTGGTGGCCGTCGGCCACCGCGAGGAGCCAGCCGCCCTTTCCGCGTGCAAAATAGACCGCATCTTCGTTGGGCTCGGTGTGTCCGTAAGTCTTGGCCGCTCCTCCGCGCGAGAGGCTGATCGCGGCTGGCCCTTCGCCGGAGGCGGCGAGTCCCCCGATCTCGTGGTGGTGGCGACCGAGTAGCGTGGCGGAAGCCAGGGGCGTCGACGGGCTCATTTGGCCGGAGGCCTAGATCGGTCCGAAGGTGTGGGGGCGGAAAGGGGGTTGGTGGCAATCAGCAGGTCGTGGACAATTTTTCCGCCGATCAGGTGGGTCTGAATGATCCGTTCGAGATTCTCCGGGCTGCATTGCCGGTACCAGGTTCCCTCTGGATAGACGACCGCCACCGGTCCGTCGACGCAGACCCGCAAGCACTCGGCCTTTGAGCGGAAAATTCCACCGTCGACGTCAACGAGTTCAAGGGCCTTGAGGCGCTGCTTGAGGAATTCCCAGTTCTCTTGCTGAACCGACTCGGGAGCACATTTTCCACCAACGCACAGGAAAATGTGCCGTGAAATGCTCGATAGGTGGAGCTTGTCCGCGATTTTCTGGAGTCGTGCGTTTGCCATGAGGAGCGCTTAGTATACAGAGCATCGAAATGAGGCGAGGAGCCCCCCATTGACATCGTTTGTCGGCACCCCGAAGCGGGCTCAAAATCCCGGCCGGAATATCACGATCGCCGAAGAAGACGCCGAACTCGTTTTTTCGCTGTGCCACGAGTTGGGCAACATGATGGGTGCGCTTCGGCTGCATGCCCACCTGCTCGACGACGAAATGGGACCCAGGGGCATCGCGAGGACATCCGTCGATCTGGACGATCTCTCGGCTCGTTCGGCGGCACTTTTGAGCTTGGTACGGCCGCTGCTGACTCCGGATCCGCGCTCTGCCGAGATCATGCCCGTGGCCGGGCTTGTGGGAAATCTTGAGGGGCTCATGGCGGGGCACGGCGCCCGGGGCACGGCGCTTACTTTCGAGGTCGAGGAGGATATTCCGTCGATTCGGGTGGATGTGGGAATGATTCAGCGACTGATCCAGAGTTTCCTCTATTTGGCGCTGGAGTCGGCATCTCGCACGGGTTCGATCTTGCTGCGAGCCGAATCCAGAGGCGACGAGGTCGCGATCTTGATCGAGGATGACGGTCCCGAAGGCGAAGATCCGGCGGGTTTTCGCGACCAAATGCGGCGGGGACGCCCGCTGCTCTGTGCGGTGGCCGACAGCATCATGAAGAAGCAGGGGGGGCGGTTTTCCGCCGAGCGCGATGGAGCCCGAACCCGTATCAGCATCATCTTACCAGCGATTCGACTCCCAGCGCGCTAGCCTGCGCGCGCCCACGGGCCCAATCCCTATGTCGAATCCCAAACCTCGAACAGATTTGCGCAATCTCGCCATCGTGGCGCATGTCGACCATGGCAAAACCACTTTGGTCGACGGTCTCTTGAAGGCGTGCGGGGCGTTCGCGGCGCACCAAGTCGTCGAGGACCGCGTGATGGATTCGGGTGATCTCGAGCGGGAGCGCGGAATCACGATTCAGTCGAAAACTACCGCGGTCGACTACAAGGGGGTTCGGATTCAGTTGGTCGACACCCCGGGGCACGCCGATTTTGGGGGTGAGGTGGAGCGCGTGCTCGGCATGGTAGATGCGGTTTTGCTTCTGGTGGATGCTGTGGAAGGCGTGATGCCGCAGACGCGTTTCGTATTGCGCAAGGCTCTGCAGCACCGGCTTCGCCCGATCCTGGTGGTCAACAAAATCGATCGTCCTGAGCAGCGCAGCGAAGAGGTTCTCGATCAGGTTTTCGATCTGCTCGTCGAACTCGAGGCCACCGATCAACAGCTCGATTTTCCGGTCGTTTACGCCTCAGCGAAGCAGGGGCATTCGACTCGGGAGTTATCCGAGCCCATGCAAGATCTGACGCCGATACTCGACACGATCCTTGAATTCGCCCCTGCTCCCAGAGTGGACGTTGGAGCACCCCTGCAATTTCAGGCGGTCACCCTGGGCTACGACCCCTTTGTGGGTCGATTGGTGATTGGTCAGGTCAATCAGGGGAAAATGGTTCGAGGGGATCAGGTCGTACGGATTCCCGCCGAGGGCAAGCCCGAGAGTTTTCGCGTCACGAAGCTCTTCGGTACACGCGGAATCGAGCGTGTTGATCTCGAGAGCGTAGAGGCAGGAGATATCGCCATCTTGGCCGGAGTGGACTCGATCGAGGTGGGGGATACAGTTTGCCGCCCCGATGCCCTTCTCCCCCTTCCCCGAATCGCAATAGATCCTCCGACGATCAAGGTTAACTTTCTGGTGAACACCTCCCCCTTCGCGGGTCGGGAGGGGCGCTATGTGACGAGTCGGCAGATACGTGACCGTCTGGGCCGTGAAGCGCTGAGCAATATTTCTATTCTTATCGAAGATACCGAACGGCAAGATTCCTTCGAAATTTCCGGGCGAGGCGAACTGCAGATCGCGGTCTTGATAGAAACAATGCGCCGAGAGGGTTACGAGTTCGCGGTTTCGCGTCCAGAAATTATTCTTCGAAACGTCGACGGCC
>DUCH01000182.1:0-9787 GCA_012959865.1 Myxococcales bacterium | reverse complement strand
GATGTGCCCGAAGGGTCGGCGGGGTCGGTGATGGAAAAGTTGGCCGAACGCAAGGGGCGTATGGAATCGATGGAGCATCAGGGCGACAGAATCCATCTCCAGTTCACGGTTCCGAGTCGCTGCCTCTTCGGATATCGCAACGAATTTCTGACTGACACGCGAGGAGAGGGGGTCCTCTACCGCGCCGTTCGCGGGTACGAACCCCATGCTGGTGATCTCGAAGGTCGAAGCGTCGGCGGCATTGTGGCGACGGCGATGGGTCAGACAACCCCGCACGCGATCTTCAAGATACAGGAACGCGCGACTCTTTTCGTTCCTCCAGGTGAGGCAGTCTACGAAGGCCAGGTCGTAGGCGAAGCGCGCCGCCCGGGAGATCTCAATGTCAACGTCTGTCGCGCAAAAAAGCTGGACAACATGCGGGCCTCGGGGAAGGACGACAGCGTCATCATCACCCCCTACCGGAAGCTGACCATCGAGACCTCGATGGAATGGATCGAGTCGGATGAGCTCTTCGAGGTGACGCCGAAGAGCCTTCGACTCCGGAAACGCATTCTCGCTGGGAATCTGCGGAAACGCTGAGCCCTTGAGTCGGTGCGAACGTTGGCTTCAAATGTCGCGTAGCGAAGCCCGGGCGAATTCGGCCTGCAGCGCCTCGTAGTCGTTGGCCACAGGGAACTGCGGAAATTCGTCGATGACATTCTGGGGCGGGCAGAAGAGAATTCCGGATTCGGCCTGATCGAGCATGGATGTGTCGTTGTAGGAGTCCCCGGTGGCGATGCAGCGGTATTTCAATTGTTGGAATGCGCGCACCGATTGACGCTTGGGGTCGGCTTGGCGAAGTGCATAATCAGCAACCCTTCCTCGTTGGTCGATGACCAGCTTGTGGCAGAGCAATGTCGGCCAACCGAGTTGTCGCATGAAGGGCTCGGCGAATTCATAAAAGGTATCGGAGAGGATGACCACCTGGAAGCGCTCGCGTAGCCAGGAAAGGCAGGCCGTGGCGCCGTCCAAAGGCTTCATGGTCGCGATGACCTCTTGTATGTCGCGAATGCCAAGATTGTGTTCGTCTAGAATGGCCAGTCTTTGGCGCATGAGTTGGTCGTAATCAGGAATGTCGCGGGTGGTCGCCCGCAATGCCTCGATTCCGGTTCGCTCGGCCACATTGATCCAGACCTCGGGAATCAGAACACCCTCAAGATCGAGGCAGGCAATCTCCACGTGAACTTCCTCCAGTCTTTTTAATTTTCGCAGCATTCGCCGCGAAGCGCCTTCTGGTTCCGGCCCACTCCGGCCCGGGCCGACGGGAACTGAATCTACCGTTCCCGGGTCCCTTTCGATAGCATGGATGCCGTGATTCGGGCCTCTTCCTCTTTGACAGCGAGATCGAGCGATTTGCGCGGACGCTCTGCAATCGGGCCCATGCCCGGGCGATCGTGGGCGAGACCGAGCGAATGAGCGCTCTCGAGGCCTTCTGCCTGGGCATTGTCCAGGGATTGACCGAGTTCTTTCCCGTTTCGAGTTCCGGGCATCTGGTGATCTTTCGCTCGCTCTTTGGAATTCAAGATGAAGGCGGGCTTCTCTTCGAGATCGTCGTGCATGTGGCGACCCTTTTGGCGATCGTAATCTATTACCGAAAACGCATCATGGACCTTGTGGGTGGCGTTTTCTCCCGACGCGCCGATGCCCTGCACTACGCGGGAATGCTCATGATCGGAACATGTCCCGCCGTGCTGGTAGGGCTGTCCGCTCGAGGTTTCATCGAACGGCAATTCCAGAACCCCGTTGCCACGGGCGCCGCGCTGCTCGTTACAGGAGCAATTCTCTGGACGACTCGGAGCGCAGTGCCCAGTCGTGGAGGAGCGGCCCGGGATCGCCCGTCAACGGCGCTGAGTTGGCGGCTGGCTCTCCTGGTGGGCTGTGGCCAGGCTTTGGCGATTTTTCCGGGAATTTCCCGCAGCGGTACCACGGTGGCGGTTGCCCTGGCGCTGGGGCTTGCACCGGCGGCGGCCGCGGAATTTTCGTTCTTGCTCGGCATCATCGCCATCGCGGGGGCAGCGGTGCTGATGCTGCCGGACCTGGCTGCAGCGAGTCCCGAAGTCCTGGCAAACCTTGTCTACGGCAGCGCCGCCGCCTTGGCCGCGGGCCTGGCGGCTATCTGGGCTTTCGTACGGATGCTCGAGGGCGGACGTTTCTACTTTTTCGCAGCATACGTCTGGGCGGTCGGGGGCCTATTCCTGCTCTGGACTTTGGCCGGGAGCTAGCTCCAAACGAGCGGTAGGAACTGGATATCCCGGATGCCTGGGCTGTAGACGGGGACCTCTGCGTCGCGAATCCTGTAGTTGGGAATCCTGCGGTGCCATTCCTCCAACCCCACCCGCAATTCCATTCTAGCCAGATGGGAACCGAGGCATCGGTGAGCCCCAGCGCCAAAGGCGATGTGGCGGTTGCGCGAGCGATCGAAACGGACTTCATCGGCCCCCTCGAACTCGGCAGGATCTATATTCGCAGCGCCGAGCAGAAGCATCACCATCTCGTCCTTCTTGATCGGGATGTCGGCGATCTCGATATCCTGTTTGACCAAACGGGGGATGACGGCGACAGGTGTCTCCCAGCGGAGTAACTCCTCGATGGCTGCCTCCAGGGTTTCCGGGCTCTGGGCGATTTTCTCGCGGTGGTTTGAATTGGCGGCGAGATAGGCGATACAGCAACTGATAGTCGCGGTGACCGTATCTAGACCCGCCAGAATGAAGAGAAAAGAAATGTCGAGTATCTCGTTGTGGCTGAGCTTCTCGCCATCCAATTCGACATTGAGCAAGTAACCCATGAGATCGTCCCGGGAAGATTTTTTACTGTCCTTGATGAGATCCTCGAAATACGCGTAGATTCGCTTTCCGGTGGATGCTCTGATCGCCCCGACCTCCGTTTCGTCGAGGGGGTTCTTGGCTTGGACCTGAGGCCGAATGATCCCGTCTTTGAGTTCAATGAGTAGGGAGAGATCGCTGACGGGCAGTCCGAACAAGTGTAGAAAGGCCTGGCACGGCAGCGGAACCGCGTACTGCTGGCTGAAATCGCAACCGTTGTCCCCAGAAAACGAGTCGAGAAGCTGATTCGCCGAGGCGCGAAGCGCAGGCTCAAACTCGATCATTCGCTTCCGCGAGAAGCGTGGGTCGAGAATTTTCCGGTAGCGAGTTTGGGCTGGGGGGTCGATCTGCTGCGGAATCATGGGGCGGTCGGTCCCCAAGGACATCTGCTCGGCCATATCGGATGAAAAAATGGCGGGATTGCGCAGGCAGAACATCACATCCTCGTAGCGAGAGATGACCGGGACGTTGGTGCCGGACATCCGGAGCACGGGTATCTCGTCGATCATGCGGCGATAGGTGGCGTGAGGGCAGCCAGCAACTTCCGGAGAGAAAAAGTTGGGGATCTCATCTTGCGGTGAATCGGAGCAGGAATCGTCAGATACCATGGCTTTCATCTCCCCACGGGCATAGCGAATCGATCGACCTGTGATGTTGTCCGCCCCGGAGTCTAGAGCGCAGTTCGATGGTGCGAAAGCCCGCGATTCATCGGGCCTTGCTGCGTAGCCCCCCAAGCGAGAGAAGCCCCAACCCGACCAGCAGTGCGGTGGACGGTTCCGGGACCAATACCCAACCCGCGGTGACGGGATCGAAGGGCGTGTAGCCACCGTCCGCCCAAGCGCCCGTGAAGTTCGTATTCAGGTCGTATTTGACATTGGAACCCAAGGATATCATCGACTCGGTCGAAGAAAAATCAGTTCCTCGGACGTCGATGATGCCGGTTGAGGAAAAGTTCGCGCCAAGTAAATTCGCGCCCGCGAAGTTTGCATCCGAGATCTTCGCGTTGTCAATCTGTGCGCCAACCAGTATGGCCTCTCCAAAATCAGAAGATCTCAGATTTGCGCCACTAAAGCCTGCGCCAAGCAAATTCGAGTCTCGGAAGCTCGCGCGGATCAAGTGGGAATTGTCGAAAATGGCGCCCCTCAGGTCGGCGCCGGATAGGTCTGCATCGACCAGTTCGGCTTCGGACAGATCTCTGCCCACGGCGTAGACGCCGCTATAGAGGTCGCCCTGATAGGTATGAACGAGGCCGCCAACTGTTCGGACCGGGTTCACCTGGGTTCCATTGGTCAGTTTATAGGACAGAGCTTGTGCAGTTCCGCTCGTTAAAGTGACCAAGACGATCAACATCCAAAACGTTTGAATCCAATATCGCATGACTCTCCCTTCCCATTGAGGAGTTCCGACTAGGTAAGGGCCATTTGGGAAGGGAAGGTGACGGAAAATCTTTTTAAGTTGTTGTTTCTTTTCGTCTTTTTAGCGTCATGGGAATTTTTCCAGGGGGATTGGATGAATTCCCACTCCATTGAAATTCTATTCCGTCTGGACTGTACGAGTTGTCTTCGAAATGGAACGGGCTCGGAAAGCCACCGCTTTCCGAGCCCGTTATTTTTCTGCTTCTGGCTTTCGGTTCTGGTTTGATGAAGGAATTCCCTCGACCCGTTTTGCCGAGAAGGCTGTTTCAGCTAAGCGGCGCCCCGGGTGGCGCTGGCTGGGGCTTCAGGGCTCGAGGATCGGGTGCAGGCGCTGGGCCGGCTGGGTTTCCCGAAGTTTCTTGAGGGCCCGAGCCTCGAGTTGGCGAACGCGCTCCCTGGAAAGTCCCAAGGATTGCCCGATCTGCTCCAAAGTATGTTCCTCTTCTCCAGCGAGCCCGTAGCGAAGGCGCAGAATCAGTTGCTCGCGAGGAGTCAGCGCTCCAATGAGCGTGCCTACACCTGTTCGCATACGGTCGTCATCGATGCCGCCATCGGGGAGCGATGCCCCCTGATCGGGTACGAAGTCCTCAAGCCGCTTTTCGGTCCCGGCCACGTTCGACTCAAGGGAAATGGCTTCCCGCGAGAGTCGGTCCAAGGCCTCAAGCGAATCTGTGTCGGACCCAAGGGCCGGCGCCAATTCTGCGGGTGTCGGATCCCGCCCGAGTTTTCCTGTCAGTTCCGCACGAACACGCTGGCTGCGCTGGAGTCGATCGTGAACATGAGAAGGCAGGCGAATCGTTCGGGAATGATTTTGGATAGCTCGAACGAGTGCCTGACGGATCCACCAGACAGCGTACGTGGAGAACTTGAAGCCTCGGCGATGATCGAACTTCTCCACCGCCCGGATCAGCCCCAAGTTGCCTTCTTGGATCAGATCGGGGAAGGACAGGCCCAGGTTCCGGTAGTCCTTCGCGATGGCGACAACCAACTTCAAGTTGTGCTCGATGAAGCGGTTTTTCACCGTGGTCATTTGGTCGTGAGCGTCCTCGACGGCGTTGGACAGGTCAAGCATGCGTTTTCGGGGAACCCCAACCTCTCGCTCAAGTTCGGCAAGTCGCTTGGTTCGCTTGCGGGTGCGCCGCATTTCCCTGGACTGGACGAGCACGGCATCTCGCAACTCGACAAGAATGGCCAGGGAGAGCTGCGCGCTGTGCATCTCCTTTGAAATCTTTGCGTCGAGCTTCTCAAGTGCAGGGGTGTAGCTGTCTCCCGACTTTTCGAATTTCTTCGCCCGGTCTTCGAGCAGCGTCCGAAGCCGCTTGACCGCACCCTCGACGCGTGCGGCGATCTCGCCGGTCTCTTCGTCCCCCGACGATTCGGAAAGCTTGGCTCCTGTATGCGAGAGTGCCCTCAGGGCATCCCAGCGTTCCACTACGTGGCGTGACGAGCACGGAATAGCGTAAAGCGATTCGCGTAGATCGGCTGTTGCCGCCTCGAGGTCCTTGGCGAGGTAAACCTCTTCTTCGCGCTTCAGAGTGCGCGTCCCGCCAATTTCCTGAAAATAAGATTCAAGAGGGCGTCGCTCTCGACCGGGGTCGAGTTCGTCCGCCGCAACGACAGGTGTCGCGCCCATGACTGCCGCAGTCGGTGTGGCTTCCGCAGGAGTAGATTTGGTCTGGTTCTCAGCCGTCACTTTCTTACCTTTCAATACGCTGGTGCAATTCCAATCCGATCGGATACCGCCCAGGGTGGAATGGTTTCAAGCAATCCCTTGCATTCACGTGTTCCTTCGAGGCTATTCGACTTCCCATAAATCCAGCCCGATCAACAGGACGTTCCAGAATCACCCTGTCCCAGCGAACACTCATCCGGGATGAGCCGCTCTCCGTCGGTCCAGCGGCAAACTCAATTGGATCGATTCCAAGTCGATTTGCGTCGTGCCCTTGCCGCATGGTTGCCTAACCAATTGGCTCTCCACCGTGGCCACCCCTTCATTTCGGGATGGTTTGATCGGCCGTGCTCATTTTCTGCTGTCGCTTTGCCCGATTCTGCTTCATCGCCCGATTTTCGTCGCTCGCTGTCTGCTCAACGCTGCTTTTCTCGGCGCTCCGTAGAGACCCAGACAGGCCGACCGTGTACAACCGCACCCCTACGGGGAGTCAGGTTTTAGCGCAATTGGTGGGGGGTCGCTTGATAGTTAAGATATTGATCTTTCCGGAGCCTCTTGGCCAGTTATTTCTGCTTCAAGAGCGATTTTTGAGCTCAATGGGGACAGATGCGGGGCTTTCTTCGAGCCATTGAGTTGTTTCGGGCCTGATTGGCGCTCCTCCTCATTTTTTTGACCTTTGGGTTCGTCCCGTGGGAATCCGCTTCCGGACCTTCGGGGAAGAGCACATCCTAGACCCGCCCACGGGCGGGCGTTGCAATGACCTCTATACATGTCGGTTCGCTACACCAAGATCTCAATCGATATGTGTTGAAAAGGCAACACTTCTCATGGCTTCGCGAATCCGGAGGTGTCTTGTCGGGGTTGGCCTCTTCCCGGCGGGACCGCTAGAAGCTCCAGATTCGGGGGATGGTGTAGAGGGCGACGCCCGCGCAGATGAGGTTGAGGGGTAGCCCCACCCGGACGAAATCTTTGAATCGGTAGTTGCCGGCGCCGTAGACGATCAGATGAGTCTGATAGGCGAAGGGCGAGGCAAAGCAGCAGGTCGAGCCGATCGCGATGGCGATCACGAAGGGTCGGGGGTCGGCGCCCACCTGGCCCGCGAGCGCCACCGCGATGGGAAACATGATCGCGACCGCCGCCGTGTGGTGGAGAAGTTCAGCCATCAGCATGCACAGGCAATAGATGATGATGAGCGCCCCTAGGGGCCCAAGCCCGTGCGCGACCCCAAAAACTGACTGGGCAATCCATTCCGCGGCGCCGGTTTTCGCCATCGCTTGGGCGATCCCCAGGCCTGCGGCGATGACGACGAGGATCGACCAGGGAACACTCTCTCTAGCTTTTTTGGGGCTGACGCAGCGCGTGGCCAGCATGATCCCAACGGCGACGAAGCCCGCGAGGGTGATAGGGAGAACCCCGGTGCTCACAGCGAGCACCATGGCGACCACTACCGTCAGAGCCACTCCCGCCCGGTTGAATCGTGGTTTTTCGCTTCCAGAAAGTTCGCTCGCCAAATAGAAATCCGGGCTATTGCGATTGTGTTGCATGAAATCCGGCGACGATTGCATGAGGAGGGTGTCGCCGGGTTGCAGGACGATTTCACCGATTTTGCCCGGGACTCTTTCAGCGTTGCGATGCACCGCGATCACCGCGGCGTCGTACGCCGATCGGAAGTTGGACTCCCGAATGCTGCGGCCGATCAGCGGCGAAGAGGAGGAAACCACCGCTTCTACGAGTCCGTGGGTGCGTGTGGGCGCATCCTGCTCCTCCAACTCTTCTTCCGAGAGCGGCACCAGGCCACGGATTTTCTGGAGGTCAACGATGGTGGCTACGACTCCGGCAAAGACCAGGCGATCTTCGGCTTCGATGACGACTTCCGGCCGAACCGGGGTGATGACGCGCCGATTGCGTTCTATTTCCACCAGAAAGAGTCCGGGTAGATGACGAAGCCCCGCTTCCTCCACCGAGGACCCCACCAGCGCACAGCCGGTCTTGACCACCATGGTGGTGACATATTCCCGTCGCCGTTCCCCAAGCGTGTCCGTAGGAAGGGGGCGGTTGGGAAGCAGGTGCGGCGCGATGAAAATCAAGTAGACGCTGCCCACGGCGACGATGGGAAGCCCAACGGGGAAAAGCTCAAAGAAGCCCAGAGGCACCATGCCGCTATCGCGCACCAGGCCGTCGACGACCAGATTCGTGCTGGTACCGATGAGGGTCAGGGTGCTGCCCAAAATCGACGCATAGGAGAGGGGAATCAGGAAATGGCTGGCCGAGAGGCGGCTGCGTCGCGCCCAGTCGATCACCGAAGGCGTCATCATGGCGACGATGGGCGAGTTGTTGAGAAAACCCGAGAGCGCCGCCACCGGTAGGACAATTCGGCCGATTCCCTGCCGGACGCTCCGCGCCGAGGCCAGCAGTCGCCCGACCGTGAGGTCCAGCGCGCCGGTCTCCCGGACCGCCGCCGAGAGCATGAAGAGCACCCCCACCATGGCAACCGCCGGGTTCGAGAAGCCCGAGAAGGTTTCCCGAGGTGTCAGGATTCCGGTGATCCCCAGGCTGATGAGGGCGGCCATCAGGACCAAATCCGGGGACGCGACCTCCCAGACCAGTAGGCCCAGGGCGATCACCACGACGGCGAGGGTAAACCCGATCTGCCAATCCATCTGGGGCGCACGATACCCGCTTGTACGCGTTCGCGGCAAGGGTGGAGGTCAGCCCGGGCATTGGGGTGGGGATGCGCCACACTGGGCCCATGGTCGAAAAGGGTTGGACATTCAGCGAGCGGGAGTTCTATCTGTCCGAGTTTCGGGGCCGGACCCTGGGAATCGCGTTGGCAGAGTTCCCATCGGGTTCGTTCGATGGACTGGATTCGGTGATCGCCGAACTTGCGAAGAACGGCACGCGCTGCGTCGTCGTGTCGCCGATTCGTGAACTCTTGGAGGCTGTGGTCTCCACGGTGATTGTGCCCGAGAGAGAAACCGGCTGGGTCGGAGGGCTCTGGCGAAATCTTCGCGACGAGATGTCAGTGGGTTTGTGGGTGGTCCCCGAGACCTCTGAAAGCGGTGGCGCACCCAAAACGTTTGCGGCGAGCTGCGGGGCGATTGTCTCGGAGTTGAGGCTGGCTAAGTTGGTCTGGATCGATGGCCGCGGTTCACTGAGGGATGCCTCGGGTCAGCGGATTTCACTTCTGGACCACTCCGACTTGTCGGGTTCTGGGGAGACATCCAGGGCGATGGCGCTGGACTCCCCGGCCGACAAAGAACTGGTGGGGGAAATTCGGGACCTGTTGGAGGGCGGAATCGCGTCGGTGAATATCTGCTCGCTGGCGGGCCTGGCCGACGAGCTCTTCACGTATGCCGGCTCGGGAACGCTGCTGACTCGGAATCGCTATTTGGAGGTTCGCCGGCTGGGCGTCGATGACTTCGATGCCGCGACGGATCTGATCGCCCGGGGTGTCGAAGAGGGGTTCCTGACGCCTCGAAGCGAGGCCCAGATCGAACGGACGCTGGGAAACGCGTTTGGCGTCTTCGTCGAGGGGCGATTTCTGGCCGGCGTCGGCGCGCTGATGGACTATGCCGCCAATGGCGCGGCGGAGATCGTGAGCCTCTATACCGTGACGCGCTTCGCGGGCGAAGGCGTCGGGGGGCATCTGGTTGGTTATGCGGTGGAGCGCGCACGGGCGGCGGGATACGCCCAGATCTTTGCCTGCACGACATCGTCGCGAGTCGAAAGTTTCTTTGTCCGCGAAGGTTTCGCCCTCGTCGGGGCGGACAGCATCCCCGACGAAAAGTGGATGAACTATCCCCCCGACCGCCGCGAGCGGGTTCGCTGTCTCTCTCGGGCAC
>DUCH01000181.1:14234-28947 GCA_012959865.1 Myxococcales bacterium | reverse complement strand
AGGCTGAACCCGAATTTCCGCCTCCGCCCCTCACGGCGACCCCCGCTCCCGGACATTCGCGCCTCGGCAGGTTCTGGGCCGGCCTTTCGCCCTGGCTCCGATGGCCGATTGTGGTCGGCGGAGGGCTGCTCGCGGTTACCGTGGGCGCCGCTCTGGAGGCTGGCGGATTCGACTCCCTCCCGGAAATTCTGATCGCGAACGCCTGGATCACTGGCATCATCGCGGCTTCCCTGGCGTTTCGATCCTGGATCGAGGGCAAGGTCGAGAACGGTTGGATCTCTTGGGCCTGTGGCCTGGCATTGCTCTATACGGCAGGGGTGCTTAGCCGACCTTGGATGGAGTTCTAGCGGGTTCGGAAACATTAGAAGCGAGTCATCGGGCTGGCTCAACCAAGAGGGGATGATGCAATGACAAGGCTCAGTCGGCTCAGTCGGTCCATTGAGGGCAAGGTGGCCATAGTCACCGGCGCGGCCAGCGGAATGGGGCGAGCCACGGCTCACCTCTTTGCCGACGAAGGCGCCCGGGTAGCCGTGGTGGATGCCAACCGTCAAGGCATCGCGGATGTTGTGAAGGAAATTCGTGAGGCCGGAGGCGAGGCTGAAGGCTGGACCCTCGATGTTCGTGACCCGGCAGGCATCACCGATCTCGTGGTCGCTGTGGTGGATCGTTTCGGGGCCATTGACATCCTGATCAACAACGCGGGCATAACCCGCCCCGCGCCCCTCCAGGCGGAAGCCTACGAGGAGAGTTGGGTGGAAGTTATGGATGTCAATCTGACCGCGCATGTGCGCATGGTTCGGGCCGCTCTTGTGCATCTCCAGGCCAGTGGTGCGGGCCGGGTGGTCAACATCGCGTCGACAGAGGGTGTTGGCGCCCAACCCTTCGTGAGCGCCTATACGGCGAGCAAGCATGGCGTTGTTGGACTGACTCGGGCCATGGCGGTGGAACTGGGTAAAACCGGTGTCACCTTCAATTGTGTTTGCCCAGGTCCGATTCGAACCGGTATGACGGCGAAGATCCCCGATGCGGCGAAAGAAAAGTTTGCACGTCGCCGGGTGCCCCTGGGCCGCTATGGCGAACCCGAAGAAGTCGCTCACGCGACCCTCAGCCTGGTTCTGCCCGCATGTTCGTATGTCAATGGCGCGGTGCTGATGGTCGATGGCGGGCTGTCGATCCAGAACTGAAGCCGCATCGGGTTCGGGCGGAGAATCGATTTGAATCTCGGCCTGGGGTCCAGCGTCGGCGCAGAGTGGGCTCGGTGTTGAAGACTACTGAACCGACTTGCCCACGCGTTCGATCCCGCTGGCGGCCACCCACGCGTCCCGCCCGTTGTAGAGTTCGATGTGGAGCCAGCCGCCTCGGTCTTCGAGGATTCGAACTTCTGACCCGCTTGGGAGGCTCTCGCCAAATCGCAGAGGGGCGTTGATCGAATCGGCGGCCCGGCCAACTGTTTCGGGGATGACGACTACGCCTTCCCCGTTCGCCGTGGAATCGGGCCTCAGGTAGATCGAACTCATCAAGGCCATCCAGATCAATGCGGACAGAATTCCGAGATAGCGGGGAAGGGCGAGCCGCATCGCGTAGCCGATGGAAACCAGGGCTGCCGAAACCGCGAATGCGCCCGCGGCCCAATCCGCTCGGGCCGACCGTGGAACGGTTCGTTGCCAGAAGAAAAAAGTATCGAAGACTCCATCGGGAGCGGGTACAGGTACCCACTCGGGCAAAAGGGTTCGGGCATGGGCGAGATTTTGCGTCGCGCGTTCGTTCCCGGGTGCAAGGATCAGGGCGCGCCGGTACGCAAGAATTGCCGGACCCAGGCGCTCAGCTTGAAGAGCGGCGTTTCCAAGATTCACCCAGCCGTCGGTACTGTCGGCTCCGGCTTGGATCGCCGCCGAGAAGAATCGCTCGGCTTCGGAGAAATGCCGCAGGCGCTCGTCGCGCTGACTGCTCTCCATGCCGAGGGTGTAGGCCGCGATCCCCGGCCCCAGCCAGGATTCGGGGTTTCCGGCCGCTTCGGGGTTTCCGGCCGCGAAGGCGCTGAGTGGGGCGCTGAATAAGGAGAAGACGAGGAACACTGTGAACGCGGCTCGACGCGCCCAGGTGTTTCGAAATGTGTTTCTCATGATGTCCCCGATCTGGGAATTCGGCTTCCGAGTTCCCTGGCCAGGATTCGGGCGCGTTCGACGAGCTTCGTCTCGACGGGGGAGCCCAATCCCGAGTCGGGCGCGTAGAAGACTGCATCGCATTCGGCAATGAGCGCCTCTCGCTCGGGGTCGACGCCGCCCAGTCCCAACCCGCCCAATTCCCGAAGCGCTGAAGCAATTTCGCCCAGGGCTTCCTTTTGCGGCAAGGACGCCGCCGCATCGATGCGGCGGATTTGTTCTTTGCAGCTCGCCGAAACCCTCAGGGTTTCGGGATCTCGATCATTCCGGCGACGATAGAAAAAGGCCGCAGCCAGCATTAGGAGCGAAGCGACGTAGAGAACGCCCAGGCGTTGGCCCCGGGATTTCCGGTCGCCCCGGAGTCGGTCTCGATTCAACTCGATGGCGAGATTGGCCCCGGTAAGGCTGAAATCCCCGGGTCCCGAGGGCTTGGATCGGCTGGCCTCGGCTTTGTTCTCCCTTTGGGAAGAGGGCGCCTGTCCGGGCTGGGCGGCCACCACATCCGCCGCCGAGATGAGCTGAGCGGGCCGTACCGAGAGGGCGATGGGCCGGGAGTAGACGGTCTGGTACTCACCCAAGTCGGGATCGAACCACGAGTAGGGGAGGGCCGGAATTTCTTCCAGTGACTCGTCGAGAATCCGAACCGGAACCCGAAAGACCTTCGCGCCGTCGGCGATTTCACCAGAGGGCTTATCCGAGGGCAGGGTAAAGGACCTCGAGGGCAGGGCGCCTTCGAGGCCAGAGAGCCCGATATGTTCCAAGCCGCCCTCGCCGCGAACCGTGAAGGTGAGAAGGATCGGGTCTCCGCGTTGGACCACGCTGCGATCCGCCGCGACCTCAAAGGAGAAGCCCCGACCGATGGCGCCGGCATAACTCCCCGGACGATTCTCGAGCGGGGCCTCCCGGACCACGAGGCGGTGGCCCACGTCGTTGCCGAAGATACGTCGTGTCTGGGCGGGACGTCTGCCGCCAAAAAAGTCGCGCTGCCAGCGTATGACTTCATTCAGCCCGACGGTTGCACTTGGCAAATCGAAGGAACCCGATCGCAGGGGGATCAGAGTTCGCTGGGCACGGACCACCAGAAAAGTGCGCCCGTCTCAACCACGGTTTCGACCGTCGCCGGAAAAGTGTTTTCACCGGCTGGGGTCTGGATCGTCAGAGTCTGTTCGCCGCGATTGGTCGGAAGGTCATCGACGAAACGAAAGGTATCCGGCATTTCGAAGAGTTGGCTGCGAATTTCGTAGTTCTGAATGGTCTCCTGGATTTCTTGGTCGATCCACCACTCGATGCCCATGGGCAGACGCTGGCCGACGTAGATCGGGCCCTCTGGCAGGACCAAGCGAATCCTGACCCTGGGGTCTGGAGCGAGGGTCTTCGCACGAATCGAGTAGACGGGCGACTCGGCCCGGAGAGCCCCCTGGGCGGCAAGGAAAGGTCCCAATCGGATCTCCCCCGGTCGGCCAATGGTGAGGGAGAAGCGGCAGACAAAGGTGACCCGGTCGATTCGGCTGGTTCGGCCGTTGATGATGGTCACTTGGGTGCTGATACTGGGCACGATGGCCACCAGGCTAAGGTTCGCGCCATCGAGGGCGGCCGCCGTGCAACTGGGCTCGGGGCTGGATTCCAGACCCTCGACCTGAAGGTGAAGGTCGATGGGCACCCCCACGTAGTAGGGCGCCGGGGCAATCTTCAGCTCGACCTCGGGCGCTTTCTGGCCGAAGGCATTCCCCGCCAGGCTCAGAGCTCCAATAGCGCCCAACAGCCAGGACCCAAAGCGTGCGCGACTCCGTTCGGCCATCAGCGGCTACCAGTCCTTGTCCACCGGCTCGTAGCCGGAGGCATTGCGCTCGCGGTTTCGCCGGTGGCGCTCCGCTTCGCGGTCGCGAACCGATTGAAGCAGCTGGCCCGGGTCTTCGTTGGTTTCGGATTCCTCCGGCTCGCCTTCGCCTTCGTTGTCACCGGGCTGCTTCTGCTCTTCGGGCTGGGAATCACCCTGTTCTTCGTCCCCCTGCTCGGGCTCTTCGGCGGGTGGCTCAAGAGTGGCCAGTGCCTCCAGGATGTTTTGTAACGCGGCCTCCTGAAGTTCGCGAATTTCATCCCGCCCCAGGAGCTGGGTCCCTTCCTCTTCCCCGGGCTCAGTGTCCGTGCTCTGCTGGCTTTCCGGCGGTTGTTCTTCGCCCGGGCCTTCAGTTCCCGTCGTCTCGTCGATGCCCTCCGCCGCTGCAAGCATCGCGTCTGCGGCGGCGAGGACGAGCTCAGAAGCCTTCACGAGCTGTTCGGCTACGGCCTCGACCGCGGCGGAATCCGCGGCGGCCTCGGGGCCAACCAGTTGGGCGGGGTCGGCGAAGGATTGTTCGTGGAGCGCCGTGGCCAGGGACTCGGTGTACTGAGCCAGGCTCTGTTGGTGACTCGCCAATCGCTGGGCATCGGGACCGCGCTCGTCGTCATCCAGACCGGGAACGACTTCGGTCTCGTCGCCCAATTCGACTTGTTGCCGGCCCGCATCGCGCAAATGCTCGACAATGGTAAAGAAGATTCGCCGAAGAGCTTCGATGCCGCCCACCGCCGAGGACACCTTCGCTCGGGCGAGCTCCAGCGCCGAATCCTCTTCGGGCATAAGGGCCAAGGACTCGGCGGCGCCCTCCATGGTCGACTCGGTGAGAGCCAAGATGCCCTCGGCGAGTTTCAGCCGCTCGCGCTCGGCTTCCTGGGCTTCGGCTTGTTGGGCCTCCCCCCCGTCCTGTCCGGACGCGGTCTCGAGTTCAAGGTGCATCTGCTCCACCATCTCGGCCAAGCGCTGGACCCGGCCAAGATTGCGATTCTGAAGAGCGGTGAGGGCCGGCGCAAACTCGCGCAGATCGACTTCGGGGTTGTTCTTTTCCGGGTCGAGAGCCCCGGCGATTCGAGTCTCGTCGGTGTGCGCTACCTCGACCAGAGCCTTGAGATCGAGGAACTGCTCCCGGGCTTCGGCCAGCGCGGCTAGGGCGTTGAGTTGGTGTTGGCCGGCTTCGATCAGGCGTTCCTCACGAAGCGAAAGCCCGCCCGCAACCAGTTCCTCGGTGGCTCGGGCGATATGGGGCTGAGCGGCGCGAAGTTGTTCGAGCAGCTGAACTTGTTCCGGGCTTTCGGGGGCGGGGCCCTGACCGAGCCCGGCCAAAAGTTTTGCGTCGAGTTCGGCGCTGCGTTGGGCGACCTCGTCCTGGCTTTCGGCGAGGTATTCGCCGCTCAGCCAGGCCGGGGGGTCGCTCCGTTCCGGCTGGGTGGCGGAACCGCCTAGGGGCGGGCGGAGCGAGGCCTCGGCCAAGACTCGAGTCTCCGACGCCACTCTCGATCCATCCCCCAACAGCCCGTCGAGAATCTGCATGGGGTTCTGCAATTGCTCCCGAGCGCGCTTGAGAGCGGAGAGTCCGGCGATCGATCGTCGATGCGCTCGAGCGGCCTGCTTCCGGCGCAATTGGCTTCGGGCCTGGCCCACGCGCTCCTGCGCACGGTGGAGATAGCTGAGCATGGCTTCGAGTTGGGCTCCGCGCATACGTTGCTCGGGGGACAGTTCGTCGTCGCTGGCGTTTTGCAGGCTCTCGAGTTCGTCGCCCGCCGCCCGAGTCAGGGAAGTCGCGCCGGACAATATTTGACGTTCGGCCAGCGCCGCATTCTTGAAGAGAACCTTGGAGTTCTCGCCCAGGTGCGCTTGGGGATCCTGAGCGGCGATTTCGACCAAGCCCCGAATCGTCGTGGCCGCGCCCCGCTGTTCTTCGATGAGGGCGTCCAAGCGGGTTGCGAGATCCGGACCTTCGCCTTGGGCGAGTGCGTCGGAGAGAATAAGCGCGCGGCGTAGAACGATTTCGAGATTGCGTCGGGGTTCGAGGTCGGCGGGGCGCAGGGCGATGGCTTCGCGCAACCAGTCGGCTGCGCGCTCCAAGTTGGCGAGGGCCTCGGCGGGGGCGTCTTGGACGACCGCATCGGCCTTCTCGATTTCCACCCAACCAAGGTTGAAAGTAGCGCGGTAGCGAAGTTCACCGTCACTGCCCGCATCCTGACGCGCGGATTCGAGTAGCCGCTCACTTTCGTCGATGTCTTTGTCCAGAAGTGAGGAGAGGCCGCTGTTATAAGCCGCGCGGGGTAGTTCGGGAACGCTGATGCGCTCGCGAACCGGCGATTCGCTTGGGGTGTCGGCCTGAATAATTTCGTCCTCGGCGGCTGGGGACTGGGTCGTACGGGCTTGGGCCCAGGTCTCGGGGGCTCCACCCCCGAGAACCAAACCCACGAGAAGCAGGCCGAGGGATCCCCGGCGGCCGACTTGGCTGAGCGCGCTCCCGAACAGGGCCAAGAGGGCCAGAAGAAGCGCCCACTGGAAGCCGTCTTTCTGGACGGTGCGCCCGCGTTTTTCCCCCATGGCTCGCATGAGTGGGCGGATATGGGCTTCAAAAATGGATTCGAGGTCGAGCACTCCCGTACCCGCCGGCACATAGGCGCCCTCGGTTCTGAGCGCGAGTTCGCGGAGAAGGTTGCCGTCGAGCCGGCTGATCACCGGGCGCCCCCCCGAGTCCACGACACGGGTGCGCGCGCCCGTCTGGGGGTCGGTGACGAAGATCTCGCTGCCGTTTTCGTCTCCAAAGCCAATGATGATGATCCGGATTCCCCGCTCGGCGGCTTCCTGGGCGGCGTCCAGGGGGAAGGAGTCGTGATCTTCGCCGTCGGTGAAAATGAGAATGACTCGGGAGAGGTCGCCACTGGTTCCAAAACCCGCGGTGGCCTTGCGGATGGGTTCTTCGAGTCGGGTGCCCCCCCGAGACACACTGCCGACGTCGACATTGTCCAGCACGATTCGAAGGAAACCAAAATCCGGCGTCAGAGGGCACAGTACGCTGGCCCGGCCCGCGAAGGCAATCAGGCCGACCTGGTCTCCGGCCAGATAGGGGAGCAGGTCTCGGAGTTCCGCCTTGGCGCGCTCCAGTCGGTTGGGCGCGACGTCTTCAGCGAGCATCGAACGGGAGACGTCCAGAGCGACCATGATCTCTGCCCCGATCTGGGGCGCCTCGATGAACTCAAAGCCCCATTGGGGTCGCATCAACGCGATGACAATGGCCACCATCGAAAGCGAAAGCAGGCCAATACGCAACCCGCGCCGCCAATCGCCCGGCCGATCGACGCCGCGCGACTGCATGGCGGGGGCGATGAAACGATCAAGCAGAAGATTCCTGCGCAGTTCCAACGCGATCATTAGCGTTGTCAAGGCGAGAACGATCCAGAGGCCATGGACGAATTGCGGTTCCGCGAAGGTGAGCCCCGTCATGGGAGTCTCCGCAGAATACTTTGGGCGATCAGGGTTGAGGCGATGATCAGGGCGAGTCCAGACCCGGCGAAGAGCGCGTAGAACTCTTCGTATTGCATGTATCGCACTTCGACGATTTCGCTTCGCTCCAGCGCATCGATTTTTCCATAGACCTGAGCCAAGGCAGCGAGATTGTCCGCGTGAAAGTAGAGGCCGGCCGTTCGCTCAGCGATGGACTCAAGGGTGCGCTCGTCCAATTCGACGAAGGCCTGTCGAAGGACGGTCTGCCCCCGCCACTCGACGGGGAAAGGCGCGTAGCCCGTCCTGCCAGCGCCGACCGCGTAGACCTTGATGTTGTTCGCAGCGGCGAGGTCGGCGGCCTGACCCGGCGAGATGTCGCCGGTATTGCTGACGCCGTCGGTGAGCAAGACAATGACCTTGCTCTTGGCCTTGTGCCGACGGAGGCGTTCCACCGCCAGGGCGAGTCCCTCCCCAACGGCGGTGCCATCCTCATCGCGATCGGTCACGATGGTCACGTCGTCGAGGATGGCTCCAAGGTTCGTGTGGTCGAGGGTCAGGGGTGCGACGCTGTCCGCGTAACGGGCAAAGGTGACGAGGCCGATCAGGTCGTCCGGTCGGCCACCTCCGCTTCCGTCCACCCCGAGAAAACGACCGAGGACCTTCTGGACAACTTGAAGCCGATCGATGCTCTGATCGTCTTGGACGAAGTCCCGAGCATTCATGGAACCCGACCGGTCCACCACCAACATAATGGCGATTCCCTCGCGATAGACCTTTGTGTTGGCTTCGCCGGTTCGCGGTCCGGCCAGTGCGATCGCCAACGCGGCACTCGCAAGGGCCAGAAGGAGGGGAGGGAGCACGAGCAGGCGCGTTCGCCAGGAGGGCGGCGCCTTCTCGAGCAGCTTGAGGCTCGAAAAACGGACTCGGGCGCTGGACCGGCGAGAGAGCAGGTAGACGGCGGGCGCGAGGCCGAGAAAGATGAGGAAAATGGGATCGCGAAATTCGAGCCCGGTCACTGAGCAGTCTCCTCGACCTTTGGGCTGGGCGCGGAGTGGAAAACATCCCCCGGTTCCGCTGTGTTTTCCGCATTTTCACGGGTTTCATCGATAAATCGCCTGGCCTTGCGAATGGTTTCGCCGATCGCTTCGCGAGAAGGAACGTGGTGCGCAAATTTCACCAGATCGCACTGACTGAGGAAGTCCCGGAGGAGCGATTGATGGTCCGGGCCCAGATCGGGCGATCCGCTGACTTCTTCCAGGAAACTTTCGGTGGTGAGTTCGGGAGAGCGGAGGGAAAAACGATTCTCCAGGTAACGGCGCACGATTCCCGAGAGTTCGACGAAGAAGGCGCTCGCGTTTTCGCCGTGGGGTTGAGGACCGTTGAGCAGTATTTCGAGTTCCGTATTGGCCATGTCCCAAGCTGTTCGAAGGGCCGCTTGGGCCGACCGTTTTCGCCAGACGAGCAGCGCCAGGAGCGAAGTCAGCAGGAGCACGAAGCCGCCGCCGAGAACCCATAGCCGAATGCTGTTGTCGCCCCGGCGGATACTTAAAGCTTCCATGGGTGGGCTGAGGTCTGCGCTTGCACTGTCGAGGACCACCGAGGTGACCTGGAAGGGGAGGCCTTCGGTGAGGATCTCGTAGGCATCGAGATCGTCAGGCGTGGAGATTTGCCCCGGTCGGTGGTCGATGAACTCGAGCAGAATGGGGGGTAGGGTGTGCTCCCCCGAAGACGGCACTTGAAGGGTATACCGCTGGCTGTGCAGGGTTCGCCCATCCTCGGTCAGGCTCTCCCGGGGCACGAAGTCGACAATCCTGAAACGATCGAGGGCTTCGCCAAAGGCGGGCATGAGCACCTCGACCCCGGGCTCGGCGAGCGCCTCGATTCGCAGAATCAAGGGATCGCCAATCACCGGGTTGTCCGGGGAGATCTCTACGCCGACTTCTACGGGTCCCGAAACCGAATGGGTCTCCAGGGCAGGCGCAGATCCGGCGATGAGGCAGGCGCCGATGGACAGCACTGCCCGGGCGAGGCCTCGGACGCGCCGAACTCGACGGCGGGTTGCGGGGAGTCTCGTAGGCCGGTGAGCGGAAAGGCCGACACTCATCGGCGCGTCCTCCGCTCCCGCGCGCGAAAGAAGCGGACCAGGGGGTCAACCACGCTTCCCGCGGCGTCGATATGGATCAGGTCGATTCCAGACCCGGCGAGTCGTTTGCGGATTCCCTTGACCCGTTGGTCCGCTTGTTCTTGAACGGCGGCGCGAAAGGTTGAGGAGCCCGCGTCCACTACCCGGGTCGCGCGAGTTTCCATGTCCTCAAGGGTGACCAGACCGACCGCCGGAACCTCGAGTTCGCGGGGGTCGGTGACCAGGACTGCGACGACGTCGTGCTTGCGATTGGCGCTTCGCAGGGCCTGCTCATAGTCCTCGTCGATGAAGTCGCTCACCACGAAGCAGACGCTTCTTCGTTTGTTGACCGAGAGAAAGAACTCGAGGGCTCTATTGATCGCGGTGCCTTCCCGAGGCGCGCGCAGCCGCCGCCCCCGGCCGAGCAGACGACGCCAGAATCGGCTGGGCGGGGGCGTTTCATGGCGAGCGAGGGGCGAGGTTTCCTCACCGTGGGCGAGCACTTCCCGGACAACGCGAAGCGCATGCTTCTGTCCCTTGCGGGGGGGAATGTATTGCTCGATATCACTGTGAAAAAGAAGAAGGCCGACTTTGTCGTCATTGCGACTGGCCGAAAATGCGAGAAGGGCGCAGAATTCGGCGGCACACTCGCGCTTGGATCTGTCGCTCGAACCGAAGTCCTGGGAGGCTGAAATGTCGGCCATCAACATCAAGGTCAGCTGCCGCTCTTCGACGTAGCGCTTGACGAAGGGTTCCCCCATCCGGGCGGTGACGTTCCAGTCGATGCTGCGAACGTCGTCTCCGGGGATATAGGCCCGGACCTCGTCGAACTCGATTCCGCTTCCCTTGAAGACCGAGACGTACTCTCCCGCCAGGACATCCGCGACCTGGCGGCCTGTCCGTACTTGGATCTCGCGGACGCGCCGCATGATCTCCTTGGGGAGCATGGTGTCGGTTCCGCCGCCGTTCTCAGGGGACCAGAAGGGTATCGATGATCTTCTGGATGACGTCTTCCGAGGCAATGCCCTCGGCCTCGGCCTCGTAGCTCACCGCCACGCGATGCCGCAGCACATTCGGGACCGTGCTCTGGATGTCGTGGGGCGTTACGTAGCCCCGCCCGTGGATGAACGCATGGGCCTTGGAGGCTTTCATCAGGGCAATGCTTGCCCGGGGGCTGGCTCCGTGATCGATCAAGCCTTCGAGTTCTGCCAGCCCGGCCCCGCCGGGGTTTCGCGTGGCCTGGACGATGTCGACGATATAGTTACGCGCTTTCTCGTCGACGAAGAGCTGCTCCACGCTGGTTCGCGCCGCCAGGATGTCGCTGGCTTCGGCGACGTGCTGCACCTCGGGGATGGGTTGGCCGCTGGCCATGCGATCGAGGATGCGCCGCTCTTCTTCCTGGCTCGGGTAGCCGATTTTGACTTTGAGCATGAACCGATCGACCTGGGCCTCGGGGAGGGGGTATGTACCTTCCTGCTCGATAGGGTTCTGGGTGGCGAGAACCAAGAAGGGGTCCTGGAGGGGAAGGCTTTGGCCCCCGATGGTGACCTGCCCCTCTTGCATGGCCTCGAGCAGGGCGGCCTGGACCTTTGCGGGTGCCCGGTTGATCTCATCCGCGAGAATCAGATTGGAGAAGATCGGCCCCTGTTTCACGCTGAAGGTGCCTTCGCTGGGATTGAAGATCTGGGTTCCGATGACATCGGCGGGCAGCATGTCCGGAGTGAACTGGATCCGCGAAAAGCCCGTGTTGATGGCCTGGGAAAGGGATTGGACAGCGAGGGTTTTAGCCAACCCGGGCAGTCCCTCGAGGAGGACATGCCCCCCGCACAACAATCCCATTAGAAGGCTGCGAACCATTTCATCCTGGCCCACGAGAACCTTGCCGATTTCGCCCTGGATTGCTGGGCAGAGCTTTTGAAGCCGCTCGTCCACCGGAGCCTGGCCGATCTCCTGCGTCATGGTGTTTCCCTTTCTCGAATTCGGGTGATCGATCGCTCGGACTGCGCTTTTTCGGGTGGGGTTGGAGCGGTGCCCGCCCCAATCGGTTCCATCGTCGAATCCCGAACGGCCCGTATACTAGACAGCCCTACGCTTGCCTTCCAGCGGGAAAAAACCGTGTCACGCTCGGGCCAAGGGCGCGGACAGCAGAGGAAAATATAGAGGAGATGAACCGTGCGAATGGAGAAGCCCCGAGTTGCCCCCCTAGCTCTGGAGGATCTCGACAGCGAGACCCGGGCCCGTTTTGGCGGTGGCTCGGTCTTGCGAATTTTCACAACCCTGGCGCGTCATCCCGACCTTCTGAAGCGTTGGCTGGTCTTCGGCAATCACGTTCTCTTCAAGTCGACGCTGGCGGCCCGAGAGCGCGAACTCGTCATTTTGCGAGTGGGCTGGCTGTGTCAGGCGGGATACGAGTGGGGGCAGCACGTTTTGATCGGTCGCGATTCGGGATTGTCCGACGAAGAAATCGAGCGTATTCCCGACGGAGCCGAAGCCAAGGGGTGGTCGGCTGGGGATCAATGGCTGCTTCGAGCCACCGATGAACTGCACGGAGATGCCTTCATCAGCGACGCGTCATGGCAAGGCCTGGCCGAGACCCTCTCCATCGAGCAATTGCTGGATCTGATTTTCACCGTGGGCCAATACAATCTCGTTTCCATGGCGCTCAATTCTCTGGGCGTACAGCCCGAAGATGGGCTGCCCCGGTTGCCCGTGCGATGAGTCGGCGACTCGAAGGCCGGGTGGCGGTGGTGGTAGGCGCGGGGCAGACCCCGGGGGATACACTGGGCAACGGCCGCGCCGCCGCGATTCTCTTTGCCCGGGAGGGGGCGCGGGTGCTTGCGGTGGACTGCCGTCTGGACTCGGCCGAGGAAACCGTGGCCCGAATCGAAGCCGAGGGAGGAGTCGCCCACGCCCTGGAGGCCGACGCCACGTGCGAAGCCGACTGCCGCACCCTGGTCGCCGAGGGCCTCGAGCGCTTCGGAGCGATCGATATTTTGCACAACAATGTCGGAGTGGGGGGCGGGGACGCCGGTCCGGCGCACGTCGAAGAAGCCGAATGGGATCGGATCCTTGGGGTGAATTTGAAAAGCGTCGTGCTGCCCTGCAAGCACGTTCTGCCCGTGATGAGGGCCGCTGCCCGGGGCTCGATCATCAACATCTCTTCGATCGCAGCGATTTGCTCGACGCCGCTCGTCGCCTACAAAGTGTCCAAGGCCGGAATCAACGCCTATACGCAGTCCCTTGCCCTGGGCAACGCGCGGTACGGCATTCGGGCAAACGTCATCATGCCGGGGCTGATCGAAACCCCCATGGCGATCGAGGGAATCGCTCAGGCGACGGGGATCGCGAAGCCCGACCTGATCGCCCGGCGAAACGCCCAGGTGCCCCTGGGCGCGCAAATGGGGACGGCCTGGGACATCGCGAACGCCGCGCTCTTCCTGGCTTCGGATGAAGCAAAATTCATTACGGGCGTTGCCCTACCCGTGGATGGGGGGCAGAGCGCTCGGGTTGGCTGATGGGGGAGCGAGGGGGGATGCGAGAGGGGAGCGAGAGGGAATGCGGGCGCCCACGTGGAATAGAATGAAGATCCCGAGCGCTCCATTGGGTAGAGTCCCCCCGTGACCGTCTTCCGTCCGTGTATCGACCTCCATAACGGGGAGGTCAAGCAAATCGTTGGCGGCAGCCTGCGCGACGACGGATCTCCGCCCGAAACGAATTTTGTCGCCGACCAGGGCCCGGAGTTTTTTGCCCAGCGCTACCGGGATGACGACCTGCCGGGGGGGCATGTGATCCGCCTGGGCCCGGGCAATGACGCCGCAGCCAGGCAGGCCCTGGCCGCCTGGCCCGGGGGCCTGCAACTCGGCGGCGGCATCGATGGGGGCAACGCCGAGGCCTGGCTCGATGCTGGAGCCGCCAAGCTCATCGTGACGAGTTGGCTATTTGAAGCCGGAAGGCTCTCCCTGGCGCGGGTGAAGACCCTGGCGAATCGGGTGGGGGAAGAGAAGTTGGTGGTGGATCTCTCTTGTCGGCGTCGGGACGGGGGCTGGTGGGTGGCGGTCGATCGCTGGCAGACCGTGACCGAGACCGCGGTGGATGCCGAGACATTCGCGGTCCTAGCCGAATTTTGCAGCGAATTTCTCGTTCACGCGGCGGATGTCGAAGGGCGCCAAGCGGGTATAGACGAAGAACTCGTCGCCCACTTGGCGGAGATCTCCCCTCGGCCGTGCACCTACGCGGGAGGCGCCCGCGCGATCGAGGATCTGGCACGCGTTGCGTCGCTCTCCGGGGGGCGGGTGGACTTGACCTTCGGCAGTGCGCTCGATCTTTTCGGGGGCTCCGGCGTTCGCTACGCCGATTGCATCGCATGGAATCGGCGTCATCGGGGGCAGGAGCCGCCCAGCAACGAGTTCAGCTGAGTTCGCCCGCAATGGCGTCGCCCGCCCGCCAGCCCAGTAGGAGGTCGCCCTCGATCCCGAGATTCGCCACGCACGCACGATCGAGATGATAGACCGCAGGCTTGCTCAGGGATCGGATGTCAATTTCCGCCGGCCAGCCCGAACCCGGGACGGGATCCTCGAGCCAGCCGTCGTCGTCCCAGACCGGACGCCGGTGGGCGCGCCGGCGAATTCGGTCGCTCGCGAAGGGCATAAGCGTGTGGATCCGGCTTTCGAGTTCGTCCTCGGCGTCGGCGATTTCTTCGGCCGGATTCAGCCGCATTCGGGCGACGAGGTCGAAGGTCTCGCTGTCGTTGGGATTCGCGTAGGCGGTGATACTGGCCACTCGCGAGGCGAAGGGACTCGAGGAGTCTCCGCCGGAGGCTTCACTCAGCGCGACCACTCGGGGGCACATGCCCCGGGGCAAGACATCGCGGTCGATTTGCAAGTGGAGCCCGACGCGTCGGCATCGCGGCCGCTCCACCTTGAGGAAGTCCGGCGTCATCTCGGGGGCGAGCACCTGGGCGAGGGCCCCCGGCGCCGCAGCCAGAACCAACGCCCGGCCGATCCATATTTCTTCGGTGTCCTCGATCAGGACGCCCGGCCGATTGTCCACGGAAACGAGCCCAAAGCCTTTGGCCACCGAGCGAAACTCGCCGTGGACCTCTTCGATTCGCTTTCGCAGCAGTCCGACCAGCCAGGG
>DUCH01000181.1:0-14164 GCA_012959865.1 Myxococcales bacterium | reverse complement strand
CCGAGCAACCGGGTGCGCGCTTCGGGGGTGACCTTCGCGCTGGCCAAATTCGAAAGCGCCGAAACCTGAGCGTCGAGGATAGGTTGGAGGCGTGCGCCGGGGTTGGCGACCTCTTCGGGTAGCCCGCGCACGTGCGAGCCCGTCAGTCCGGCTCGGCCAAGCCCCAAGCGGCGCCCCAATCGCACCAGGGGTGATGTCAACATGGCCTTTCGCTCGGCTTCGGTGGCCTCTGCGAGAGCCCGCACGAGGGCGGCGGCGGCGTCGGGGTCGCATAGCCCCCAGCGGGCGAGTTCGTCGCGAGTGATGTCGGGCCCGCCGACATCGAGACGGAGCCCGGGTCCGGTGACCTGGTAAGCCAGGCGTTCGGCGCCCAGACGTCTTCGATCCAGCAGAGGGATGCTGAGCTCACGAATGCAGGCGTCGACTACCCCACCGTCGCGCGAACCCGCCAGGAAGAACGGTTCGCGCAGCGCGGGATGCAGGGCCCGGGCAGCGTCCTCCTCCACCACGAGAACCCGGTGCCCGGCGACGCCCAGGCGTGCCGCAGCGACCAGAGCGCTCACCCCACTTCCGAGCACGATGGCGTCCCATCGCCGGGCCCTCAGCCGGGCTGTATCGGTGACCCGGGTGAGGCGGCGCATCAGGTGGGGGGCCTGAAGCCAGAGTCCAGGAGCAGGGCCGGTTCATCGGGACTCTTGCGCTCAATTTGGCCGATCGTGTAGGCGCGCTCGCCCAGTCCCTCCAAGCGTTGGCAGACATCTGCCGCGTGGTTCTCCGGGACCACCATCACCATGCCGATGCCGCAGTTGAAGACGCGCAGCAGTTCGCTCTCGTCGAGATCGCCGTAGCGCTGAATCCATTCGTAGACCCCGGGCCGGGGCCAGGCCGTTGGATTGATGTGGGCCCGTACGCCCCGGGGGAGGACTCGCGGAATATTGCCGTCGAAGCCCCCGCCCGTGATGTGGCAGAGCCCGTGGATCGTGAAGTCGCGCAGAAGATTGAGGATCGGCTTGACGTAGATTCGAGTGGGGGCGAGCAATTCGCTGGCCAGGCTACTTTTGAGCCCGGGATAGCTGCCAAAGAGTTCCAACTCGCCGGCCTCGATGGCCCGGTCCAGGACGCTTCGAACCAGCGAATAGCCATTACTGTGAAAGCCGCTCGACGACAATCCGATCACCCAGTCGCCTTCGCTGATTGTCGACCCGTCGATGATCGCTTCGCGTTCCACGACGCCCACCGAAAAACCCACCATCTCGAGTTCGCCCTCGCTGTAAACTCCAGGCATCGTGGCAGTTTCTCCGCCCAGGAGCGCACACCCCGCCCGCCGACAGCCCTCGGCGAGGCCCCGAAGGGCATCTGCGGCGATTTTTTTCTCGAGTTTGGCCATCGCGATGTAGTCGAGGAAAATCAGCGGCTCGGCGCCTTGAACCACCAGATCGTTGACCACCATGGCGACGCAATCGACCCCAATGGTGTCAAACCGGCCGATTTGAGCGGCGAGCTTGATCTTGGTCCCGACTCCGTCGGTGGCGGCCACCAAGACCGGATTCTTGTAGCGGTCGGGGGTTTTGAAGAGACCCGCGAAACCCCCAATCGAGGACAGAACCTCGGGGCGGTGGGTGGTGCGAACGATTTCCTTCACCTCGTCGATGAAGGATTCGTCATGATCCAGATCTACCCCCGCTTTCGCATAGGCGGGTGCCGTGGGCTCGTCGGGTTCGGTCACGCCGATGGAATAGGGAACGCGGCTGAGGGCGTCAATCGCCGAGGCCGGCTTTAAGCCGAGAGTTGCGCCGTGCTAAGGTGCGCGAGTGAAAATCGCCGTGGTCATTCCCGTGCTCGACGAAGTCGAGCTGATTCCGGGAGCCATTGCGAGCGCTATGCCCCAGCGAGTCGTGCCCAGCGAGCCTGCGTCCCCTGAACAGGGGCTCGTGGCATCGGGCCCCCCCCCTGGATCGGCCGGTTTCGGCACGGGTCCAGGACCGGAGATTGTGGTGGTTGATGCAGGGAGTCAGGACGGCAGCGCCGAGCGCGCAAGCCAGTCAGGCGCTCGGGTGCTGACCACCGAGCGGGGCCGGGCCCGGCAACTGGAAGCGGGCTGGAGGGCCAGTTCCGGGGACGCGATCGTTTTTCTTCATGCCGACACCCGGCTGGAAGTGGGCTGGGAGGGAGCGCTTCGCCAGGCGCTCTCGGATCCGAGCGTGGTGGGCGGTGCGTTTCGTCTTCGTTTCGATGCGCCGGGGCTGTGCTTCCGCCTGGTGGAGTGGGTGGTTCGGCTGCGCGTTGCGGTTTTTTCTCTGCCTTACGGTGATCAAGGAATATTCGTCCGGAGGTCGGTTCTCGAGGGCATGGGGGGAGTGCCCGAAGTGGAAATCATGGAGGATCTGGATCTCGTGCGGGCAATGAACCGGCGGGGCAAGGTCGCCGCGTTGAAGCCGGCCGCCACGACGTCCGCGCGTCGCTATCGCGAGCGTGGGCTGCTGCGTACTCTTCTGCTGAACGCCCTGGCGCTCGGGGGCTGGCGGCTTGGGATCGATCGGATGCGGATAGTTCGCTGGGTGGGGCGATGAGCGCCGCTCCGGTTATTTCTTCCGCAGAGTCCGGTGACACCCCAGTCAAGCATGCGTTGCGCCGACTGTGGGTCTATCTGCGCCGGAATCTCGTCTACTACAGTTTCTGGGCGCTGATCACCCTCGCTTACGTGGCCGCCTTTGTGGCATTTCCGATGCTCGTGGGGTGGTCGATCGAAGGGGCGATGGACCCGAGTGTTTCGCCCGAAGCCCTGCAAAACCGCTTCATCGCGCTTCTCGGTGTGGCGATTGCCCGCGCAGGGCTCCGCTTTTTTTCGCGATTGCTCGTTTTCACCGCGGCCCGAGAAGTGGAATACGAGATGCGGAACGATCTTTTCGCCCATCTTCAGAGTCTCCCCCAATCCTTCTACTTCGACTGGCGGACGGGCGACTTGATGAGCCGCTGCGTGAACGATCTCAATGCCGTGCGCCTCATGCTGGGTCCCGGCTTGCTTTCAATCGTGCAGACCCCAGTTCTCTTCATTGGCGTTCTGACGGCGATGTTTGTGCTGGATCCAGTTCTGGCCATGCTGGTCCTGCTCCCCTATCCGCTCTTTATCCTGATCGCCCGAGTTTTTGGCACCGCGTTGTACTCGCGGAGCCTCGCGGTTCAGGTGGGTCTCGCTGACCTCTCGAACCAGGTGCAGGAAGTGGTTTCCGGGATCGCGGTCGTCAAGGCGTACGCCATGGAGGAAGAGCAGGCCAGCCGCTTCAAGCAGGTCAATGATGAACTCTATCGCCGGGCTCTGCGGCTGGTGCGCGTCAACGGCGCTATGCCGACCATTACCGGGATGCTTCCCGCCCTCGCCATGTGGGTGGTTCTCATAGTCGGGGGTTCGTCCATCAGCAAGGGCGAGATGGGGGTGGCCGAGTTTTTTACGTTCGCGATGTATATCTGGGATTTGACATTCCCCACGTTCATCATGGGCTGGGTGGTCGCATTGGTCCAGCGCGGTTCGGCGGCCATGCAGCGAATCGATGAGGTTCTTTCGGTGAATCCCTCCATCCGCGACCACGACGAACTCGAAAGCGTGGAATCGCTGGCCGGAGAGCTTGAATTCCGAGGGCTGAGTTTTCGCTACCACGAAACAGATCCCAGTTGGGCGCTGAGGGATTTGAGAATTCGCGTCCCTGCGGGCTCGAGCCTCGGCGTTGTCGGTGGGGTGGGGTCGGGCAAGACCACGCTGGCATCGGTGATCCCTCGGCTCTTTGCGGTTGAGGATGGACAGCTCTTTCTGGACGGCGTGGACATCAATCGGCTGCCGCTCAAAGTTCTGCGGTCGAGCATCGCCATGGTTCCCCAGGACTCGTTTCTCTTTTCGACGCGTCTATCCGACAACATCGCTTACGGATTGCCTCCGGACGCGAATTTCGATCGGATTCTGGAAGCCGCCGAGATGGCGCAACTGGCCAAGGATATCCATGAGTTGCCCGAAGGTTTCGAGACCCTGGTGGGCGAGCGCGGAATCATGCTGTCCGGTGGTCAGCGTCAGCGCACGGCCCTGGCCCGTGCATTGGCGCTTCGTCCGAGCATCTTGATCCTCGACGACACCCTGTCGTCGGTGGACGCCGAGACTGAGTCGGCCATTCGGTCGGAGTTGGCGAAGGTCTTTAAGGGACGCACGGTCGTGGTGGTCGCATCTCGGGTTAGCACCGTACGGGACTGCGACCAGATCGTCGTTCTTGAAGCGGGCCGGGTGGTGGAAATCGGTCGCCACGCCGAACTGATGGCGGCGGGTCAACTCTATTCGCGGTTTGCGAGCGAACAGGCGGAGTCCGAGCGCCGCCGCCAACTCGATTCCGACGGACTGGAGCCCGCGTCGGACGATGTCGGAGGCCAGGCGAAGTGAGCGACGTGTTCCACGAAGAGGAAGCCCTGGGCAAAGCTTATGATACCCGGCTGCTTGTCCTGCTCTGGCGTTACATCTCGCCCTACCGCTGGCAGGTGATCGTCACGTTGCTGATGGTGGTGCCCATTTTTCTCTTGGAGCTCGCGCCAGCGTGGATCATCAAGACCGGCCTCGACTATGCATTTCAACCGGGGGTCGGGGGCGAGGGGGCGGGTGCCCTGACGTCCTTCATCTTCGATCCGCCGCTGGGTCTGTCGATTTTGGCTTGGCTTGCCTTGCTCTATCTTTTAGTCGCTCTGCTCGGGATGGGGCTGCAGTTCGTGCATATGATTCTGATGGCGGTGACCGGGCAGTCCGCCATGCGAGATGTTCGCAGCGCTGTCTTCGGAAAAATTCAGCAGCTTCATCTCGGGTTCTTCGACGGTTACCCCGTGGGTCGCTTGGTCACTCGCGCAACGAATGACGTCGAGAACGTGACGGAGATGTTCAGCGCAGGCGTCGTGGCGCTCATCACCGATGTCTTCAAGATGGTTGGCTTCGCGTTGGTACTTTTTTATATCAATCCGAAACTGGCTCTGGCGACCTTTGCGGCGATTCCCTTCCTCGCTATCGCGGCGGTTGTTTTCAGGCTGAAGGTACGGGAGGCCTTCCGCGCGGTGCGGGTGCGAATTGCTCGTATCAATGCCCACATCCAGGAAACCATTACGGGAATGAAGGTCGTCCAGCTCTTTACTCGCGAGGCTCGCAATATGCGCGAGTTCGACCGGATGAACGCCGATCACCGGGATGCCTGGAATCAGTCGATTCGCTACGACGCCCTGCTCTTTGCCGCGGTGGAAATGGTCAGCGGCGTAACGATCGCGGTGATCATTTGGGTGGGGACGGGGCTGGTGGAGGCCGGGGTTCTCTACCAGTTCATCGACTATATGCGCCGTTTTCTCCGCCCTCTCCAGGATCTCTCGGCCAAGTACTCGGTCATGCAATCCTCTATGGCGAGCAGCGAGCGAATATTCCAATTGCTACAGACGGATATTCTCATCGAAGACCCCAAGGACAGGCCCGAGGCTTCGTCCATCCCCCAGAGTCGCGGTTGCGTGGAGTTCGAAGGGGTCTGGTTTGCCTACAAGGGCGAGGACTGGGTACTTCGCGATCTGTCCTTCAAGGTTGAGCCGGGTGAGCGGGTTGCCCTGGTGGGGGCGACCGGCGCTGGCAAAACAACCGTGATCAATTTGCTCTCGCGCTTTTACGAAGTGAACCGGGGCCGAATCCGGGTGGACGGCATCGATGTGCGTGATATGCCCCAGCGTGAGTTGCGACGTCGCGTCGCGACTGTCCTTCAGGATGTTTTTCTCTTCAGCGGCTCGGTCTCCGACAACATCTCCCTGGGGAGGAGCGAACTCGAGCCCACCGATATCGAGGCTGCGGCTCGGGCCGTGGAGGCCCATGGCTTTATCGAGCGTTTGCCCCAGGGCTACGCGACCGAAGTCCTCGAGCGGGGGAGCAATTTGTCGGCCGGCCAGCGCCAACTGCTCTCGTTTGCCCGGGCCCTGGCCCATGGCGGCCAGATCCTGATCCTCGACGAGGCCACCAGTTCCATCGACACGGAGACCGAGCGGATGATCCAGCGCGGGATTCACGCGCTCATGCGGGGGAAGACGGCCATCGCCATCGCCCACCGGCTCTCGACGATTCGCGATGTGGACCGCATTCACGTGCTCCATCGCGGGGAACTGGTGGAGTCCGGGCGCCACGAAGAACTCATTGCCCTCGGGGGGGTGTACAAGCGCCTTTACTCGCTCCAGGTGGAGGGCGGCCCTGCGACCGGTGATGTTCGGCCCGAGGGGTGAATGCGACCGGGCCGAAGGCCTAAATATCGAGCGGATGGGGGAAAGGCCCTCAATACCTGTTGCGCGGGCGTGGCCGAGAGTGGTAATTAGAAGGTACCCCCCGGCACCGCCCCCCAACGTGCTTTGGAAATTGCATTTTGCCCTTTGAATTTGATCGAATCGGCGAGCGGTGACCGACCAATCGACGCCCCCGGGGAAGGGTTGGCGAGCGCGGGTAGGTTCCAGCGAGATTGCTTCCCATATCCGGGGAAGAATTTCCGAATCGAGTGATCGAGGAATCGTTGAGAATTAAATCACTCCAGCTTCAGGGGTTCAAGTCGTTCGTCGATCGCACGACGTTTACGTTCAATAACGGCGTGACGGCTGTGGTCGGTCCCAACGGCTGTGGGAAATCCAATGTGGCCGACGCCGTGCGTTGGGTGATGGGTGAGCAATCGGCCCGCCGGCTTCGCGGCAAGGCCATGGACGATGTGATTTTTGGTGGTTCGGCGAGTCGGCCTCCCATCGGCATGGCCGAGGTGGTTCTCAGTTTTGAGAACGCCGAGGGCAAAGCCCCGGCCGACTACGCGGACTACAGCGAGATCGAAATTTGCCGACGCCTCTATCGATCGGGGGAGTCGGAGTACCTGATCAACAAGTCCCCGGTTCGCTTGAAGGATGTCAACGACTTCTTTCGCGATACCGGCGTTGGCGCCAAGGGCCACACGATTGTCGAACAGGGCAAGGTGGCCGAAATCGTATCTGCGAAGGCAGAAGAGCGGCGCCTGCTCATCGAAGAAGCGGCGGGCATCACGAAATACAAGGCCCGTCGGCGCGAAGCCGAAAGCAAAATTAAGTCCACCGAGCAGAACCTCGATCGGGTCAACGATATCCTCAGCGAGATTCGTCGTCAGATCAGTTCCCTGGAACGTCAAGCGCGTAAGGCCGCGAAATACAAGCGCTTCAAAGAAACCCAGCGGATTCTTGAGCTTTCCCTCGCCCGGGACGAGCGAAGCGATTTGCTGGAGCTCACCACCGACGCGCAGGGCCGTGTCACCCGGTTGCGCGATGGGGTGACGGCTCTCTCGACCCGGCTCGCCGAGCGGGAGTTGGCGCTCGAAGAAAAGCGGATTGCGCTCACCGAAGCCGAGAAGGCCGTGAGCCAGGGTTCCGAACGTCTCTACGCCCTGCGGAGCGAGATCAAGACGATCGAGGGAAAAATCGAACTGGGCCGCAGGGAATGTGAAAATATTGGCGAGAGCAACGAGGGCCGGCGGCGGGAGCTCGATCAATTGCGGGCCCAGCTTACCCAGGTTGAGGCCGAGGCGGTGGAATCCCGGCAGGAACTCGATCAACTCGAGCATGCTGTGCAGGGCCAGCAGTCCACCGTGGACGCGGCGGAATCCGAGGTCGCGTCGGGGCAGGCCGAATTGACCGCCGTGGAATCCGAGCGGGAAACTGCCAATCAGGCTCTCGTGGGTGTTCTGACTTCCGCGGCGCGCGGCGAGGATCGGATCGCGGCTTTGGCCGACCGTCGAGCCGCAATCGATCAACGGTTGCGGTCGGCCGATCGGGACTACGAAGAGCAGCAGACCGCTACGAGCGAGCTGCTCGGCGAGGAAGGCCAACTCGAGCAGGGGCTGCGCGAACTGCTGGCGGAGCACGAGAAATTTCAGGAGCTCCTGATCGGAGCTATGCGTCACCATGAGCGTTCGACCGAGGCGCTGAGCGAAGCCACCCAGGCTCTCCAGAAGAAGAGGGAGCATCTGGGGGCCCGGCACGCACGGCTGGCCTCGTTGAGCGAGATTCTTGCGAACAACGGCGACGTGGATGCGGGCACGCGCCACATTCTGGACCAGGGGCCGGCCGGTGCGAGCCGTTTCGGGGTTCGCGGCTTGGTGCGTGAATTTCTGGATGTGGATCCCCGGGTCGTCAAAGCGGTTGGAGCCGTGCTCGCCGAGTGCGCGGATGCTCTGGTTCTCGAGGAGGGTGCCCGGGTTGTCGACGTCCTGGCTGCGCTGCGCGAAGCCGAGGCCGGTCGCGGCCTCTTCCTGCTTCACAGCGCGGACGCGCCGGCATCGGGGATTGTGCCTTTGGGCGACCCGATTCTGGAATTCGTCCAGCCACGCCCGGGTTACGAAGGCCTCGCCCAGCGTTTGCTGGGAGACGTATACCTGGTGGAGAGCCTCTCCGAGCCGCTGGATCTCTACCGTGCAACGTCTTTGCCCGCGACCTTCGTTACGGCAGAGGGCGATCTCGTCATGCCGAACGGGGTGGTTTCCGGAGGCGGCCAAGGGGGTGCCGGGGGCTCCCTGGGGCGACGCGCTGAGGTTCTCGAACTCGAAACCGAGGTTGAGGTCCTGTCACGAGAGGTCAAAGATCTCGAGGTCGTACAGGGAAATTCATCGGTGACCCTCGATACCGCGCTTCAAGAACTCGACAATATGCGCAGCCGCCAGCACACCGCCGCCCTGGCGGTGGCCACGCATGAGAAGGATCTGGAGCGCGCGTCCGAGCGACTCAAGACCCAGGGCGAAGCCCGGCAGAATCGAATCGCTGAGCGCGCCGAACTGCTCGCCGAAGTGGAGGCGCTGACCCAGGATCAGGCCACTGTGAAGCAGCAACTCGAAACCTGGCGCGAGGAGCGGGTCCAGGGGCAGACCTCCCTGGACGCATTGGGGCTCAAGCTCGGCTCGCTGGGCCGAGAGTTGGGTCGTCGGCAAACCCGCTTGACGGAATTGCGAGTGGCGCACAACAACCGAATTGAGGTTCGAGACCGACTCCTGGAGCAAGTATCGCGCTTCGACAGCTCGACCCGCGAGACCGCCGAGTGGATTGGCCGTCGTGAAACTGAAATCCAGAGCGGCCTGGAGCGAATCGCGGAACTCGAGGCCGAAGGCGTTCAGAGCGAGCGCGAACTCGAGGAGCGTCTGCTGGCCGAGGAGGCCGCTCGGGTTGGGAACGACGCGGCCCGGGATGCGTACGAGAGCGAGTCCCAGACGGTGCGAGAGTTCGACGAGAGTCTGCGGGAAGTTCGCACCGAGTTGGTCGGTCGTCAGGAAGAAGCGACGGCGGCCGACTTCGAACTGCGTGAAAGCGAAATCCGCCTGGAACATCAGATCGAGCAAGTTCGCGAGCGCTGGGGCGTTGATCTGGTGGGCTGGCAGCTTCCGCCGCTCGAGGGCACGGCGAACGACAGTGGGCCCGGGGGCGAAGCTTCGGCCGCCGAGGCCGAGGTGGCGGCGCGTCTCCAAGCGCGCGAGGGGGCTGTTGAGTCCGGGGATACGGCCGAGTCCCGAGAAATCGCCGCGCCCGCAATCGCAGGTGAGCCCGCCAACGCTGTGCGGGAGGCCCGCCGGAACGCCGAGTTGGCCCGCGCGCCCAAGGAAGTGCGACAGCTTGAACTCTCGACCGTGCAGAAGACACTCGAGTCCTTAGGCGAAGTGAACGTGGGCGCCATCGAAGAGCACGAGGAGTTGGCCGAACGCTTCCGCTTTCTTTCGGAGCAGCAACTCGACCTCGAACGCACTCTCGAATCGTTGCGCGAAGCGATTGTCCGGATCAATCGCACCAGCCGGCGTCGTTTTCGCGAAACCTTCGAGGCGGTGAGCAAGCGCTTTTCGGAGAATTTCCCCCGTCTTTTCGGCGGCGGGAAGGCGAGTCTGCAACTCACCGAAGCCGAAGATATTTTGGAGGCGGGGATCGACATCATGGCGATGCCCCCGGGCAAGCGTCTGCAAAATGTGAATTTGCTCTCGGGGGGTGAAAAAACGATGACCGCGCTGGCGCTGCTGGTGGCGATTTTCCAGGTGCGCCCGTCGCCGTTTTTTCTGCTCGACGAGGTGGATGCAGCACTGGATGATGCCAACGTGGGCCGCTTCAACAGCTTGATCACCGATATGGCGGCAGTTTCCCAGTTTCTCGTCATTACCCACAACAAGCGCACCATCGAAGTGGCGGACGTCCTCTACGGTGTAACCATGGAACAAAAGGGCGTCAGCAAATTGGTCGGGGTGGAACTCACTTAGACCGGCGTCGCCAGCGGTTTGCCCGTTCGGAGCCCCGTTTTCGAATGGAGTGGAATCGGCCGAACCGTTCTCTATTCTCCGTCGCCTATGGAACCCAATCCTCTCTGGATCTCCCCCGACGTGTTCAATGGGTTGATTGAGCACGCCCGGTTGCTGGCGGCAGGCCTGCTTCTGGTGCCTGGATTTCTGGCCTTGCTGGTCGAGGGCCTGACTCGAAAAGCAAAGCCTCCGGCAGCGGCCGAACCCGCGCGCCGTGCGGCTGAGCAGGGACATCTCGATTCTGCCGAAAGACTCGGATCGGCGCGGGAGAGACCCCCGGCCCCTCCGTCCGACACCGCTGCTGGCGAGCAACCCGCGCCAACCCCTGAGCGCCAATTGGAGCCCGAGCCGCGTTCCGAGAGCGGACCCGCTCCGGTTGTCGAACCCGCTCGGCCTTCGGTGGAACCCGACTCGGTCGCGGCGCCGAGTAAGGCAATTTCTCTTCGTGCGCGCTTGGCGCGGACGAGTGAGACGCTGGTGGGTCGACTCGGCGGGATTCTGAACGGCCGCAAGGTCGACGCGGCGTTGATTGAGGAACTCGAGATGGCTCTTTTCACCGCGGACATGGGAGTGGCCACCGCCGAGTCCTTGCTCAATCGGGTGAAAAAGGAAGCTATGGGGTCCGATGCGGATCGGGTGCGCAAGATTCTTAGGGACTCGATTCTCGAGAAACTGCTTCGGGTGGAAGAAACGCGCACAGAGTCGATTTCGGGTAGCGGCCCCCATGTCATCCTGGTTCTCGGCGTGAACGGTTCGGGGAAGACCACGACCATTGGGAAACTCGCCGCCCGATTCTCCGCGCAAGGCAAGGTGGTCATTCTGGGTGCCGGCGATACGTTTCGTGCGGCTGCCATCGATCAACTCCAGGTTTGGGGAGAGCGGGTGGGGTGTCAGGTCATTGCGGGCAAGCCCGGTGGCGATCCCGCCGCTGTCGCCTTCGACACCGTCAAAACGGCCATCGCCACCAAAGCCGACGTGGCCATCATCGATACGGCCGGACGCCTCCAGACCAAGAAACCCTTGATGGAGGAACTGGGCAAAATCGCCCGAGTTCTGGGCCGGGATATCCCCGAGGCGCCCCACGAGACCCTTCTGGTGCTCGACTCGAATACGGGTCAGAATGCGATTTCCCAGACGCGGCTCTTTGCCGAGGTCACGCGGTTGACCGGCCTCGTCCTGACGAAACTCGATGGGAGCGCCAAGGGCGGGGTCATCGTGGGTCTCGCCGATGAGTTTGGTATTCCCGTACACTTCGTCGGAGTTGGTGAAGGGATCGAGGATCTCCGGGATTTCCGCGCCGAGGAATTCGTGGATGCACTCTTCGGCGAGGACTAGACCAGGCCGGCGCGAAGTCCGCAGGCAGAGGCGGAAGGGAAGGGGAACAGGGAATTGAGCCGCTATATCCTCGCTCTCGATCAGGGAACGACTTCGTCTCGAGCGCTGCTCTTCGACCACGGCGGCGCCGTGGTGGCTCAGGATCAATATGAGTTTACCCAGTCCTTTCCGAATCCCGGCTGGGTGGAGCATGACCCCCTGGAGATCTGGGAGAGTCAGCTTCGCGCCGCCAGGGGGGTGCTCGCGAAGGCGGGGGCCGCGGCGTCGGATCTCGCGGCGGTGGGCATAACCAACCAGCGAGAGACGGCGGTGGTTTGGGAGCGCGCCAGCGGTCTTCCCATTTACCCGGCCATCGTCTGGCAATCGAGGCAGAGCGTGTCGGTTTGCGACGACCTTCGTCGGCGCGGGCTCGAAGAAGAGGTGAAGCGCCGAACGGGTCTAGTGATCGATGCCTATTTCTCTGGCACCAAGGTGCGTTTCATCCTCGACGCGGTCGAAGGTGCTCAGCAGCGGGCCGAGGCGGGGGAACTCTGTTTCGGAACCGTCGACAGTTGGCTGCTCTACAAGCTGACCGGAGGCCGGATTCACGCAACCGAGTACTCGAATGCCTCGCGGACACTGCTCTATAACATTCATGAGCGGCGGTGGGATGACTTTATGTTGTCGGCTCTCGATATTCCCCGCGCCATGCTCCCCGAGGTTCGCGACAGCAGCGGCGAGTTCGGCGTCGTGGACGCGGAATGGCTTGGGGGCGAGGTGCCCGTGGCCGGCATCGCGGGTGATCAACAGGCGGCACTTTTCGGCCAGGGCTGTTTCGAGAGCGGCCGTCTCAAGAATACGTACGGAACCGGTTGTTTTCTCCTGATGAACACCGGAACCGAACCCGCCAAATCCGAGTCCGGGCTATTGACGACCCTCGCCTGGGGGATCAACGGCCAGGTCGAGTACGCGCTGGAGGGCAGTGTCTTTGTGGCCGGTGCGGCCGTGCAGTGGCTGCGCGATGGGCTGGGGCTCATTGAAACCGCAGCGGAAAGCGAGTCGATGGCTCGAGGGGTGCCCGATACCGGAGGTGTTTACTTGGTCCCGGCCTTTACCGGGCTGGGCGCGCCCTACTGGGACGAGAGGGCGCGGGGCGTGCTGGTGGGGTTGACGCGAGGGACGACCCGGGAGCAAATTGTGCGCGCCGGACTCGAGTCCATCGCGTTCAGTAGCCGCGATGTGGTCGACGCCATGGTGGCCGACGCCGGGCTCTCGCTGGATTGCCTTCGGGTCGACGGGGGTGCCTGTCAGAACGATTTCCTGATGCAATTCCAGGCGGATATTCTTGGGCGCAGGGTCGAGCGCCCGGCCGTGCTCGAGGTGACCGCTCTGGGGGCGGCCGCATTGGCGGGCCTGGGCGTGGGCTTCTGGCGGGATCGGGCCGATCTCGAGGCCTCCAAGGGGCCGACCACGCTCTTCGAGCCCCGGCTCGGTGCGGGCGAGGCGGATTTGCTTTACCGCGGCTGGCAGCGTGCGGTTGAACGCTCGCGCGATTGGGCGGAGTAGCGCGGTCTAGCGGCGCGAAGGGTCGGGAGGCGTGACGCACTCGGTTGTTTCGCCGCGCGCTTCGTAGCCCGGGCAAGTTCGCACGGGGAGAGCCGGATAGGCGGCGAATTGGGAGTCGTTCCGCGCGCGTTCGCAGCGTTGAAAACGGCTGCCGCGAGGGTTTGAGATCGAACGCCCGTATCGGCATTGGGGACAGAGTCCCGCTTCGATAGCGGCCACTAGCGGCTTTCGTTTCCGATCAGGGCGATCAGGGAGACCCAGCCCGCAATGAGGAAAAGACCTCCGGTCGGTGTGATTGGTCCGAGCCAGCGCTGGGGAGTGAGCACCAAAAGGTAAATGGATCCGCAGAAGAGCACTATGCCCGCGAGGAAGAGCGATGCGGGCAGGCGAATCGCTCGGTCTCCCTCGCCCACCCCGCCCATGGAATAGAGGGCGAGCGCCAGCAGTACAACGCTGTGGACCAAGTGGTACTGGCAGGCGGTCGACCAAGCGCTGAGTTGATCCGGAGTCACCTTGTCGCGTAGACCGTGGGCGCCGAAGGCTCCGGCTGCCACGGCGAGTGCCCCCGAGATTGCGGCAATGATGGTCCACATACTGGCTCCCCTTCTCTTGTCGGTTCAGTCGGTTTCGGGCAGGCCCAGTCCCTCAATGGGATTGAACACGTACCGGAAGGCCGGCCGATTGGCGAGGCAGACCCAGAGCCCGCCAGTCTCGGGCGATTGGGCGGCGCCCACAACCGCTTCGGCGATGTCTTCGGGCGCGATCACCGGGATTCCTAGAGTGCGGGCCTGATCCGCCATGCCTTCGGCGAGCAAGCCCGTGTCCACCACCCCGGGCATGATGGCATGGCAACCGATTCCCTGGGCCAGGAGCCATGGCGCCATGGAGCGAACAAAACCGACAACGGCGTGCTTGGTCGCGGTGTAGATCGGGTCCGGGGGGAAAGCGATGGCGCCTGCGGCCGACGCGGT
>DUCH01000180.1 GCA_012959865.1 Myxococcales bacterium | reverse complement strand
GTAGGTGGGCAGAGCATGCCAAGGCGCTTGAGAGAACTCTGGTTAAGGAACTCGGCAAAATGACACCGTAACTTCGGAAGAAGGTGTGCCTTTGCTGGTGAAAAGACTTGCTCTTCGAGCTGGCAAAGGTTGCAGAGAGCAGGGGGTAGCGACTGTTTACTAAAAACACAGGACTCTGCGAAGCCGCAAGGCGACGTATAGGGTCTGACGCCTGCCCGGTGCCGGAAGGTTAAGGGAATCTGTTAGCGCTTCGGCGTGAAGCAGTGAACTGAAGCCCCGGTAAACGGCGGCCGTAACTATAACGGTCCTAAGGTAGCGAAATTCCTTGTCGGGTAAGTTCCGACCTGCACGAATGGCGTAACGACTTCCCCACTGTCTCAACCAGGGACTCAGCGAAATTGAATTGCCGGTGAAGATGCCGGCGACCCGCGGCAGGACGGAAAGACCCCGTGCACCTTTACTATAGCTTCGCAGTGATTATCGGTTTAGTGCGTGTAGGATAGCTGGGAGACTTTGAAGCCGGATCGCCAGATTCGGTGGAGTCAACCTTGAAATACCAGCCTCATTGTGCTGCTGATCTAACCTGGGCCCGTAATCCGGGTCGGGGACATTGCGTGGTGGGTAGTTTGACTGGGGCGGTCGCCTCCCAAAGAGTAACGGAGGCGCGCGAAGGTTCCCTCAGGCTGTTTGGAAATCAGCCGTAGAGTGCAAAGGCAAAAGGGAGCTTGACTGCGAGACTTACAAGTCGAGCAGGTGCGAAAGCAGGTCTTAGTGATCCGGTGGCTCCGTATGGAAGGGCCATCGCTCATCGGATAAAAGGTACGCCGGGGATAACAGGCTTATCTCCCCCAAGAGTTCACATCGACGGGGAGGTTTGGCACCTCGATGTCGGCTCGTCACATCCTGGGGGTGAAGCAGCTCCCAAGGGTTCGGCTGTTCGCCGATTAAAGTGGCACGCGAGCTGGGTTTAGAACGTCGTGAGACAGTTCGGTCCCTATCCGCCGTGGGCGGAGGAGATTTGAGGAGGTCTGTCCCTAGTACGAGAGGACCGGGATGGACGAACCAATGGTGTTTCGGTTGTCGCGCCAGCGGCATTGCCGGGTAGCTAAGTTCGGATGGGATAACCGCTGAAAGCATCTAAGTGGGAAGCCCGCTCCAAGATGAGATCTCCCCTGTCGTAAGACACTTAAGGGCACTTCAAGACCAGGAGTTTGATAGGCCGGGTGTGGAAGCGTAGTAATGCGTGGAGCTGACCGGTACTAATCGCCCGTGAGGCTTGACCACTCCTCACAGTTTTCTGCAGAGTCGTGCACTCTGGCTCAAAAAAGTATTGGATTATCGAGACCGTTGTCTCGTGGTTTTCTGTTTGTTTGATTTTACTTTATAGGTTCTAGAGAATTAAAAGATTTTTCCCACCGTCATTGGAGTGGGGGCCACACCCGTTCCCATTCCGAACACGGAAGTTAAGCCCCACATCGGCGATGGTACTGCGGATTTCTTTCGTGGGAGAGTAGCACGGCGGTGGGACTTGATTGAGCGGCATCGGGCGAAGGCCCGGTGCCGCTTTTTTAATTCAAGTTTGGATTCGAGGATTTACCCTGACTCCACCAATCCCTAGGCCCGGATGGGAGCCCGGGTGGCCGGCCCCGCGCTAATGAACGAGGTTCGCCAAGCGCTCGATCTCTTCAAGACCCGCGCTCGCCGGGGAGAGGATCAGTTCGTCGCATTCCAACTTTTGGATTTGCTCGACAGCCTCGACCACCGCTCCTTCATCGTGACGCGTCATCGTCTTGGCGATCGACCGGGCCGCCTCGCGGCCGAAGACGGCCAGATACTGCTGCACGTAGTCGTGCAGCCTCCGGGGTCCTTCGTCGGCAAGGGAGTACCAAAACCCGGCGATGCGGTACGGCCGAGTTTCTCGCCCGGCAGCCGCCCATGCCCGATCGGCGAGACCGAACATGTGCTCGATCTCGCTGGCCTGGCCGCTCATTGAAAAAACGTAGATACCGTCCGCCCAGGCCGCAGCGCGCGCCATGGCCTTCGGACCCATGACTCCGGCGATGATGGGGGGCCCGTCCGGCTGCACCGGTCGGGGTCCAATCGGGTCGGTTCCCTCCAACGCCGGGACGCCCTGCCAGATCTTTCGCATACTGGCCACAGCATCGTCCATTTTCTGGTGACGTCGTGCGAAGGAGGAACCCACGACTTGGTAGTCGACTTCGCGTCCGCCCACGCCTACTCCCAGCGTGACCCGGCCCCCGGAGAGCACGTCGAGCGTCGCGATCTCCTTGGCCGCCCATGCCGCCGAGTGCATCGGAAGCACATACAAGCTCGGCATGATGCGGACGCGCTCGGTCAGGACCGCCGCGGCGGCGAGCATGGCCCGCATTTCGAGGGTGTAGCCCGTAATGCGCTCGCCGCAGGATAGGCTCGAGAAGGGTCCCGCGTCGGCGGCCGCGCACCAAGCAATAATTTCTTCCCGACCATAGTTGCGTTCCATGTAGGGCAGACAGATGCCGATGTTCATCGAAAAGTCCCTTCGGTGGACCCGGGTGGCGGCGTCCGTTGTTTGATCCCTTCGAATCGAACCGCGATTGTCAGGGTTGTCCGGTGTACTGAACCTTCCAGATGACGCCCGCATAGTCATCGGAGACGTAGATGCTCCCATCCGGTCCCTGGATTGCATCCGCAGGTCTTCCAATCGGATCATCATTCTCAAGAAATCCGGTCAGGAAATCCGCTTCGCGTATCTGGCCCTCTTCGTCCCATTGCAGCCAGACCACCTTGTACCCGTCCTTGCGGGTACGATTCCAGGAGCCGTGCAACGCTACGATTGCGGCTCCCTCCATCGATTTGGGCAGTTTCTCTCCCCCGACAAAGTTCATTCCCAGGGGTGCATTGTGCGCTGCAAACGAGTGGGCGGGGGGGATGGATGATGCGATGCGCTGGGACTGACCTTCGCCGAAATTCGGGTCGGGTTGCCGATCTCCGTTGGCGAAGGGAAAACCGTAGAACCCCCCTTCGACGAGTTCGTTGAGTTCGCACGGGGGGGAGTTGTCCCCGAGCAGATCCCGGCCGTTGTCGGTGGCATAGAATTTCCCGGTGGCAGGCTGCCAATCGAAGCCGACGGAGTTTCGCAAGCCCGTGGCGAAGGTCTGTTCGCCGGTTCCATCGGGTTGGAAGCGGAGGATCGCGGCTCGGCGGTTGGGGTCCTTCTCCAAACAAACATTGCAGCTGGATCCGACGTTGACATAGAGCCAGCCATCGGGGCCGAATCGCAGGCTCCGGGTCCAGTGATTGCCGCCGGGAGGCAGGTTGGAAACGATGTGCTCAAGCTCTCCCGTCAGGCGGGCCCCGGTGGCCCCGCCGCCGCTGCCGCGTATCCCGGGGTCAAAGGGGACCCGGGCGATGCCGCCGGTCTCGCCGACGTAGAGCCAGCCGTCACGCAGTTCGAGCCCGTAGGGGCGGTCGAGTCGCTCGAGAAGCACTCTCTCGCCATCCGATCGGCCGTCGCCGTCGGCGTCTGCCTCGAGGAGCAGAATACTGTTCAGGACTGGAGAACTGACCAGCAAATCCCCGGTCGGAGTGAAGCGAAGAACTCGCGCTCCTGGGACGTTCTCGGCCCAGAGAGAGACCTCAAAGCCAGGAGCGGCTCGCATTCGCTGCTTGATGAGAACCGCGTCGGGAGTATCGATTCCGCGACCCCACAGCATGTGGCTCATGGGCGCATTGACGGCAAAGCGCTCGGGGAGCAGCACCGTGCAGCCGGTGAAGAGAAGGACCAGGACTCCCGTCGCGAGCAGGCGGGTGCACCGCATGAAAACTCTCCCAAAGCCGGAAAGCTAGCCTCGGCTCGGATCAACGGTAGTTTGCCCGAGGGAATTGGAGAAAATCCGAGGGTGCGAGGGGATTTCCCTGTGGGGGACTTGACTTGGCGGGCGGGGTGTTCGATACCTTGGCACCGCTCGTCGGCTCGGAGGATGAAGATGCAAAAAATTCGCAGGGGAGACCTGGTTGAGGTTGTCACCGGGGCAGATCGTGGCAAGCAGGGTCGAATCCTTGCGGTGGATTCGGAAAGTGGTCGCGTTCGCGTGGAAAAAGTGCGCGTCCAGAAACGCCACTTGAAGCCCGGGCGAGCCGGGGCCCAGCAGGGTGGCATTGTCGAGGACGAGGGGTACGTTGCCCTTTCGAACGTCATGCTCGTCAACCCCTCCGACAGCAAGCCCAGCCGGATTCGCGTTGAAGAGCGGGACGGCGAAAGGGTCAGGGTTTTTGCGCGGGGGGGAGAAGTCGTCCCCGAACCCGTAGGCAGCTGAAGGTAGCTGATTCAAGACTTTTTAATCAAGCCGCTCACGGCGACGTGGGAATAAACGAGACGGCTTTCGAGCGGAGCGTTGAGACTTAATGGCCAAAGGTAAACGAGAGAAGATCAAACTCGAGTCCACTGCGGGTACCGGTCACTACTACACGACATCGAAGAACCGGACGAATACTCCGAACAAGCTCGAGTTCAAGAAGTACGACCCGGTCGTGCGAAAGCATGTCGTTTACAAAGAGACCAAGCTGAAGTAGGCCGTATCAAATCACCGGCGCTCAGCCAGGCGCGGCCATCTCTTTGTGCCCACTACACTGCCCGCTACACGAAGGAGCCTTGTCGAGGAGCCTGGTTTGAGCGGGGAGCAAGGATGATTCTTCGGGGTTTCCTGGGACATCGGTCAAAGCAAGTGAAGAAGGAGCGTTCATGACTTGGGTGATCACCAGTCTCTGTCAAGAAAAAGAGGACATGGCCTGCGTTGAGGTCTGCCCCGTGGATTGCATCGTAAAACGGACCAATCCCGACCCCAATTGGCCTGTCCAACTGTATATCGATCCCGAAGAGTGCATCAGTTGCGGGGTGTGCGAGCCCGAGTGTCCCTGGGAGGCCATCTACGAGGACGAACAGGTCCCCGAAATCTTCGAGGCCGACATTGCGAAGAACGCCGCCATCGTCGAATGCCGGGACGACTTTGAGGTCCCGGACAGAGAAGACGTCGATACGCCTTCCCCGGACGAAGTGGAGGCGAACAAGGCCAAGTGGGGCTTTACCGGTTAGGTCGCGATGGTCTAAGCCGTGCGTCCACGGATCGCGAAACTAGATCCCGACGTGACCCCAGCACGTAGGAACGCCCGCGTTGAGTGCTCGCGTTTCCAGCCCGGTGTCTGGGGTGGGTCCTCCGTCGAAGGCCTAGCGGCGGGTCTCGCCGGCGATGTCGAAGGCTTCGGCCATGGCATTTACGGGCGGTTCGGTGTGAGTCCAGAGCCGAAATTGCTCGGCGGCCTGGTGGACGAGCATCCATTTTCCCGCCAGCGGACGCGCTCCCCGGCGAGCGGCGTCCCGAAGCAGTTGCGTTTTCTCGGGCTCGTACACTGCGTCCATCACCACGGCGCCTTCGGGGATCGCCTCGGCGGCGACCGGCGAAATCGTAGAGCCCAGTCCGACGCTCGTCGTGTTGACGATAATATCGGCCGCGAGGTCGGCGAGTCCTTCAAGGGGGCCCGAATTCTCCGCACCCAATTCGCTGGCCAATTGCTCGGCACGCGCTTCGGTTCGGTTGAGAACCCAGACGCGGGCGCCCGCCTGGAGCAGTCCGTAGACCACGGCCCTCGCCGCACCGCCCGCGCCCAGGACGGCGGCACGCCGACCTTTGGGCTCGATCTCGCGCTCCAACGCGCGAAGGGCTCCGATCCAATCCGTATTTGCGCCCTCGAGGGCATCGTCCCGGAGTGTGATGGTATTGACCGCGCCGATGGCCGCGGCTCTTTCATCCACCCGGTCAAGGTGGGCCATGACTGCTCTCTTATGGGGAATGGAGACCGCCAGCTGCCGCAGACCCAGGCCACGCATGCCCCGGATCGCGTCTCCCAGGCGGTGAGGGGGCACATCGAAAGCCTGGTAGCTGGCGTCTATCCCGCTGGCCTCGAAGGCAGCGTTGTGCATGGCGGGGGAGCGGGTATGCCCGGCCGGATGAAGAATGATCCCGCAGACCATTGTTTTCCCGCTCATTCCACTCTCCAGGCTCCGTCTCGTTGGTGGATGCCTTTGGATAATTATCCCATCCGCGCAGGTGGGTCCAGACGTCGGCTGAATCGCTTGTCCGCGTGCTAATCTGTGGCCATGACAAATTCAGCCGTTGCTCGAGTCGCGATCCTGATGGGGAGCCCGAATGATTGGGACCTGATGAAGCCGGCAGCCGATGCCCTCGAAGCCCTTGGCGTGGTCAGCGACGTTCGCGTGATCTCGGCGCACCGAACCCCCCAGCGGCACCACGACTACGTAGTCGGGGCGGGTGACACGGGAATCGAAATCTTTATTTGCGGGGCGGGTTTCGCCGCCCACCTAGCGGGAGTGACAGCGGCCCTGACGCCCTTGCCGGTGCTTGGAGTGCCTCTGGACAGTTCCGCCCTGGACGGTATCGATGCGCTTCTCGCGACGGTCCAGATGCCTGGGGGCATTCCCGTGGCGACCTTTGGGATCGGTAAGGCGGGCGCCAAGAACGCCGGTCTTTTCGCGGGGGCGATCCTTGCGCGCTCGGACGTTTCGGTCGCCAAGGCGCTTGCCGAGTACCGGGCGGCCCAAACCGCGGCCGTTCCCGAGACGCCCTTTTAGCGGCGGCCGCGCCGGAGAGCAGAGCGTCGCGAAGCTCAATTCTGCCGCCCCCCGAAGAAGCGATGGGTCGCACTCGGGTTCGGCTGCACTCGCGAAGGGCTGCACTCGGGAAGGGCCCACGTCGAGAAGGGTTCAGGCGGACTCGGCTCCTGTGGTCCGACCGTGGGCGGCCTTGAGATCCTCCCAGACCGCTCGGCGGTTTTTGTCGGTGTACTGGCGGAGCAGGTAGGCGGGGTGGAGGGTCGGCATGAGGGGGATGCCCTTGTAGGTATGCCACGTTCCTCGCTCCCGGGTAATGGCCACGTTACGGCCCAGCAGAAGGCTGGCGGCGGGCTTGCCCAGGCTGACGATGACTTTGGGCTTCACCGCGGCGATCTGACCATCGAGGAAGACGCGGCAGGCTTTCACCTCGGCGGACTGTGGGTCGCGATTCTTCGGCGGCCTGCACTTGACGATATTGCAGATGTAGACCTCGGCGCGCGGGATGCCCAGGCCCTTTTCGATCATGTTGGTGAGAAGTTCACCGGCCTTGCCCACGAAGGGCAGGCCTCGAAGATCTTCCTGCTCGCCCGGACCTTCCCCTACGAAGAGCAGGTCGGCGTTCGGATTTCCGTCTCCAAAGACGATTTGAGTCCGGCATTCGCAGAGGCCGCAGCGCCGGCAATCCCCAAGCACATTGCGGACGGCTTCCAGAGTTGGCGTCGGGCCCCAGCGCGCCGCGAGTTCCTCGGTGTCGATTATCTTCGATGAAGTGGAGGCAGCGACCTCGGGTGTGCTGGCCGGCTGGACGGTGGCTTGGGGAGGTGGGGTCTGGGGTCGAACGACCGGGGGCGAGCCCACTTTTTGCGCGGGTGGCGGCACCGGGTCTTCGACTCGGGGCGGGGCAAGGGGTTCCGGTGGGTCGAAGCTGTTGATGCCCTCTTCAAGTAGCTCTGCCAACACGACTCGGGCGCTGGCGGCGAGATCGGCGACTTCCCTTCGACGTGCACTCATGCTTCGATCCCGCTCAGGGTTTTTCTCCGAGAACCTGCAGAGCGCTCCCCACCCAGGCAAGCCCGGGGCCGCTGTGCGGGTCGGGATGCCAGCCGCTGGCCGACGGACTCAGGGGTTTTCCTGTGCCCGCCTCGGTGGTCCCGTGACGCTGTCGGTCGATGTGTTCCTGCACCGCAAAGGTGAAATCCGAATCGTTGGCCTCATCGTGACAGGAGCCACAGATCTGGAGAATTACGCATGAATCGCATTTGTCCCCGAGGCTGATGATACTGCCAAGCTTCGCGCTGCCCTCGGCGACATGGTTGCTCCCCGGGCCGTGACAGGATTCACAGCCGACCCGGGCAAGGTCCACGTGGCGGTTGGCATCTCCCTCAGCGGGGAATCCCCCTTGGCGCCCATACCCCGTCGTGTGGCAAGCGAGGCAATCGCCATCGTTTGTTTTGTTCTCTGTTGCCAATGAAGTCAGCGAGTGGGCGTGGGGGCTCGATCCCCAAGTCGCAAACTCGGCCAGATGGCAACTCTGGCATGCGTCGGAGCCCACATAGTCTGCCGTTGTGGGCAGCAAATTCCGCTTGAACCCGTTTTCCGCGAAGCGTTCGGCCCGGGCTTCGGGCGACAGTCCAGCGATGGCGGCGTGAGAAACATTGGGGAGGAAGGTCGCGAAGTCGAAGCCCAGGGAGTGCTTTTTGTCGTGGCACTGGGCGCAGGCGCTCGCATACCCGCCGTCCGCCAGAAAATCCGGGGACAGATGCGGCCCGCCTCGACCATGGCAGTTCTCGCAGCCTACATTTTCGAGGTGGGGCTTGGGGGATTCGAGCGAAAAACCGCCCGGTTGGTCAAAGCCCACCACGTGGCACGAGACGCATTCGCCGTCGCGCTCTTCGCCGTGAGTGACCAGAGTGCTGTAAGCCGTGGCATGACGGGTCAGCTCCCATGACGCGTTTTGAGTCGGGTGACAAACGGCGCAAACGTCGTTGCCCGCGTAGCCCTTCTTGCTCAGCAGCATGGGGATCCGTTCCTCGGCGATTCGGGCCAGGTACATTCGCATGAGGGAGGGGTCCCTCTCATCTCGCCAACCTTGGCTTCGGTAGATGATTTCCCCCTTGGCGTTGATCATGCTGATGTCCGGAACCCCGCCTGCAAGGCCGTAGAGTTGGGCGATTTCTTGGCCCGGATCGAGCAGGGGATTGAAGAAGCCGAGGCCGGCTGCCTTCAAGCCGTTGCGCACCGCCGAGGGCCGATTCTGCAGACTGATCGCGATGAGTTCGGGTCGCTTGTCTTCCGGGATCTTGGCAAGGTGTTTCTGGAAGAATTTCAGCGCGTGATGGCAGTGGGGACAGGTGTGAAGGAAAAAAATCAGGACTGTGGGCTTTCCCGATTGCTCGCTGAAATCGAAAGGCTCGCCCCCGATGTACTTGGTTTTGAAGTGCGGGGCCTGGGGGTACTCGAGCAGCGGACCGACAGCGACCGATTGATCCGGCAAGCGCAGGGATTTGCGCAGGCGCTCGCCGATGGAATTCGCCGCGTCCTCCTGGCGGGTGTCGAAACCCGGGTGCGCGAAAGTCATGTAGCCCTCGGCATCGGCGCCCAGAATGACCAGCGGACCGGGGATTCGGAGCAGCGAGCTGATGGTGGCGTTGGAGTCGTCAAGCACGGGAAAGTCGAAACCGTGTTTCACGGAGAAGGCGCGTACTTTCGAGATCGAGCTCCCCATGCCGATGCCCACGATTTTGAAGTTATGACGGTTCTGCTCGCTGGCGATGTGGGCAACCGCGTCGGCGACGACCCCCGCCCCCTCGGCCTCGGGATTGAAGAAGAAGAGCATTGCCCGCTGGCCGATGAGCGAGGACATGGTGAGTCGAGTGCCCGCAAGCGTACGCCCTCCAAAAGCGGGCAACGGACGTTCGCCCGGCGCCCGGGGGGCGCTCTTCTTCGCCTTCCGGTCGCTGCTGGCTGTGAGCTGGATGCTCGGAGCCGATTGAGAGGAGGGTTGGGTCGCGGCAGATGTCTCGACGGAATGCGCTTCCGGGGACGTGTTCTGGAAATTTTCGGCGATTTTGCCCGAATCGCGGGCTGACGGATCGCAGGCTGTGGCCGTACAAAGGCAGATCACGAGGACGACGAGCAGGGAGAAAAGCGGGCCTCGGGGCAGCGACATAGCGCCAGAGGGTACGGGGGGAAGCGGCGCTGGGCAACCGCGGACGGCGACGGGAACGCGTTGCTCGTCCTTAGGGTGGGGGTCTCGGGTCGGCCCCCCCGTCAGTTTGAATGGGTCAAACGTACGGTCGTTCCCAGCCTCGAAGACGCCGGATTACTTAGAAAGGTCAGGGCGAGTGGGGGCACCCGATGCGCGCGGCCCCGTCGCGTAGGTCGCGTAGAAGGGGAGATGCGCGAAGTGCAGCGCCGAGAGAACTCGGGTTGACTCGTCCGAGTCCTCGGAGTCGAAGCTCGGGAACTCGCCGATCATGCGAAGAGGCTTTCGCACCCACTGCCGGCAATAATGCCGTCGACGGCGCGCTGATCCGCATCCGAAAGGGCGGCGTAGGATTCGCGGAGCCAGCGTAGACATTTCCCCTGATAGGGGAAGGGTTTCTGGACCCATGGCCGGCCGTCGATCGTGGTTTCCATCTGCTCGGCTCCGCGTTCAAGGGCGTCCGCGTTGGCAAGCATCGACGGGGCGTAGACCCGTCCAACTTCGGCGAGGAGGGCGCGGAGACTCTCGGGAATCGCGTTTCGGGAAAGCCAGTTTTCGTCTATGGGGTCGCCAAGTCCAGAGAGGTCTTCGGTGATTTCCGTCCAGGCGTAGACGCGCGGCGACTCCGCGAGAGTTACGGCCGACGGCGTCGGGTCAAAAAGGGCGAGGCAGGTCAGTTGCCCGTGGATGGCGAAATCTGACGAGGCAGGTTGCTTTCCCAGAAGGAAACGATGCCCCTGGAGGTGTTGGTCCATGGCCCGCACGAATCGCCGATAGCTCTCTTCGATGACGGGAGCCGTAATGGCATTGGAGCCCACTACGCCGAGGCGGGAGATCTGGCGCTCGCCGATCATCTTCTGGATCGGTGCGATGGCTTCGTCGCTGGATTGACCCGCCGCCCAATGGGGAAGGACTAGGGAAGCCTTCTGGATATCGGGCTCATACGCCCAGCGGTAGTGAAACATGCATTTGGTCAGCCACTCATCCGCGTAGTCTTCGATCAATTCGTCGAGAAAGGCGATCGCCGGGTCCGAGGGGATGACGCTGCGCCCCGGAAATTCGGCCTCAAAACGGCGGATCAATGGGGTGGAGTCGGTTGTGGGAACAATCTTACCTTCGGGGTTGGGGAGGTAGAAAGTGGGCAGGAGTGGAACTTTGGGCGTGGGCAGCGAGGCGTGCTCGGGCGAGTTTTGGAGCACCATGCGGTAGGGAATGTGCCGGTAGCGCATCAGTGCGCGCATCTTGCGGGTGTAGGGCGAACCGGGAGCGCCCATCATGGCCAGGGGTGTTTCGAGAGTCGGCATGGGAATATATTGACACTCTAAATGCCAATATGCCAGAAGGGGCGAGGAGCCGCTGGAGATCTGCTTTCTGTCGAGAAGGCCCGCGGCCCTGGGCCCGAATCGAGCGGGGCGGGGGCTATTGGAAGGGATCTTCGGTTTTGACGAGAGGCGGGTCTGTCAGTCGAGGAAAGGAACCAAGGCAACCAGTGCCCAGACTCGCGAACTCGAGGTTTGTCGCCGGAGGAAACTCGTCTCGAGCCCCTTGAGGGCGTCGCTGTCGAAGATCTCGTGCTGGGGAAGCGCCCATTGGAATTCTTTGGCGCGCATCCAATCCTCCCAGGGCAGAACGAAGCCCATTTTTTTCCGTTTCCAGTAGCGTTCGGCCAGGGGAGGGCGGGTCGCTTCGCGCAGCCTCCGCTTGGCGGGACCCGCCTGGCGGAGGGCGGCGGGGATCTTGAAGAGTTCCCGATAGAGAACGTGGTCCACGAGCGGGGTTCGAATTTCGAGAGAGTGCTTCATGCTCATGATGTCGGCATCGCGAAGAAGTTGCATCTGGAGGTACTGCTGAACCTCCAAATAGGCCATCTGCTGCTCTGCGGGAACTTCGCCCGGTCGAGTTCGTGCGTTGAGTTCGGCGACCGGGTCGATATGTTCCACAACTGCCCGCGCGTCACGGGCGAGTAGCCCGGCCGCTTGTTCGGCAGAAAAGAGTCCGCGAACCGAAAAATAGGCACCGGCGAGGGTTTCGCCGTGTTGGAGGGCTCGCCGGATACCGGACCGCTGTTGACTGGGCGGGAGCCGCTGGATTCCGAAGAGGGCAAGGCGGCGAAGGCTTTCTGTGGCGGGCAGGCGGGAAAGCCGTCGGTGAATATTCCTGACTCGGTCCAGTGCGCCAAAAGTCGAATAGCCGCCGAAAAGTTCGTCCCCCCCCACACCGTTGACCGCAACCTTAAGACCCGACTGCACCGCAGCCCGAGAAACCAGGCCCACATTGATTCCGTCGCCGCTGGGCTGATCCAGGGAGCCCACCGCATCGGCGATACTTTCCCGGGCATCATCGGCGGTCAAGTCGATCCGCTGATGGTGGGCGCCCAGTTCCGTGGCTGCGCGCTGGGCGAGTTCGCCCTCGTCCATGGCCGCGATGTCGAAGGACAGGTTGATGGTGGAGACCGGTCGGGGCAGGACTTCGGACATAAGCGAGACGAGTGAAATGGAGTCGACCCCACCCGAAAGAAATGATCCGACCTCCACATCGGCCACCATATGGCATTGAACGGAGTCGAGCAGCGCCGCCCGGATCCGTTCCTCGGCCTCGCCTTCGCTCATGTTCGGCGAAATTTCCTGAATTTCTTCGCGTAGCGAGTAGTAGGGCGAAGATTCTCGCAATTTCCCCGATCGGATCCAGGTTCGATGCCCGGCGGGTAGGGCACGAATCTTCTTGTAGAGGGTTCGAGGTGCAGCGATGGAACCCCAATGGAGGTAGGAAACGACGGCTTCGAGGTCATTCCCTCCACTGCCGAAAACTCTCCGGATGGGTTGGACTTCCGAGGAAAAAACGGCGAAGTCATCAAAGTCGGCGACATGGAGCGGCTTGATGCCCAGGGGGTCCCTCGCAAGAAGGACGGCGTCGGCGGGTTGGTCGAAAAGCGCGAAAGCGAACATACCTCGCAGCCGCGGAAGCAGGTCTTCTCCCCATTCGCGATACCCGTGCAAGAGGACTTCGCTATCACTGCTCGACCGGAAGCGGTGCCCGCGGCCTTCAAGGGTCTTTCTCAATTCCAGGTGATTGTAGATCTCACCGTTGAAGACGAGATGGAGCTGCCCATCGGCGGTTGACATGGGCTGGTGGCCCGAAGCGGTCAGGTCGATAATGCTCAGTCGCCGATGAGCCAGACCGACTTGTTTCCGGCCGTCGATCCATGTCCCGGCATCGTCCGGGCCCCGGTGAGCCTGGGCGTCGCGAAGGCGAACGAGGGTGCGCTCGTCGACCGGCGCTCCTCCTCCATGTCCGACAATGCCGGCGATTCCGCACATACAGAAAATCTAGCCGAACATCATTCTGGACGCTTGGGAAGGACGCTCGCGGATTCGGTCTGCGGGGAATTACTTCTATCCTATGGTCTGACTCGATGGGTTGACGCGTTCAGTTCGGGAGAGGACTTGATTAAATGACCGAGCACCAAGCTGAAGAGACCGCGAACGAAAAAATTTCATCGGCGTACTCGAAGTACGTGCTGGCGGTTCTCTTCGTCGTCTACGTGATCAATTTCATTGATCGGCAGATCCTTTCGGTTTTCATCGGTCCGATCAAGGAGGAGTTCGGCGTCTCGGATACCGTCATGGGCCTCCTGGTGGGATTTGCGTTCGCACTCTTCTACACGATCGCGGGCATTCCCATCGCACGCTGGGCCGACCGGGGCAACCGTCGCTCGATCATTGCCCTCGGACTCACGGTCTGGAGCGTCATGACGGTATGGTGCGGATATGCTCGGAGCTTCGGGCAATTGGCTCTGCTCCGGGTAGGGGTTGGGGTGGGTGAAGCCGCCGGGAGCCCACCGGCCCACTCGCTCATCTCGGACTACTTCCCGCCCTCAAAGCGCGCTACCGCCATGGGGATCTACGCATGGGGGGTCTATGTCGGGTCGGCCCTGGCATACCTGGGCGGGGGGTATTTACGGGAGCAATTCGCGGAGGACTGGCGTACCCCCTTCATCCTGCTGGGGCTTCCCGGCTTATTGATTGCCCTGGTCGTTCGCTTCACGGTGAAGGAGCCGCCGCGTGGCTACTCGGAAAAAAGCCCGGTCATTAGTGAGCCGTCGACCTTTCGGGAGACCTTGAGCTACCTGCTCTCGTGCCCATCCTGGCTGAACCTCGTGGTGGGTTCGTGTTTTCTCTCCCTGATGGGTTACGGGGTCCTGATGTGGGGCTACGAGTTCTTCGGCCGGGTCCACCAAATGTCGCCCATGGATATTGGCCTCTGGATGGCGGTCATCGTGGGTATCGGCGGGAGTCTCGGAACCCTCGCCGGTGGAACCATCACCGATCGCTTGTCCCAACGCGATCCCGCCTGGGCGATGCGATTCCCCGCCCGGGTCACATGGGCCTGTCTTCCGTTCTCTTTCGTCTTCCTTTTGTCCGATTCCAGCGCGGTCGCGATGGTCAGCTTCTTCATCTTCTATGTCCTGGCCAATATCTACGTGCCAGCGATGCATTCCCTGAACCAGAATCTCGCTCGGTTGAGCATGCGCGCGACGGCGGCGGCGATTCTGCTTTTTATCGTCAACCTGGTGGGTGCTGGATTTGGCCCGCTGCTCGTTGGGTTCATGAACGATCTCTATGCCCCCTATTGGGGGGAGCAGGCCATCCGGTATTCTCTGCTCTCGGTTAGTGTGTTGGGCGCTATGGGTGCGATTTTTTTTCAGCGCTCAGCCCGAACCCTGGCGGCGGATCTTCGGAAGCGAGATGGGGAAATTTCGCAGCATTCTGCCCCTTAGTTGCGCATCCGCAGTAGCGGCCTGCCATAAACCGCACGCTGGAAGGTCTAAAGCGAAGCGCTAGTGCTGACCTGGAAGGTGCGCTTGCAGATCACGTGCGTTTCAACGGCGTTTTAAAAACTGAGTACTCGCATAACAATTCTGTCATCATGGCCTTCTTGCTGGAATTTTGCTGGGAGCCGAAAATGAGTATCAGTCGACGCGTGTTGCTGAAGAGGGGTGTGCTTGCGGGAGTCGCTGGAGCGGTGGGGTTGCCTCTTGGGGCTTCCTCAAGGCGAGGCAGGCGAGGCAGGCGGACGCAGGTGTCCGATTCAGGACAAGGACTTCTGTTCGGCTACGAACCTTTTACCCAGGAACTTGTCCTTCCCCATGTTCTGGCGCGTCTAACGGATGGCGACCGCTTGGACCCGAATCCGGGGGCCTATCCCCGGGCAGGGGGTGTGGGGAGTGGCCCGACGACGCCGACTGGCTCTTTCGAAGATGTCAGCCACGGCATCGCTCCTGAGTTCGGTTATTTCCCTGACCTCAATCAGTTCAATAGCGGATTCAGCGATGGGGATACCCACGAAGCAGAATTCGGTCTCGTGATCGAGGAAACTCTCCACCAATTCGTCCCCGATGGCCCGGAGGTTCCCATATTTGCCTATCGGGACGTGACCCAGCCCCCAGGTTCGGGAACTACGCCGGGGCCCACGGTGGTGGTGCGCTACCGGGAGCCGGCGGTCTTGCGCTGCTCGAACAATCTGACGGCTGACCGCGGCACCGCGACAGACGGCCAAGTCAACTCCACGGGGAATAACCACGAGAGTTCGATTCACTTGCACGGAGGCCACAACCCGGCGCACTCGGACGGCTATCCGGATTTCTACACCCTGGCGGGGGAGTCGCGGGATTACTGGTATACGAATTGCGGCCCGCAATCGACCGACCCCGAGACCAACTTTGCGCCGTCTCACGGGGACAACTTCGATGAGGCGTGGATTCCCACGACGCTCTGGTATCACGACCACGCCATGGACGTCACGGGCTTCAACGTAATCAAGGGGCTCGCGGGTTTCTACCTTGTTGTTGATGAGCGCGAGGACGAATTGGCCCGGCGGGGCGTGATCCCGGTGCCCGGCGGAAGCTACGATATCGGTCTTGCCTTCCAGGATCACAGGTTCAATGCCGACGGTACGATTTATTATGACTTCTTGGATCACAATGGACATATCGGGGATATCTTTACGGTCAACGGCAAGGTCCAGCCCTACTTCAACGTCGAGCGCAGGAAATATCGCTTCCGGATTCTGAACGCGTCTAACGCCCGGGTCTATGAGATGCGGCTGAGCAGCGGTCAGGCGATGTGCGTCATCGGAACCGATTCCTGGCTCTTGCCTCGAGGCATTGAGGTGGAGAGCTTCGAAGTATCGGCCGGGATGAGGCACGACGTGATAATCGATTTCTCTATCTACGAAGATGGCGACGAGGTCTTCCTTGAGAACATCATGCTCCAAACCGATGGTCGTAAGGGCAAGAAGGTCGACCCCGACAGTCCGACTCCGTTGCTCAAGTTTAATGTGGTGGGCGATGCGCTTCCCGAGCCTGAAGTCCAGTGTGTCGAAGGAACGACGATCCGGGGATTCGCCGTCGATGTGGGCGAGGGTGTAGATGACGATCCCGATCTTCCGGGTCAGTGGGCTCCGATTCGTGAGGATGAAGTCGTAAAGACGCGAACCTTTCGAGCGGATCGGGCAATGGGGGCCTTTACGATCAACAACCGGTTCTTCAATCCCCGTCGCGCCGATGCGGTTCCCGAACTCGGTCTCGGCGCGGAGCGTTGGTTTTTTCAAAATAATGCCGGGGGATGGTGGCACCCCATGCATACTCACCTCGAGGGCCATCAGGTTCAATTTGTTGACGGGAAGCTTCCCAGGCCCGTGCGGCGTTACAACCAGGATCTGACGCTTCTGCATGGGGGAGAGAAGGCCGAGTGCCTTGTCAAGTATCGGTCCTTCAGCGGGCCCTTTGTGTTCCACTGCCATACCATCGAGCACGAAGACATGCGGATGATGGGCGTTGTCGATCCGACGGCGGCCGATGGAGATCAAGAGCCCTTTGTGGAAGCGGGTCCCCTGGACGGTGAACATGAGATTGACCCAATGGTCTCGGGTGTGGTTCCAAGCTGTCTGGATCTCGAGCACGATCACTATCTCTATTTCGATGTCGCTGGCGACCTGGACCGCATCGCTGGAAGGGGCGTGGGCTTCCTCGAATGCGATTTTGATATGTCCTTGCGTGGGAACCGTGGCCGGGTGAAGTAGATTGGCTCCTGGCGGGTTTCGAGCGGGGACTTGCCATCGGGGCGGCCAGACCTAAGAATGGGCGGATGTCACCGAGTCGCATCGCCCGGCGCACGACCAAGCTGACAACCCTCGTTGGACTCGCGGGGCTCGGGCTGTTCTCTGCCCTGGCCTCGGGAGAAGTCCCAGACGAAGGGTCGAGGCGCCCGTGGCCGGTCAGCGAAGCCCGTGCACCGTGTGCCGACTACGCGCCCGAGCGCAGGCCCTTTTTCGGGGACACTCACGTTCACACGACGTTTTCCCAGGATGCGAGCACCCAGGACACCCGGGCCACGCCCAGGGACGCCTATCGCTTCGCCCGGGGCGCTCCCTTGGGAATTCAACCCTATACGAAACTCGGGCGTTCCCAGCGAACGGTACAACTCGACCGCCCCCTGGACTTCACTGTGGTGACCGATCACGCCGAGCAGCTGGGCGAGACCCACATCTGCAAAACCCCGGGAGCCACAGGGCACGATTCACTCGTCTGCCGGATTTACCGACGATTTCCTCGCGTGGCCTTTTACTTGATGAACGCCCGTTACGCCGTGCTCGGAACCCGCTGGGGGTTTTGCGGTGAAGGCGGTGAACATTGCAAGGCGGCGGCGGGAACTATCTGGGACGAAACTCAGAGCGCCGCGGAAGAAGCCTACGACCGCACCGCGGCTTGTGAGTTCACGAGCTTCGTGGGTTATGAGTGGACGGCGGGGCCCGGGGGTGGGGCCCATCTTCATCGCAATGTGATCTTCCGCAACGAAAAAGTTCCCACCCTGCCGATCTCGGTAATGGAAACGGGCTTCCCCGCGGTCAATCTCTGGAAGGCTCTGGACGTCGAGTGCCGGAATGGACGTCCGGGGTGCCAGGCCATTACGATCCCGCATAACTCGAATATCGGTGGCGGCTACACGTTTACTTCGGCGCGCATGCTCGACGGCGAAATCGACGCCGAGGAGGCCGTCCTGCGCGAGCGCTACGACCGCCTGGCCGAAGTCATGCAACACAAAGGCGATTCCGAGTGCATGCTCGACCCCAGCGCGCCGGATGAGGCCTGCGGATTCGAAAAACTCACCAGCCCGCGCATGATTTCGTACTTCGGAGACGAGCCGCTTCGGCCCACGGACTACGTGCGCAACGCGCTGAAGCGGGGGCTGGCCCTGGAGGGTCGCCTCGGAACGAATCCTCTCAAATACGGAATGATCGCGAGTACGGATACCCACCTTGGAACGCCGGGTCTCACCCGAGAGCGCGGTCATCCCGGCCATGGGGGCGGGGGTAAGCCCGCAGGGGACGGCGTTCCCGAAGGTTTGCCGGACAATCTCCTTTTCGGGCCGGGTGGTCTCGCGGTTCTCTGGGCCGAGGAAAATTCCCGGGATGCCCTGTTCGAGTCGATGCTTCGCCGCGAGGTGTACGGGACCAGTGGCACCCGGCCCGTGCTCCGGTTCTTTGGTGGCTGGAAATATGAACCCGAGATTTGCGACGCCACGGACCTTTCGTCGCGGGGCTATGCGGGGGGCGTTCCAATGGGAGGAGACCTGACCGTCCCTCCAGCGGCTGAAGCTGCGCCCACCTTCGTGGTCGCGGCTCTGCGCGATTCGGCCCCCGATGGCGCACCCCTTCAGCGGGTGGAAATCATCAAGGGATGGGTCGAGGGCGACAGCCTGCACGAAGAGGTGTTTCTCGTCGCCGGCGGCGAGAACGGAGCCGACGTGGATTTATCCACATGCGAGCGCCAAGGCACCGGGGCCGATCGCTTGTGCTCGGTGTGGCGCGATGCGGACTTCGATCCCCAAGAGCCCGCATTTTATTACGCCCGGGTGCTTGAGAATCCGGTGTGCCGCTGGAGTCAGTGGGCCTGCGTGGAGGCGGGGGTCGATTGCGGCGATCCCGGGAGTATCCGCGATGGTTTCGAGCCCTGCTGCTCCGAGGATCACCGCCCGACGGTTCGCGAGCGAGCGTGGAGTTCTCCGATCTGGTTCGCGCCGCGTTAGCCGGCGTCGGTACGCGGAACAAGCAAGAGAAAAGGGCCAGCCCGATCGCCCGGCTGGCCCTTGCCCATTTCGAACCTCCGGAGATTCGGGATCAGTCGACCTTCTCCAGGATGTGGATCCCGCACGCGCTGCCCAAACCGATCACGTGAGTGAGGCCAAGGCGGGCTCCCTCCACCTGACGGTCGCCAGCCTCCCCGCGCAAATGGGTGCTGACCTCGTAGATATTCGCGATTCCCGTGGCGCCCAGCGGATGCCCCTTGGAAAGGAGCCCCCCCGAAACGTTGACGGGAATTCGGCCTCCCAGAGCGGTTTGGCCCTCGTCCACCATGCGTCCCGCATCTTCGGGTTTGCCGAGGCCGAGGTTTCCATAATGAAGAATCTCGGCGGTGGCGAAGCAGTCGTGAAGTTCCACCAGGTCGATGTCCTCGGGACCCACGCCCGCCATCTCGTACGCGGCTTGGGCGGCCCGCTGGGTGCAGGTGTTGACGTCGGGCATCTGGAGGTTGCGCTCCTGGTAGGGATCGCTGGTGAGAATCGATGCTTTGACGCGAACGGCCCGGTCCATTTTTCCGAGTTGCCGCGCCTTCTCTTCCGAGCAGATGACTGCGGCCGCAGCCCCGTCCACGTTCACCGAGCACATGAGCTTGGTGTTGGGATAGGAGATCATCTCGGCGCCCATTACCGTCTCCAGGGGCGTTTCGATCTGATACATGGCCTTGGGGTTGAGGGTCGAGTGATGGTGGTTCTTCACCGAGACCTTGGCGAACTGCTCGAAGGTTGTGCCGTATTTGCGTTGGTGCTCCATGCCCGCTTCGGCGAAAACCGCCGGCATGGTGCCCGAACCCAACAGCCCCTCGGTGGGGATTCCCTTGCCGCCGCCGCCGCCGCCCAGCAGGCCTTTGCCCATCTGCTCGGTGCCCACGCAGAGCACCATGTCATAGACCCCGGCCTTGATGGACATCCAGCCTTCGCGGAAGGCTGTGGCCCCGGTCGCGCACGCGTTTGCGCAGTTGACCACCGGAATGCCCGTCTGGCCGATTTCGGCAAGAATTCGCTGGCCCACCATGGCGCCTGCCTGGCCGAGGTTTCCGCTGTAGAGGGCCTGCATATCGTTGACGGTCAGGCCGGCGTCATCGAGAGCCAAGTGGGCTGCGGTGGCGCCGAGTTTGGGGACACTGGTCTCGGGAAAGCGCCCGAACTTGATCATGTCGATACCAATTACGTAAACGTCGCTCATGAATTTAGTCTCCGATTCTTTTTTTTGATCAAATCTTGGGCTGGAAGTAGTAGGTCAGGTACTCGTTGCCTTCGGCGTCTTTGCGGGGTGCCTTCCGGTAGATGACCTCCACCGCCATTCCCATCTTGATCTTCTCGGGCTCGGGATCGATGTTGATCAGGTTACCCTTCACGGTTCCGCCGCCATCCAGGTCAACGATGGCGGAAACGTAAGGAACCTCGATCCCGGGGAACGAACGAAAGACGATACTGTAGACATAGAGTTCGCCGGTGTTGGCAAGGGCCAGGGTTTCCATCTCGTCCCTTGACCCGCATTTCGCGCAGAAGGACCGTTCGCCGAGGAAGGTCGTCTTGCACTGGCTACACAGTGATCCCGAAAGGAAGGGTGAGCCCTCCTCGGGGATTTTCAGGAAGGGAACCACGGGCAGCAGGCCCGCGGTCTCGGTGGCTTCGGTGTTGGGAGGCATTTCTTGTATTCCCTCTTTATGGTCGGGTGCGGATGCGCAAACAAAAAGGTCGAACTGGGCTGAATGCAGGGCCTCAGCCGCCGCGCGCGTCCACAGAATTGAAATGAATTGTCGGGTCCCGCATCCCTGCGCCGCGAACGCGTGAAAGTTCCCAAACACCAAGGATGCCAATCGGGGAGCCAGACTGCCATAACCTCGATCTGCGATTCCCAACGCACTGGGGAGGCCAGACTTCCCGTCCCCTTGGGGTGGGGCGGCATCGATCCCAGCAAGCCGATTGCGTTTTGGGGCGAGTGGTGGATTCGAAGCGATCGGCCCCGGGCAAATGGCCTCGGGCCTGACCCCGTGCTAAACGGAGAGAAAGAACGGGGAAATTCAATGTCCGGGCACTCAAAATGGTCCACGATCAAGCGCAAGAAGGGCGTGGCCGACGCCAAGCGTGGAAAAATATTCACCAAACTCATTCGTGAGATCGCTACAGCGGCCCGGATCGGCGGCGGAGACCCCGAGAGCAACCCCCGGCTCCGTCTGGTCGTCGACAAGGCGAAGTCCGCAAATATGCCCAAGGACAATATCCAGCGGGCGATTCAGAAGGGCATCGGCGGCGGCGAGGGCGAGGCCTACGAGGCGATCGTCTACGAGGGCTACGGACCCGGTGGAACGGCGATTTTGATCGAGGCGCTGACGGACAACAAGAACCGGACCGTGAGCGACGTGCGCCACGCGTTGACCAAGAACGGCGGAAATCTCGGGGCCAGCGGCTGCGTCGCGTATCTCTTCCAAAAACGTGGCCTTTTGCAGTTTGCCGCCGAAGGCGTCGACTTGGACGCGCTGATGGAAGCCGCGTTGGAGGCGGGTGCGGACGATATCGTCGAAGCGGGGGCGCGTGTTGAAATCGTCACTTCGGCCACGGATTTTACCGGTGTTCGCGACGCGCTGGAGAAGGCCGGTTTCGTGCCCCAGGAGTCCTCGGTCACGATGGAACCCTCGACGACCGTCGAACTCGGCGGCAAGGACGCCGAGCAGATGATGCGTCTTGCCGATACCCTGGAAGACCTCGACGATGTGCAGAATTTTTTCGCCAACTTCGATATCTCCGAAGAGGAGATGGAGCAGTTCGCGTAGACGCAAGTTGCAAACGCAAGAAACTCCTGTGGACTCGGTTGCGGGCAGCTGGGCTGGGTCATGGGATACCGATCGTACGGGGGGTACGATGAGGATTCTCGGAGTTGATCCGGGTTCGACGGCGACGGGCTACGGGATAGTCGAGTTTGCGGGGGGGCGCCTTTCCCATGTCGCCCACGGCATTCTGCGCTCCCGGCGCGGCGAAGCGCTGGCGGATCGCCTGTCGAAAATTCACGGTGGGCTCGTTGAGGTGGCGGCAGCGCACGCCGCGGATCTTGCCGTCGTGGAACGGGTTTTTATGGCTTCGAATCCGAGGTCCGCGCTGATTCTCGGCCAGGCGCGGGGTGCCGCACTGGCGGCCCTGGCCAGCGCCGGGCTCGAAGTGTCGGAACTCAGCGCCCGGGAAGTGAAGAAGGCCGTGGCGGGAACCGGTGCGGCGAGCAAGGCCCAGGTCCAGGCCATGGTGATGCGCCTGCTCGACCTGCCCGAGCCGCCAGCTACCGACGCCGCCGATGCTCTGGCGGTAGCGATCTGCCAAGCGCATGCGGGTCGCCTGACGGGTCTTGGGGTGGTGGGGCGACGGCGCAGCCTGCGCTCGGCGGCCCTGTCCCGTCGACATTCCAGGGGGCCGCGATGATCGCGTGGCTGGAGGGACAACTGCGCGACAAAACGCCCACGCGACTGCTCGTGGACGTGGGCGGTGTGGGGTACGAGCTGCTCATCTCGTTGCAGACCTTCGAGAGTCTGCCCCAAGATGGAAAAACCGTAGCCCTGCACGTGCGTACGGTGGTCCGGGAGGACGCCTTTCTTCTTTACGGCTTTGCCACGCCCTTGGAGCGCGACGCTTTTGATCTGCTGGTTCGCGCGAACCGCGTGGGTCCGCGCCTCGCCCAGGCGATTCTCTCGGGGATGGCCCCGGAGCCTCTGCTTCGCGCGCTCCGCGAAGGCGACGCCGACTCGCTGCAAAGAGCGCCGGGGGTGGGGCCCAAGATGGCCCAGCGGATGGCGCTGGAATTGCGCGAGGGCGCCGCTGATTTGCTCGATCGACAAGGGATTCCCGACCGGGCGGGCGCGCTTTCCTCGGATTCGGGTGCCGGGGAAGTGCGCGATGAGTTGCTCTCTGCGCTGGTGAACCTCGGCTATCCCCGCAGCCAAGCCGAACGGGTTGCCGAGACCTCTTCCCGGGAAGCGGGAGAAGGGGCCTCCATCGAGTCGCTGATTCGGATTGCGCTGAAGAGGCTGGCGCGATGAGTTCCGGCGAAACTGATCGCGGTCCCCTGAGCCTCGATCTGGATTCTCCGGAGACGAGCGCCGAGGAGAGCCTTCGTCCCCAGAGCCTTGAAGAGATGATCGGTCAGGACCGACTTCGCGAGAATCTCTCGATTTTTGTCCAGGCGGCTCGAAGCCGCGGGGAACCCCTGGACCACCTTCTCTTTTACGGGCCTCCGGGTTTGGGGAAGACTTCTCTGGCGCGGATCGTGGCCAACGAAATGGGTGCCCAGTTCCATGCGACTAGCGGCCCCGCCATCGAGCGTCCGGGCGACCTCGCCGCGCTGTTGTCCAACGTCGAAGAGGGCGAGGTGCTCTTTATTGACGAAATCCACCGGCTCTCGGCCAGTGTGGAGGAAATCCTCTACCCCGGCATGGAAGACTTTCATCTCGACGTTCTCATCGGCGAGGGCCCGAGTGCTCGCTCAATTCGCCTCGATCTTCCGCGCTTCACCCTGGTGGGCGCCACCACCCGGGCCGGGCTCCTGACCTCGCCCCTGCGTGATCGCTTCGGTTGGAGTGCTCGGCTGCGGTATTACCCGGTTGAAGATCTTGAACGAATCGTCGTGCGCTCGGGCGATCTGCTCGGTATGGAACTCGGACCCGAGGCCGCGCGGGAGATTGCCGGGCGCTCGCGCGGGACGCCTCGCATTGCCAATCGCCTGCTCCGCCGGGTTCGTGACTTCGCGGAGGTGGACCAAGGCCGGGGTCAGCGCGTCCAGGTGGCGGCGACTCGCCACGCCCTTGACCGCCTGGAGGTCGATTCCGCGGGTTTCGACTCGCTGGACCGAGCGTTGCTCGGGAGTCTGATCGAAAAATTCGACGGCGGCCCGGTGGGCCTCGAGACTCTTGCCGCTGCTGTGGGCGAGGACAAGGGAACCCTCGAGGATGTCGTGGAGCCGTTCTTGATCCACCAGGGTTTTCTCGACCGTACCCCTCGAGGCCGCGTCGCAACGTCGCGCGCCCTTGAGTTTTGGCGTTCACGCTAAGGGCTGAGCCGCACGAAGGGGACCTCGGGCGCGGCGTCAATCGCCGTCGCGACCGACTTGGGGAGCGATCCGAGTCCCGGGCAGGTTTCCGCGGTTGTCGTAGAGCCACAGGGGGCGACCCGGGGTGCGGGGGTCGGAGACGACCAGGTCATCGAGCCCATCGCCGTCGAGATCCCCGGTGACCGTCCTCCCGGCCAGAGGTCCCGGATGGGACGATGAGAGGTCGCGCGCCCGAGCATGCGGGAGGCCCGGTAGAATGAGTTCTTGGGGGAGATCACCAGAAGCGACTGGCTGGCCTTTCGCCCTTCGCCCGCCGCCGCGTGGTCGTCCCGCGCCGCCCGCGCTAATAACCCGTTGGCCAAGCCAGGCTCCCCATGACTGAATCCCTCGCCCCCCAAACTCTGCCGCGTGCGCCCATCCGGGTCGATGCCGGCGTTCTTGAAAATCACGGGGATGGCCGGGGAAATTATCGTCTCGGTCTGGAAGTTCCCGATTGGCCAGGCGCCGAGCCCGGGCAATTTGCGATGCTCTCGGCCGGGGGACCGAGTGAGGCGGAGCGCACGGATCCTCTGCTTCCGCGTCCCATGGCGGTCTACCGGGGCCATGCGCCCGGCGGGGCGGAAGGGCCGACTCGGGTGGACTTTCTTCTGAAGGTCGCCGGCCGAGGGACCCGGCTCCTGGCCGACGCCCGCCCGGGGGACTCGGTTCGGCTGGTTGGGCCCTTGGGGCAAGGTTTTGCGCCGATTCCAGATGGCAGCCGTGCGGTGCTGGTCGGGGGCGGCACGGGGATCGCTTCCCTCTATGAACTCGCCGCCCGCGCGGCCCCTCGAGTCGAGGTCGAAGTGGTTCTGGGGGCACGCAGCGCCGGGGATTTGATGGGGGCCGACGACTTCGAGGCCCTCGAGGTGGGGTTCCAGGTCACCACCGAGGACGGAAGCCGAGGCCGGGCCGGCCGGGTGACGGACGGGCTCGAAGCGTTGCTCGGGTCTTCGCATGTCCCGACCACCCTCTACGCGTGCGGACCGACGCCCATGATGCGTGCCTGTGCGGAGATCGCCGTTCGAGCCGGCGCGGGGTGCCAGGTCTCGTTGGAGAACACCATGGCCTGCGGGTTCGGTGTCTGTTTGGGCTGCGCCGTGCCCCTGCGAGCGGGGGGGTACTCGTTGATCTGCCGTTCTGGCCCGGTCTATGCCGCCGACCAGGTGATGTGGGAGGGACTGGCTTGACGCTGGAGGTGGATACTCGGGTCAACCTCGCGGGGATTGAACTGCGAAATCCCGTGCTCACGGCCTCGGGGACTTTCGGCTATGGGACCGAGTTTTCGCCCTTCATGGACTTGGGAGCAATTGGGGGGTTCGTCGCCAAGAGCCTGACTTTGGCGCCGCGCTCGGGGAATCCACCCCCGCGGATCGCCGAGACGCCTTCGGGGATGCTCAACGCCATCAGTATCGAGAATATCGGGGTGGAGGCCTTCCTGGGCGAGCGCTTGCCCGCCCTGCCCGAGAACGTGGTGGTCATCGCCAGCTGCTTCGGAACCCGTCCGGGCGATTACGCCGAGCTTGCGGCCCGGCTCTCGGAGTCGCCCCGGGTCGCCGGGATTGAAGTCAATGCGTCATGCCCCCATGTCAAGAGCGGAGGCATCGAGTTCGGCCAAGACCCGGGTCTGCTCGAAGAACTGATCGCCGAGGTTCGAGCTGCTACAGCCAAGCCGCTGCTGGCGAAACTTTCTCCCAATGTGACCCGGATCGACGAGATGGCACGGGTTTGCGAGGCCGCTGGGGCCGACGGAATCTCGCTCATCAATGCCGTGCAAGCGATGGAAGTCGATGTCGAGTCCCGACGCCCGGTTCTGAGCAATGTCCTGGGCGGGCTCTCGGGGCCGGCGATTCGGCCCATCGCCCTGCGCATGGTCTGGCAGGTCGCCCAAGCGGTCTCGATTCCCATCTGCGGTATTGGAGGGATTATCACCCCGGAGGATGCCGTGAAGTTCCTGCTCTGCGGAGCCACTGCGGTTCAGGTCGGAACCGCGAACTATCTGAATCCGGCAGCGGCCCAGGAAATTGCCGAAGGAATCGCCCTCTATGCGGCTCGTCACGGCTTCCCGCGGGTCGCGGATCTGATTGGCGGTCTGCGGCTTCCCGGGGCCTGATTCCCGGTTGCCAATCGGCAGTATTTCATTTACTTTGCGGCGCCTTACGGTGAGAATGATCGAGATTGGTCGTTGGATTTCGCCGCAGGGCAAAGAAGGGCCCAGAGTCAAAGGAACAACGCAGGCCGCTACGTGGGGCTCTACGGTGTTCTGAGCGGGGCAGCGAGAGAATGAGAATGAGATCGAGGTCGATGAAGCGAGCGGGAATGTCGTCGTGAACGCCCAGTTCGGCAGCAGACTGCCCAAAGGGTGGGCTGATGCGAGCAGGAGCGGGCGATCCGTGAGCGATCGATGAGCGGCGCGAGCCGGGCGGTAAGTCGGTGTAAGTAGAATGCTTTTCAGGTATTCGGGATTGGGTCGATTCCCACCGAGTCGCAAGACGCGGTGGGTTGAAACCGGAAAAGCGGACGAGCGTCCGTTTTTTTTTTGCCGGATTCCCACGCTGCGGAGTTCGCAGGAGATCGCAGCCGGAAGGGCTGGGAGGACCACGGTGGTGTACCGGGACATACCCAAGGAACTCAAGAACTGCATCGAACCCGTTGTCGTGGAGCACGGATTGGAATTGATGGACGTCCAAACGATTCGGGATCGGGGACAAACAGTGCTGCGAGTCACTCTCGATAGCGCGGCCGCGGATGGAAGGATTCAGGTGGATCGTCTGGCCCAGGTTTCGAGGGAAGTGGAGAGCAGTCTCGAAGCGGCCGAAATCATGGATAGCGAATACCGCTTGGAGGTGTCATCGCCCGGGCTCGACCGGATGTTGGCCCGCGAGAAGGACTTCGCTGCTGCGTGCGGAGGATTGGTGAAGGTCAAAACCCGGCGACCCCTCGATGGACGCCGACGATTCAGGGGCGAACTGCTGCAGTTCGTTGACGGGGTAGCGACGGTGGTCGTCGATGGCGAGCAAATGGGAATCCCATTTGACGACATCGAGAAAGCAAACTCGGTCTATTCGTTCAGCAGCGCCGATTTTCAAATAAATGGCTCCGCCTGAGGCGGAACGGAATGCGACCCGACGAAAGAGTCCGGGTCCAATGATTGACTGGAGCAAACATGCTCATCGCGACGTTGAAGCGTGAAATTGATCAGATCGCCAAAGACAAGGGCATCGATTCGGGCGACATTATCGGCGCCCTCGAAGAGGCGATGGTTCAGGCTGCGCGCAAGCGGCACGGCCTGGATAAGGAAATCGAGGCTCGCTACAGCGAGGAACTCGGCGAGATCGAGCTCTTTGAGTTCATGGAAGTGGTCGAAGTCGTCACGGATCGCAAGAGCCAAATAGCTCACTCGGTGGCGCTGACAGAATATGATCCCGAGGCCGAGATCGGCGACGAAATCGGCGTCAAGATGGATACGACCGGGTTCGGTCGCATTCTCGCCCAGGCGGCAAAGCAGGTCATTATCCAGCGACTGCGGGATGCCGAGCGCGATCACACCTATGACGAGTATTCGGACCGACAGGGTGAGGTCGTCAACGGGATTGTGCGGCGGTTCGAGAAGGGCTCATTGATCGTTGATCTCGGCCGAACCGAAGCGATTCTCCCGCCCAAGGAGCAGGTTCCGCGAGAGGGGTACCGGCCGGGGGATCGGATTCGCGCCTACGTGCTTGAGGTCAATCGCATGAGCAAGGGGCCGCAGATCGTTCTGTCGCGAACGGCAACCGAATTGCTCACCAAGTTGTTCGAGCAGGAAGTCCCCGAGATGTACGAAAAGATCGTGACCATCGAGGCGGCTGCGCGAGAGCCCGGAGGTCGCTCAAAGATCGCGGTCTCATCCCGGGATAGCGATGTGGATCCCGTGGGTGCCTGTGTGGGAATGAAGGGCAGCCGGGTCCAGTCGGTGGTGCAGGAACTCCGGGGCGAGCGCATCGATATCGTGCCCTGGAACGAAGACCCTGCCCGCTACGTGTACAGCGCACTTTCTCCTGCGCAGGTTTCCAAGGTGATCATCGACGAGGATACCCGATCGATGGATGTGATCGTTCCCGACGATCAGCTGTCTCTGGCGATTGGCAGGCGGGGTCAGAATGTTCGCTTGGCGGTCCAGCTCACCGGTTGGAAGATCGATATCAAGAGCGAGTCGAAGATGAAGGAAGTTGCTCAATGGCTCTCCCGGGCGATTTCCGAAGTCGAGGGGTGCGGGGATCCGGAGGCGGAATTGTTGCTCCAGCAGGGTGTAATGAGCCTCGAGGATTTGTCCCAGTGTTCAGTCGAATTGTTGGCTTCTTTTCCGGGGATCGACGAAGAGGGAGCTGAGAAGATCAAAGTGCGGGCTGGCGAACTGGTGGGCGTCAAGATCGAAGAAGAAGAACAGCAGCGTCTGGAGGCCGAGGCTGCCGCCGAGGCAGCGGCAGCGGCAGCGACCGAGGCAGCGGCAGCGGCAGCCGCCGAGGCAGAGGTAGCGGCAGCCGCCGAGGCAGAGGTAGCGGCAGCCGAGCAAGCGGTTGCTGCCCCGGATGAGACCCCTGAAGAAACCGAATCGGATAGTTCGTCCGAGGGTGCGGGCGAGCATGCCGAAATTAATTCAACGGATGGGGCGGCCGAATAGCCGCGGATACGGAGTGTATGGCCAAAATCAGGGCATATAAGCTCGCTGAAGAGCTTGGGATCGACCGGCACGATTTCGTCGAGCGGGCGGCTGCGGCGGGAGTCGAACTTAAAAGTGCAATGGCTTCATTGGATGAAGACCAGGTGGCCGACTTGCGCGCAAAGCTCGGAGCCCAGCCCGAGCCGACTAAGCAAATGGTCGAGAGTCGTGTCCAACGCAAGGGCGGCAAGACGGTTCTGCGTCGACGCAAGCGCGCGAAGGTCGAAGAGCCCGAGCCTGCACCCGAGCCC